>DATFDL010000446.1:0-13130 GCA_035252155.1 Pirellulales bacterium | reverse complement strand
TCATGGGCCGGCACGCGGGCGCGCGCGCCGGCCGTGATGATGTCGGCGCCGATGGGCGGCAGTTCTTTTTGCATCGCCTCGTAGGTGTCGTATTCGTAGCGCAGGCAACACTTCAGCCGCCCGCAACGGCCCGAGATTTTGGTGGGATCGAGCGTCGCCTTTTGAAGCTTGGCCATTTTCATCGAGACCGGGGGCATCTCCGAGAGATGGGTGTTGCAGCAGACCGGTTTGCCGCAGTCGCCGTAGTCGGCCAGCAGTTTGGCCTCGTCGCGGACGCCGATCTGCCGCATTTCGATCCGAGTTTGAAACTCCGAGGCCAATCGCTTGACGAGCTCGCGAAAATCGACGCGGTTTTCCGCCAGGTAATAAATGACAATTCGCTCGCCGCCGAAGATGTGCTCGACATCGACCAACTGCATGGGCAACTGCATTTCGGCGACCAGACGCTCGCAGGTCGCCAATTCGGCCAGCGCCTGTTGGCGCAGGCGGGCGGCCTCGCGCTGGTCGTCGGGCGTGGCCTGCCGCAGAATCTGGCCGCGGCGCGGATCGTTGATCTGGGCGACCGCTTCGTCGGTGGCTTCGCAGAGCACTTCGCCCGACTCCAGGCCCCGGTCGGTGCGGGTGATCACCTGGGCGCCGCGGGCCAGCACCTCGCCGCGGCTGGTCGTGAAGACCCCCAACATCCGCATTACCCCCACGCGAACGACGTACTTGGGCATCAGCTCGAGATCTCGGTGAACGCAGGCCGGTGTTCCGAAAGCGACGCCCGGCAGTATAACTTGCCCTTCCGAGAGCGGGAAGCCGGAACGCTTACTTCGCGTGTAACCGACACGAGCCGTCGTCGCAGGTCTCGATGCGGCCGAAACGATAGCGCCGTTGAGCGATCTGCCGATAAAGCCACTGCCAGAATCGCAGCGTTCCAGGTAGGTGCAGGATCGGCGCCATCCACCACAGCGTAGGAAGCCGGCGCGAGAGATACCGCAAGGCCGAGGCGCCTCGATGCCGCCGGCCCGCTTGATCGACAATATAGATCTCTTCCATGAGCGCATCGTGAGTCAGATCGGGCCAGCGTCGGGCAACCTCGGCGTCGTGGAGCGAGAGATAAGCCAGCCGCCCGCTCCAATCCCACCGCGCCAGCCGCCGAATCTGCCCGGTGCATATCCGGCAATGCCCGTCGAAAATCACCACATCGGCCCGCGGCCGATCGACCGGGCTGGGCAGCGGGATTTCGGTAATTTGGCTAGCGGCCATGGAATTCGCGTTTTTCTGAACTTTCGCTGACGACATTCACCGAGGCAGGACGGCTTTCCAGGATACCTAGCATACCAAAGCGTTAAGCCGAGCAGGACGGCCTAGAAGGCCATCCTCCGAGACCGTCGGGCGGCGCAAGCGGAACCGAGGTGCGCACGACTCGGAACCCTGACCCCCGAATCCCGAATCCTGTTCCCTGCTCCCAAATTCCGATAAAATCCATTGGCATTCCCCCCTGCCAATACGTTACACTAACGGTCGTTCCGGGCGCAGGTTCTTCTCCGGAGGTAAACCGCAATGGACGTTCTGAAGCAACAGGTTCGTCGTGCTCGTCGGCGTCTCACCTTTCAACGGTTCTTGCGTGTGCTGAGTTGGTGCTGGTTCGCGGCACTGCTCATTGCCGCGGTGCTCGTCGCCGTCGACAAATATTATCCGCTCGGTTTACTCGCTTGGGCCTGGCCGGCCATCGCGGTAGGCAGCGGGCTGGTCGTCGCGCTGGCGTGGTGCCTGTTCACCCGTCGCAGCGAGCTCGACGCCGCTCTGGAGATCGATCGGCGTTTTGGATTGAAAGAGCGAATTTCCAGCACGTTCGCGCTGCTGCCCGAACAAGTCGAAACGCCCGCGGCTCGGGCGTTGATTGAAGACGCCGTCAAGCGCGTCGAGCGGCTGCATGTGAGCGATCAGTTCCGCGTGCGGCTGGGCCGCTGGGCTTGGTTGCCCATCGCGCCGACGGCCATCGTCTTTTTGTTGGTGCTATTTCTCAATCCGGCGGTTAACGAGCAGAAGGCCGGCGGATCGGTGCCCAACCTGGCCGAGAAGAAGCGCATCAAGACTTCCACCGAAGTCATGCGCCGCAAGCTCATCGAGCGTCGCAAGGAAGCCCGTGAAAAAGACCTCAAGGACGCCGAAGAACTCTTCGCCAAGCTTGAGCAAGGCGCCAAGCAGCTTAACAAGGCCGACGTGACTGACCGCAAGCAAGCGCTGGTCGAGCTGAACGACCTGGCCAAGGACATCGAAAAGCGCAAGCAGCAGCTTGGCGGCGGCGACAAGTTGCAAGACCAGCTCAAAAACCTCAAGAACATCGAAAAGGGTCCGGGCGACAAGCTGGCCGACGCCATGCGCCAGGGCGACTTCAATCAGGCCCTGAAGGAGCTGAAACAATTGCGCGAGAAGCTCGACAAGGGCGAGATGGACGCCCAAGCCAAGGCCGATCTGCAGAAGCAGCTCAAGCAGATGGAGGACAAACTCCGCAAGTTGAGCGACGCGCACAACAAGATGGTGCAAGACCTCAAGAAGCAGATTTCTGAAAAGAAATCGAAGGGACAACACAATGAGGCCAAGCAGCTTGAGCAGCAGTTGGCCAAGCTGCAGCAGAACAAAAACCAGATGCAGCAGATGAAGAAGATGGCCGACCAACTGGGCCAGTGTTCGAAGTGCATGCAGCAGGGCGACAAGGCGGGAGCGATGGCCGCCATGCAGAAGCTTGAACAGCAGCTTTCCGACTTGCAGCAGCAGGCCGACGAACTTGCCATGCTCGACGATGCCCTCAGCGAGCTCGACATGGCCAAGGATTCGATGAGCTGCCAAGAGTGCGGTGGCGAGGGCTGCAAGGCTTGCATGGGCATGGGCAACAAATACGGCCGCGGCATGGGTCTAGGCAAGGGGCGGGGCAATGGCCCGCGGCCCGAAGAAAAGACCGACACCAGTTTCTATAACACCAAAGTGAAACAGCAAACCGGCAAGGGCGCGGCTCTGGTGGTCGATCTGGTCGATGGCCCCAACATGAAGGGCCAGGTTCAGCAAGAGATTCAGACCGAGTTCGAATCGGTCAAGGCCGGCGAGACCGATCCGCTAACCACGCAGCAACTGCCTCGCGCCTATCGCGAGCACTCGCTGAAGTACTTCAACTCGTTCCGCGAAGGCAAAAAGTAGACTTCATTCCGTTTGGTGGTGGCGAAGCCGCGGGGTGCCATCTCTGGTGGCTGGGGCAGAGCCGCGCGTAAGGCGCCGATCCGTCCCCCAATCTTTCGTCGCGGCGATGCCCCGGTTGCGTCGCCACCGGGGCATCGCTGGCCGAATGACTTGGTTCACGGTGCGATGCCGAGCGCGGCCAGCTTCTGCCCCGGCCACCGGAGGCTGCCGCTTGCCCCGCGCGTGAAGGAGCAGAAAACGAATGAATTCCGATCTACTTACGCGGCCTTTTGCAGCCGTTGGGGCAGCGTGAACGAGTAGAGCATGGTCACGGCGCCGGCCGACAACAGGCTCCACGGCGCCCAGTCGCTGGGCACTACATCGCGTTTATGGCTGACCGTGCCAAACACGCCTGGCTCATCGCGGGTGGTGGTGAGCGTGGCCTTTTCCAGCACCAGGCACTCAGCGCCGAGGATGCAGCAGTAAAGTCCCAAGGCCAAAAACAACGCGCGCCACATGATGAGGTCTCCCCATTTCGTAGGGTGGGCCGAGCGAAGCGAGTCCCACCTTCTCGCTGTATTGGCTTTCATCGGTTGCCAGCGAGCGGGCGATTCCCATTTCGCCGCCTTGGGTTAGAGGTCGTAGCGTCCGAAAACCTCGTGCGACCGATCTACTTAGCACCGCCCTCAGGCGGCGGGCCGAAAGCAACGAAGTTGACGGCTGATTTGCTCGCGAACGGGGCAAGTTCTGTACGGCCGCCAACCGCGGTTGAACCGCCTCGCGTCCGCGCGCCGATGTTCCTAACGGGCCGTGCGCGAGTACCGGGCGCGTCGTTGTCGCCTTTCGCTCCGCGAAAGGACGCGATTTCGCTGAGTGAAAGCCGACTTCTGGGGCGTCCGCGACGCGCGGCGGAATAAGCGGGAGATAGCGGCGGTGCCGGTTGTTCGGCTGGGGCAATCGCTCTATAATGCACCGGTGGCTCATTGAAGGCGTTTCTGGGGAGTTGGCGCGTTGTCGGCGAAACCCAAACTGCTCTATGTGTGCGGTGTGCGTGACGGCCACAACGCGCGGACTTCGCCTTTGGGCGAGTCGTTCGACGTTGTGCGCGTGACCAGCCCGTTGCGCGCCCTGGCCCGGTTGTCGCGCGAGGATTACGCCGGCATCTTTGTCGACTCCGAGCACGTCCACGAAGCCTTGCAAGTGGGCAAGCTGCTGCAGAACGAACGCATTTTGCAGGGCATGCCCGACGGCATCGTGCTGTTGGACAGCGACAACACCATTCTCTGGGGCAACGGCCGGCTGCGCGATTGGACCCATCGCGAGCAGATCGCCGGCTGCAATTTTTACGCGGTGCTGGGCAGCCCGGAAATTCTGGGGCCGGACTTTTGCCCGTTCCATACGGCCCTGGCCACCGGCACGAGCAGCAGCTCGACGCTTCGCTCCAGCGACAACCGTTATTACCGCGTGCATGCCGCTCCGATGCTCGAATCGGACGGCCCGCCCAAGCACCTGGTGGTTACCATTCGCGACGTGACCGGCGAGGTGTTGCAACAGCAGAAGCTGGCGGCCATCCACCAGGCCGGCATCGAACTGGCGAACCTCCTGCCCGACGAGCTGTTTCAGATGACCGTCGAAGAGCGGGTGGAGCTACTCAAGTCGAACATTTTGCACCACACCCGAGATCTGTTGAACTTCAACGTGGTGGAGATTCGCCTGCTCGACTCGAAGACCGGCCGGCTCGAGCCGCTGCTTTCCGAAGGGCTAATTCCCGAAGCCGCCGACCGCATGCTTTATGCTCAGCCGCAGAACAACGGGGTAACCGGCTTCGTGGCGGCCACCGGCAAAAGCTACCTCTGCGAAGACACGACGGAAGATCCGCTCTACTTGGCCGGCGCAGCGGGCGCGAAAAGCTCGCTCACGGTGCCGCTGGTGCTGCACGACGAAGTGATCGGCACGTTCAATGTCGAAAGCCCCGAGCCACGGGCGTTCAGCGAAAGCGACCTGCAATTCCTCGAAATCTTCACGCGCGACGTGGCCCTGGCCCTGAACACGTTGGAGCTGTTGGTGGCCGAAAAGGCCAGCACGGCGGCCGAAAGCGTCGAGGCCATTCACAGCGCGGTGGCCCTGCCCGTGGACGACATCCTGAATGACGCCGTCAACATCATGGAACGCTACATCGGCCATGAACCCGAGGTGGCCGAGCGGCTGCAGCGCATCCTGCGCAACGCCCGCGACATCAAGCAGGTGATTCAAAAAGTCGGACAGCAGATGGCCCCCAGCCAGGCGCATCCGCAGGCGATGCAGATGAGCGACCGGCCGGCCCTGCGGGGCCTGCAGGTGTTGGTGGCCGACGCCGACGACTCGGTGCGCAGCGCGGCCCACAGCTTGCTGGAGCGATTTGGGTGCGTCGTCGAGACCGCGCACGACGGCGGCGAGGCGATCTTTATGGTCCGCAATCTCAGCCCGGGTACGAGCTACGACGTCATCATCGCCGACATCCGCCTGCCCGACATGACCGGCTTTGAGTTCATGATGAAGCTCCACACCATTCTGGAGCACGTGCCGATCGTGCTGATGACGGGCTTTGGCTACGACCCCGGCCACTCGATCGTGAAGGCCCGTCAGGCGGGCTTGCCGGCCGGCGCGGTGCTCTACAAGCCGTTCCGTCTCGACCAATTGCTCGAAACCGTCGAGCAAGTCACCCGCGCCGGCGGCCCTGTCGGGCAGGTCTAGTAGAACGGAATTCATTCCGATTCCGGATTCTCGATTTCGGCCAGTACCTTGCCGTTGCCCAAACGATCGGGGTAAATGGGAAGCCGCCGAACGCGCGGCATCCATTCGATCCTGAGGAAGATTTCATGGCGACCGACGTAAGCGGGCTAAGCAGCGACGCGCAGCAAGTGTTCGAAGCTGCTTTGCGGCTGCCCGACGCGCAGCGCGCCAAGTTGGCCGATTGTTTGTGGGAAAGCATCGCGCCGACTGCCGATCCGGAATGGGAGAAGGCGTGGGCTGCGGAAATCGCACGGCGCATCGCGGAAATCGAGAATGGCACCGCAAGGTTCGTGAATTGGGAGGATTTGCGGCGCGAACTCCGGGAGACCATTCATGCCGCGCGCCAAGTACCGAATGCATGAAGCGGCTTCGGATGAAGTGCGAGCTGGCGCCGAGTGGTATCTGGCGCGGAGCCCCGAGGCGGCCGATGGTTTTGTCACCGAATTCGATGAAGCGCTTGACCGAGTGCTTTCAGCACCACAGATGTGGCCCCTTGACGCGGGTGATACTCTTAAAGTGTAGGAACGGCTTCGTTCCCGCGTCATCTCTCTCCAAAAACCAAGTGCATGTCGAGCGTTCTACTTCCACCGGCCGGGTTAAGGCCCGATGGAACTAAATCGGGCGGGTGGTGGCACGCGGCCGATGAACCCGGCCGCATCGTGTGCGATCTGTGTCCCCGCGCCTGCGCCCTGCGACCCGGCGACCGCGGCTTCTGCTTCGTCCGCGAAAACCGCGAGGGTGACATGGTGCTCTCGACTTACGGCCGCAGCACCGGATTTTGCATCGACCCCATTGAAAAGAAGCCGCTCAACCATTTTTATCCCGGCACCAGCGTGCTCTCTTTCGGCACGGCGGGCTGTAACCTGGGGTGCAAGTTTTGCCAGAACTGGTCGATCTCGAAATCGCGCGAGATCGAGCGGCTGAGCGAAGAAGCCACGCCTGAAGCGATCGCCGAAGCCGCCCGGCGGCTGGGCTGCCGCAGTGTGGCCTTCACCTACAACGATCCGGTGATCTGGGCCGAGTACGCGATCGATGTCGCCAAAGCTTGCCGCGATGCCGGCATCAAGACGGTAGCCGTCACCGCCGGCTACATCACGCCGGTCGCCCGCGGACCATTCTACGAAGTCATGGACGCGGCCAATGTCGACCTGAAGGCGTTTACCGAGGAGTTTTATCGGCATCAGACGCTCTCGCATTTGCAGCCGGTGCTCGACACGCTCCGCTGGCTGAAGCACGAAACCAACGTCTGGTTTGAAGTCACCAACCTGGTGATTCCGCGGGCCAACGACTCGCGTGACGAATTCAAGCAGATGTGCCAGTGGGTGCTCGAGAATCTCGGCCCCGAAGTGCCGCTGCACTTTACGGCCTTTCATCCCGACTTTCGGATGATGGACCGCGGACCTACGCCGCCTGAGACACTGCTGGCAGCACGTGAGATCGCCGTGTCGCTGGGCATTCATTATGCGTATGCGGGCAATGTGCATTCGCCGCGCGAAGGCAGCACCTGGTGCCCCGGCTGCGGTCAGTTGCTCATCGAACGAGACTGGTACGACCTGGGCAAGTACGAACTGGCGGGCGATCGCTGTGGCGGATGCGGCTACCGCATCGCCGGGCACTTCGAGAGCAAGCCCGGCAATTGGGGGCGCAAGCGGCTGCCAGTCCGCATCGCGGATTTCGCGCCGGCCGGCCAGCGACCGTTCAAGAACTTTGGAGAACCGACGATGAGCGAAACATCCACCGCTGGCGAGCTCCTTCAAATTGCTCTGCCGGTCGCGCGCCCTGGACTGACCGATGCGGAGAATCAGGGTTTGCTTCGCGCCGCCGCGCGGGTAGTCGCGGCCACGGCGCGGGGACGACCGATCACGCCGGTGGAAGCGGGCTTGAGCGCGTTCGAGCGGCACCAGATCATGGGTGCGTTTGTCACGCTCAAGCGCAACGGCCGGCTGCGAAGCTGTTGCGGCTCGATGTCACAGAGCATGTCGCTGGCCCAGGCGGTGTTCCACGCGGCTTGCCGGTCAGCAGCCGACGACCATCGCTTTCCGCCTGTCTCGCCCAGTGAGTTGCCTTACCTGGAGATCGACGTTTGGGTGCTGTTTGGCGAGCGACGCTGCGAGGCGCGTGGCGAAGCGCGCCGTGAAGGGGTGGTCGTTGGCCGGCACGGGCTGATCATCGCGCGCGGGGCGCAGCGCGGCCTGTTGCTGCCCGGCGTGGCCGTCGATCACGGCCTCGACGCCGACGGCTTTTTGCAGCAGGTTTGCCTGAAAGCCGGCTTGCCACCGACCGCCTGGAAAGACGAAGACACCGAGTTGTCGCTCTTCGAGGGCGAAATGACCGAAGGTATGCTGGCTGAGATGATCGATGCCAAGGCCACGGCCCCCCAAACGCCTGCGGTGAGCGACGGCGACTTGCAATCGCTGGCCGAGTTTTGTCGCGGCAACATCTTTGCCGCCCTGACCGGCGCCACGCCCAGCTTTTATGCCTTCGGCGTTTCTGACGCGAACGTGAACGGCGTCGCCGTGGCGCTGGAAGACGCGGCGGGCAACCCTTGGGTGCAGGCCGATCAACTTTCATTCCGCAAGCCGATCCCCCTGCAAGCGACGCTTTATGCCCTGGCCGAACATCTGGGCCGCGCCATCGGCCAGGGACAGATCGACCCGCGCCACCTGATCGACCCGCGGCGGCTGGCGCATGTGCCGATCCATCTGAGCGTGCTGTTCGACCCCGCGATGCACGGCACGCTGGCCCAGCCCGACGTGCGCGGCTTTGACGCCGCCCGCCGAGCGATGGTGGTTGTCGAGGGAGACCGTTCGGCAATCGTCTGGAACCAGCAGGGCGATCCGGAGGCAATGGCGTCCGAAGCCGCGCGGCTGGCCCGCGTCACCACGCCCGAGGCGGCTTCACTTTACAGCTTCTCGGCGCTCAGCAACGGCCCGCGGATGAGCGTGGCTAACGTGCAACGGCCGCAGGCCGGGCCAAACATTCGCCCCGCGGCGGTGGCAGGCAGTTTTTATCCCAGCGATGCAGGGGCCCTCAGCCGGCTGGTCGATGAATTGGTGGCGGGCGACGCTCCCCCGCCCGAACCGTGGCCCGCGGTGATGGTGCCGCACGCCGGCCTGATGTATTCCGGGCGTCTTGCGGCCGACGTCTTGCGGCGGGTCGTCATTCCCGAAAGTGTGATCGTCATTGGCCCCAAGCACACGCGGCTGGGCGTCGATTGGTCGGTGGCGCCGCATGAGGCGTGGTCGATCCCCGGAGCGACGCTCGCCGCCGATCCGGAATTGGCCCGAGCGCTGGTCGAAGCGATTCCGGGGCTGGAGCTCGACGCCGCCGCGCACCAGCAAGAGCACGCCATCGAGGTCGAGCTACCGCTGCTGGCTCGGCTGGCGCCGCACGCCCGAGTGACGGGCATCGCCATTGGTTCGGGCAATCTGACTCGTTGTCGCGCGTTCGCCCAGGGACTGGCCAATTGTCTGCGCGAGCGGCGCCAGCCCACGCTGTTGGTGATCTCCAGCGACATGAACCACTTTGCCAGCGACGCCGAAAACCGCCGGCTGGACGAGCTGGCCTTGGCGGCCATCGAGACGCTCGACCCCGCCGAACTCTACGAAACGGTAACCCGCCATCACATCAGCATGTGCGGCGTGTTGCCGGCGGTGATCGTGATGGAGACGCTCAAGCAACTGGGCGTTTTGGACGAATGCCGCCGCGTCGGCTATGCCACCAGCGGCGATATGACCGGCGACCGCAGCCGCGTGGTGGGCTATGCCGGGATGCTGCTGGGGCATTGGGCGTGACCGTCAAATGCGTGGTGGGCGGCGATCAAATTCACCTTTTACCGCAGCAGCATTTGTATTTCTTCCCGCTCTGGCATGGGCAGGGCGCATAACGGTCCGTTCCAGGGTATTTTTCGGCGGCCTTGGCTCCGAGGCGATCATACGCTGCGGCAGATTCCACCAGACGATCGATCTGCATGTGCATCGGCGCAAACATCTCCGCATATCGGCGAACCATGGGTTCGATGACGGACGACCGAAACACCTCGAACTGGTCATCGTCGATTTTCAAGCTTCGTTGCACTTTCCTGACCTTTGTTTCGCGGTCGTTCTCTGGGAACTGCGCAAGCATCGAGCAAAGCTCGCTGATCAAGAGCGCGCGTTCCACCTCTTCCGGTGAACCATCCGTCTCATCGATCAGCGGTTGAGCGTAGGCGGCAAAACCTTCGGCGATCACACCCATTTTTAATCCCTCCTTGTGGCTGGGCAGCTTGATGGTTTCGCGGCGACGGTCCAAAGAGCCGCAGACGCATTTTATCGCGGCCAAGAGGGAAAGTAAATCAAACGGAACATGATCAGCCACTGGCCACAACGGAGAGTCCGTGGTCGCCGAAGGCGACCGCCATCTCCGCTACGGAGTGTCGGAGCTACTAAGCTTCTGGATTGCGGTTGAATTTTTGATACGGCAATCGCACGCCGCGGACAAAGACGTCGTCGGCGCGGGGCGTGGTGGCGGGCACGTCGTAGCCTACCGCCGCGAAGGCCGTCACCACGTCGTCCTGGTCGACGCCATCGCCGCTGATGCCCAGACCGCCCACCAGCACGTTATTCTTGTAGACCGGAGCGCTGCCGGGGAAGAAAATCACGCCGCTTTGATTGGCGATATTGCGCGGATCGCGGAAGTTCGTCTCAGGGTGGAAGGCGTCGTAACCGAGCACCGATTTGAAGACCGACGCCGGCACGGGGTGCGCCGGGTCGGTGTCTTCGCCGTTGGTCGGGTTCACGCCGGGATCCCAGAGAATCGAAAACGGCCCCGGCGGCGTGCCATCCACACCGTCGGGAAAACGTGGATCGGCCAAGAAGCGGAACGTGCGGTTCGTGTAGGCCGCGCCCGGCGGCAACACCAGGGTGTTGGTCAGCGGATCGAGCTCGTCGATCGGCTGCAAGGCGGTGGGGTCGCTGAAATACGAAACATTGCGGGCTTTCGAGACCGCCACGTCGAACGAAAACACCGTCGCGTCGGGCATGCGGTACAGGCCCAGCACGTTGCCCTCTTTGTCGGTCACCGAAAGGATCATTCGCGAGCGCGGTCCAGGCGAGGGGTTCAAGCCGCCGGGGTTCGGCATTTCGCGAATCGCCGAACGCACCTGGTCGGCCTCGGCGATGCCCTGCGTGATCATCGTGAACACATCGGAGCCTTTCAGTTCGCCGGTGGGCGAATCGTGCGGGATTACGATCCAACCGTCGGGCACCGCGCGGCTTGCGGCGTAGAGCCGCGTGCCGCTGGTGTCGATCGGCTGGTCGGTGCCTTCGGTCGGATTACCGCGGCCCACTTCGCCGCCCACGATCAGCAACTCCTGAATGCCGCCTACTTGAATCGCCGTCGGGTTTGGACCGAAGGTTTCCAATTGCACTCCGACCAGGTTGATCTGCTCCTGGTACAGAATGCCATAGCCCACGCCGGGCACCGGACCGACCCCGCCCACGACGGCCGTGGCGGCCATGTCGTCGGCCGCCGCGGCGAACGCCATCCACTCGGCCTGCAATACCAATGGGGCGTTGGTAAGCTGCAACGTGGTCTGCCCCAGGCCGGGCACAAAACCCTCTTCATACGTGGCGTAGCCGTTGGGGCCAGGGAAGAAGACGCCGATGCCGCCGACCAGCACTCCATTTTTGTAGATAGGCACTCCGCCCGGCAAGGTGGCGATGCCGCGCGATTGGGCGTAAATGTTCTCGCCCGACACATAACCATACGACTCGGGCGGATCGATTTGCTGACCCGGCGGAACAAAGGCCGGGTCGATGTTGAAGCGGCCGGAGAGCTGAATGACGTCGCCGGGCGCTTTGACGCCGTTGGCGTCCGGGTGCAGGATGCTGTCGCGATTGGTGTCTTCGATGCCGAACAGATCGACCGGCGGCGTGTGGGCGATATCGGGCGGGAAGTGCGCGCCCAGGCCGATGGGGGCCACAAAGCCCGGCCCGCGGACCGGAGAGTTAAGATCGGTGACGTTCGGATTCGAGTCGACCTCGCGCTCGGTGATCGTCGATTGGCTGATGAACCGGACGGTGCGCGATGTAAGCGCGCCAGAACTGCTTGAGAAGAACGCCGCCGTGCGAGCGAGCGACACCGCGCCGTCGATGGCGAAGATCAGGTCGTTGGTGCGTCCGGCGTACGTGGCATCGACGCCCGCCTCGGTGCGCACGCCCAGAATATGGCCGGCGCGATCGACCACGGCGATAATGGCGTCTTGGGTCGACGAGGCCGCCGCCGCGCGCTGCAACAACTGTTGCACATCGGCCGCCGAAAGGCCGGGGTCTTGGGGGAAGTTGTAATGATAAACTTCCGGGCCGAGACGTGCCAAAAGCAGCGACTCTTGCAGCGACTGAACGGTGCCGCCGCCAGCCAGAAAGCTCTCCCAGTAGTTCAGCGCCCCCGGATCGACACCGCGGCCGAGATAATTGTGATAGAAGTTGTCGATGATCGCCGCACGATGCTCGGGGCTGTTGAGAAAATCGTTCGCCACGGCCTGGCGACTTTCGCCGGCCGTCAGCCGCGAGTCCCAAAAGCTCAAATCACTCGGCGAAGCCGGCCGGCCGAGCACGTCGCTGTAAAGCCCGCTGACAAAGCCCGAATCGGTGCCGCCTTGATCGACAAAATATTCTTGCGAGCCAAGCAAGCTGGCTGCGAACTGCGTTTCGGGCACACCAGCCTTGAGCTGCGAAAGCCAAAAGGCCGCTCCCGCTGAGTCGGGGGCGCGGTGCAGATACATGGAATAATCGGCGGCGATCTGGTCGGCGTAGTATTCGTTCGACGTGAGGAACTGATCGATCACGATGGCAAACGGCACGCCCTGATCGACCTCGTTGAGAAAGTAGCTGGTCTCGGCGGCTGACGGCGCCCGATTCAACACTTCTTGAAACAGGTCATCGACGAAGTGCATTTCGGGCGAGCCGTGCGTATTGGCGCCGGCGATCAGTAGGCGGCGCGGCTCAAGCGGCTCCATGCGGCGGCGCGGCGGCTTGGCAACACGCCGCGGCCGCGACCCGAACACCGTACAAAGCTTTGGAAACCAACGTAGCATGGATTACAACCCGGCGATTCGATATTGGATTTTAGATTTTGGATTTTCGATTTAACTTGGTGGCTGGGGCAGAGCCTTGGCGATGCCCCGGCTTGAAATCCAAAATCCGGACTCCGCACTT
>DATFDL010000445.1:0-2829 GCA_035252155.1 Pirellulales bacterium | reverse complement strand
GTGTGCCGAGCTGGCGAACAACCACCGGCCGGCCAGCCGCAGCTTGCGCCAGGCCGTCAACTGAATGCGCCGCCGAAAGACGTCGCCGTCGGCCCGCTTGATCTCATCGAGCAGGCCGCGATAGATGCTGGTCATGGCGCCGAACACCACTCGGCCGTCGTGCGGCAGCCAACGCGGCAACTCGGCCGCTCCGTCATAAAAACCTTCGGCCCGTTCGATCTGAAACCTCATCAGCGCGCGGAACCGCTCGTCGACGACGCCCCGCCGCAGGTCGGCCACCGTGTAGCCAAACCGGCGCAGCTCGTCTTGCGGCAGGTAGACGCGGCCGGCCGCGGCATCTTCTTTCAAGTCGCGTAGGATATTCGTCAGTTGAAAGGCGATGCCGCACTGCACCGCCGGCTCGATCGCCTCAGGACGATGGCAGCCCCAGATGCGAATGCAGCACAGCCCGACGGTGGCCGCCACCTTGTAGCAATACTCTCGCAGCTCGTCGAACGTTTGATATTCGCCGCGGGCCAGGTCCATTTCGACGCCGTCGATCAGTTCGTGCAACTGGGCAACGGGCAAGTCGTAGCGCTCGATCGTGTCGAGCAGAGCGGGAAAGATCGGCGCGTCGAAGTCGCCGATCAAACCGCGTTCGAGCGATCGCCGCCAGCGGGCCAGGGCCTCGCGACGCTCCTCGAGCGGCCCCGGGTTGTCGCCCAAATCGTCGGTCAGCCGCGAGAACGCATAGAGCGCGCACATGGCCCGGCGTTTCGGCCGTGGCAACACCAGAAAGGCGTAGTAAAAATTGCTGGCGGTCCGGCGAGTCACCTGCCGGCAACGGGCATAGCTGGTGGCAAGCGCGGTAGTCATGGCCGGCCCTCCCGCGATTGCCTCGCAGGCCGGCGAGGCACAAGCCGGCGCACGAGGTAACCGGCCAGCAACTGCGCCTGGTCGGCGCGCGAAACTCGCGGCCGCCGAGTCCAAACATCAAAATCGACTGCGCGGATTTTTTGCAAGATTTTGAGTCCGCCTTGGGCGATCAACCAGATGTCGCCAGCAAGGGCTCGCGGCAGCTCGTCGGCCAGCGGCAGCCCGTCTCGCAACCAGCGCTCGGCCCGCTCGACCTCGAACGCCAGCAGTTTGCGAAATGCGGTGGTCGCTCGGCGCGAAGCAAAACTGTCTTCGTCATAGCCAAAGCGGCGGCAATCGGCTAGCGGCAGATAGATGCGTCCGCGGTCCCAGTCGTTGGCCACGTCTTGCCAAAAGTTGGCCAACTGCAAGCCGGTGCAAATCGAGTCGCTCAGCCGTCCACGGCGCTCGTCGTGCGAGCGGCCCAGATAGAGCACAATCCGTCCGACCGGGTTGGCCGACCGCCGGCAATAATCGAGCAGATCGTCGAACGTTTCGTAACGCGCAACGTACTGATCTTGGCGAAACGCGCTGAGCAAGTCGGCCAGCGGCTGGCGGGGAATATCGAACTCGCGGATCGTTTCGCCCAGGGCGATGAACACCGGGTGGCTCGCCCGTCCCGCGTAGCAGTCATCAAGCTGCTCCTGCCACCAATCGAGCAGGGCCAGGCTGGCGCGCGGATCGCCCGTCTCATCGGCCAGATCATCGGACCAGCGGCAATAGGCATAGACATGATAAAAGTGCGGGCGGAGCGCGCGGGGCAAGAGCCAGCTCGCGACGGCGAAATTCTCATCGTGGGCGCGTGCCAGCCGGCGGCAGTAATCGCGCGCGGCAGCCAGCGAAGGATGCGGCGACGGCCGTGCCTCGGGACCGAACGCGGCCAGTTCTGCGGCAAACGCGGCGCGGGTCATACGGCGTCAACTATCCGGCGAGCGAAAAGTAGATTATGATGACTCGAACGAACGCGACAAACCTGGCCCACCCCATGAAAATCATTTTGGCCGGCCCGCGCGGCTTTTGTGCGGGCGTCAACATGGCGATCGAAAGCCTCGATCTGGCCCTGCGGCTTTACGGCACGCCCATCTACGTCTATCACGAGATCGTTCATAACCGGTACGTGGTCGAAACGTTTCGCGCCAAGGGCGTGGTGTTTGTCGATGAACTGAGCGAAGTGCCGGCCGGGGCCGTCCTGCTCTACTCGGCCCACGGAGTTTCTCCGCAGGTGCGGCAGATCGCTCGCGAGCGACAGCTCCAAACGATCGACGCCACCTGCCCGCTGGTGACCAAAGTCCACCTCGAGGCGGTCCGCTACGCCAAGGAAGGTTATACCATCATCCTCATCGGACACGAAGGGCACGACGAGGTGATTGGCACGATGGGCGAGGCGCCGGGGTCGATGATCCTGGTCGAAAGTCCCGAAGATGTCGATCGGCTGGACCTTGCCGCCGACGCAAAGTTGGCCTATCTCACGCAGACGACGCTCTCGGTCGACGATGCCAACCGCATCATTGCCCGGCTGCGGCAGCGTTTTCCGCAGATTGCCAACCCGCCCAAGGAAGACATCTGCTATGCCACCCAGAACCGGCAGGAGGCCGTGCGGGTGCTCTCGCGCGAGGCCGACGTAGTGCTGGTGCTGGGCAGTCAGAACAGCTCGAACAGCCAGCGGCTGGCCGAGCTATCGCTGGAGAACAACGTGCCGGCCTACCTGATCGACGGCGCGGCCGATATCGACGTCGGCTGGTTCCGCGGCGACGAGCGGGTGTTGGTCACCGCGGGGGCCAGCGCGCCCGAGCTGGTGGTGGAAGACTGCGTCGAGTTTTTGCGAAAACGGTTTGGGGCCGAGGTTGAGTCGCGCAACGTGCGGCCCGAAGAGGTCTTCTTCCCTCTGCCGCGCGAGTTGCGGCAGCTTGCGGGAGCAGCGCCGGGCGCGGCTCG
>DATFDL010000444.1:0-19982 GCA_035252155.1 Pirellulales bacterium | reverse complement strand
GCGAGACAGCCGAGGGCGGCTGTCCCACATTGCCGCATTCACGCCGGCGTGAAGTATGATGCCCCAGGATCCGCAATCGGACGGCGTGAAGAGTGCCGCGGCACGGCCAGCGGCTAGGGCGCTGGCTTCTGCTCGGCGGCTTGCGGGGCCTCGTCGGCCTTTTTCTCTTTGCGATGGGCGGAGCTGGCGCAGACGCGCTTCCGCCGCTCTTCAAGCCAGGCCGTCCAACGCTCGTTCTGCTGCTCGTCAAGCACCGCCGAGACTTGGTTTTCCATCTGCGCGAATTCCTCGCGGATGGCAGGCCGAATCACCTCGTCGCGAATCTCGTTCAGCTTGGCGAAATGCCGGCGAATGATCTGCTCGACCTCGGCGTATTGGCCGTCGTTCAGGTCGAGCTCGCTGCGCAAGGTCGGCAGCATCCGCTCGCAGGCGGCGTTCCAGTGCCGGTTCGACGCTTCTTCCACCCGACGGTTGATGACGATCATCGTCGAGCCGCTGCCAATCACCGCGCCGGAAATAAATACCGTGGCCATCATCGCCATCGTCAGCCAACGGCGCGGCGGCAAACGACCACTCATGACAGGCTGCGACCACGTTGTTTCGGTGATACTCATGCTTCTGTGATTCTCATTCAAGCAGATTGCTGAAGGGCCTGCAAAACGCGACCAACGGATCTTGCACCGACTCCCACGCGGGCAGTGCCACCGCCGCCACCAACGCGGCCGCCACCAGCGACGCCCCCGCGAACATCAATAAGGGCGAATCCTGCCAAACCAGGCGCGGTCGATGCGCCAGCCGGGTCACCGTGACGCGCACCCGCTCGGCCACGTCCACCCGCGGCGGACGCTCGCCTCGGGCAGCCGCCACCCAATGTTCGAATTGTTCCAGCTTGTTGTCTTCCAACATGTCTGTATTCCGTTGGAGGGTGGCCTTCCAGGCCGTCTTGTAGGATGGCCTTCGAAGCCGTCGCTTGCCTGGTAGACGGCCTAGAAGGCCATCCTACGGGATAACTGTGCTCGCCTATGTGGGGTTTGCCTCTTCCAGCAGTTTTTTCAGTTTCTTGCGGGCCCGGTGGGCCTGCACCTTGACCATTGTTTGGCTCCAGCCCGACAGCTCGGCGGCCTCGGCCACCGAACACTCTTCTAAATAAATCAACGTCAGCACCAGCCGGTCGCGCGGGGGCAACTTGTCGAGCATGCCGTGCACCAGCGCGGCGGCCTCTTCGGCCTCGCCCGCTTCGACGGCGGGCACGCTGCGGTGCCAATCTTGCAAGGGCACCGCCGCCTGCCGCCGGGCACGGGCCTGCTGTTTCCAATATCGGTAACCGACCCGCGTGGCGATCTTCCGCAGCCAGTGCAAAAACGGCGCGCGGCCCTTGAACTGCCGCAGGCTCATGTACGCCTCGACGAACACCTCGTGCACAAGCTGCTCGCAATCGTTGCGCTGCCGGCTCAGCCGCCACATCTGGGCGGTGATCTGGTCTTGGTAGCGCCGCACAATGCGAGCGTAAGCCTGGCCGTCGCCGTCGAGCGTGGCCGCGATATCAGTCCAATCGGTCTCCAGCTCGCGCTCGGCAGCGGTTGCTATCTGGATTGCGGCCTGTTCGGCCGCCGCTTTTTGTTTGGGTGTATTTCTTTTGCTCGCCGCCGGCTTGGCGCGCCTGCTCGTCCAGTCGCCCTTCGTCCAGTCACTGCTGCCCGACCCATCCATGCGGCCCACCGCCCCAAAAACGCCCCGCCCCGCCGCCCCAGTTGCCGAATCCGCCGGTCCAGAAACCGCCCCTCCCGAAATTGCCGCCTGCAGCGCGCGCCAGACCCCGCCGGGGACGAACGCCTCGCCGGGGTGTCGAGCCGCGAACCAGACCGCCGCAGTCATCACGCCTCGCCTTGTACGCGGGAGCTGAGAGTTGTCAAGGGGATAGTGTAGCAAAAATGCCGGAAAGTTACAGCCACAACCGTAGGATGGCCTTGCAGGCCGTCGCTCACCGTCGAGACGGCCTGGAAGGCCATCCTAATCGGTTTTCCCAGACAAATTCGGTAGGACGCCGCATTCTTGGTGGGTTGCGGTGGCCTTTTGGGTGGCACCTTTTTGCGTAGCCCAGGCATTTATGCCTGGGACCATTGATCCGACGCCGGACGATGGTTTTCAACGTCGGTTTTCCCAGGCATAAATGCCTGGGCTACATAAAAAGGTGCTGCCAATGGAGCGATTTGGCCATAATCGGAAATCAACCCGGCTAATGATCGCACAAGATGGCGGCTGCACACCGACACGGACACGGTTTTGTTTGTCAAAACCGATCATGTTCCTCTGTGCTTGCCAAAGCGCGCAAAAAAAACCGCTCCCTGACGGCCAGACCGGAGCTACCGGGAATAGCCGGCTTTGGTCGCGCCAAGGAGCGGAGGCGGTGCATGCTGCAATACGTAGAAAGTGGCCCGCCGCCCCGCCCGGTTACAGCTCTCGTAGAACGGAATTTATTCCGTTGTAGGGCGACGTTCCTAGGTCGCCCTTTACACGCCGAGGGTTGGACGGACGACCTAGGAAGGTCATCCTACGGGACGGTAACCCTCTGCCCTGCTTACGTTTCGGCACAATGACCCGTGCCGCCCGCCCGTGTCGGAATAAGCGATACGACCGACAGAATCGTTAAAGGCCGTAGATTTTGACAGCCGAAGTCCACTAAGGCCGGCGCTGCCCCGTTCCGGGAAGGGCGGTCGCTACCGGCAAGTCGCGCGGCCGACGCCGATCGCACATCCGGCGGTCGAGTCGCGACGGTCTGGTTCATGTCGTTGGGATTCATCTGTTCGGGCGTTTTTTCAGGGAGGCAACCCGGTGTCCGCATCACTCCGCACTCCGCATTCAGCACTCCGCACTCCGGTTCGTGTCCCAGCTTCTCCGCGTCTGGCCCGCTCCCCTGCTCCCCTGCTCCCCTGCATGGCCATGCACCCCTTCACGCGCGTCGCACTGCTCGCACTCGT
Organism: Pirellulales bacterium; assembly: GCA_035252155.1. Lineage (GTDB taxonomy): Bacteria > Planctomycetota > Planctomycetia > Pirellulales > JAICIG01 > JAICLL01. Next base: position 17,004 of record DATFDL010000444.1, on the reverse strand, counting down.
CCTCGCCGCTCCCGGTTGTACGCGCACATTCTGGCGCGGGCGGGCCGATCGCGAGGTGGCCTACCTGGTGGCCGAGAAATCGAACAACCCTCGCTGGTCGCTGCCGCCGGGTTTCAATTTGAACATGGATCCGCGCAGCCGCTACTACGACCCGACCAACCCCGATCATCCGCCGATGCCGCCCGACGATCCGTATTCGCACGTCTACATGCACCACATCGACGGCAAACGGCACGCTCCCTGGTGGCATATCAATGGCGAGCTGCCGTCGGTGGTCAATCCCGGTTGGCGGCAATTGATGGCCGAATACTGCGAGATGACGCCCGAGGGCGCGGTCAAAATCGACCTGCCGGGGGCGCTCGCGCTCTCGTATATCCATTATCCCGGCCATCGGACTCAGCTTGAGACACTTTACTTGTCGGCGATAGACGTCAGCTCCGAACGGTTCCGCTTCAATACACAAATCTATCCCGGCGCGGGGCTGAACTTCCTGCGTGCAGGCACGGCCCGCAATGGCGTGCTTACCCCCTCGGGCATCCCAGGCCGCAATGTGGTGGTGCCCCGCAGCCAGCTCACCGTGACCGACGGAAATGCGGTCGGCGCGCCGGCTCTCATCAGCAAGGAGTTCGCGACAGGCGGCACGCTTTTGGTGAATTTTGCGAACTCGTTCGTGTGGCAGTTGGCGGGGCCGCACAGCAACACCACCAATTCGCTGATTAACATGAACCTGATTCAGCCGCTGTTGTCGGGCGGCGGGCGGATCGTCACGCTCGAAACGCTCACGGTGGCCGAGCGCACGCTGCTGGGCAACCTGCGCCAATACGAGCGGTGGCGGCAGGGTTGGTTTTTGAATGTCGCAGTCGGGGCCGCCGGCGCGCTCAACGGTGCAAACCTGGCGCGTAAGGGCGGTGCCTTTGGCGGCACCGGCCTCACCGGATTCAGCGGCAACGCCGTCGGCGGCTTGGGCGGCGTCGCCGGACAAATCGGCTTTGGTGGGTTCGGCGGCGGCGGCGGCGCCGGCGGCTTGGGCGGCAACGTGACCGCGGCGGTTGCGGGAGGCGCCGGTGGCGGCGCGGGCAGCGTCCAAGGTTTTTATGGCGTCTTACAGCAGCAGGTAAACATCGACAACGCGCAGAACGCACTCAATCTGCAAATCCGCACGCTCAAGCTGCTGGAAGCCAATCTCGATGCCGGTCTGATTGACATTACGCAGGTTGACCTCTTCCGCCAAAGCATCGAGACCAGTAAAGCAAACTTACTCGCCGCCCGAATTGCGCTGGAGAACCAGAAAGACGCCTTCAAGCAAGGCACCTTGGGTTTGCCACCTGACTTGCCAATGGTTTTCGATGATCCACTGATTAAGCAATTTCAGTTGATTGATCCGCGATTGAACCGCTTGCAGGTAACCATTTCGGATTTGACGGACCAAATCGGTGATCTCCCGGAGCAGCCCTCATTTGAGCAATTGACCCAGGTGGTGGACGATCTCGATGCGATCCGCCGTGAATTGGGCGGTGCCTTCCCCACAATGCGCGACGATCTGCGGACGCTCGAAAGTCGCAGCGAGGCCCGGATGCGTCCGATGACGCCGCGCGAACGGGCGGTCTTCAGGGATGAAAGGCAAAAGATCGCCGACCGCGTGGCGCAGCTCGAAACTCGCTTCCTACAAACCGAGTCTCTACTTGAGGGGCTGCGCGAGCGCAGCGAATCGGACGACGTTTCGCAAGTCGCCGATAGGGCTGTCGCGCTGGCCAATAATATCTCGAACCTGGCCCAGGAAGTCGCGTTGGTCAAGGCCGCCGCGCGACTGGAATCGGTCGTAATTGTTCCGGTCGAGCTTTCGACAGTGGACGCGCTAAACATCGCTCGCGCCCATCGCCTGGACTGGATGAATACGCGGGCAACGTGCGTCGATCAGTGGCGGTTGATTTGCTTCAACGCCAACCCGCTGCGCTCAATCCTGAACCTGACTGTCAACGGCAACCTCGGCACAGTTGGCAACAATCCCGCCAAGTTCGAGGCCAACAACGGCGACCTGACGTTGGGCGTGCAGTTTGCGCCACCGCTTACGCGGCTCTTGCAGCGGAACAACTACCGCCAGGCATTGATCAATTATCAACAGGTCCGCCGCGGTTTGATCACCTACGAGGATCAGGTCAACTTTCAGTTGCGTGGCGACATGCGATCGTTGCGGAACTTCGAGATCAACTTCGAGATTCAGCGGCAGGCGGTGCGGATTGCCATCCGCCGTGTCGATCAGACCCGCGAGGCGCTCAACCAGCCGCCGCCGCCCGTGCAGCTTGGCCAGATCCCCAGCGCCCTCGGTCCGACTGCCGCCCAAAACCTGCTCACGTCGCTGCAAGCGTTGAGCGACTCGCAGAACAACTTCATGAGTGCCTGGCTGCAGCACTATGACGAGCGCATCCAGCTTTATAACGACCTGGGAATCATGCGGCTCGACAACCGCGGCATGTGGATCGACGAGCCGATCGACAAGAGCCTGGCCGCCGTCGAGCAGATGTATCCACTGCCGCCTGAGCTGCCGGTCGATTGGCTCAAGGACGCTGGCCTAGTGCCGCCCGCCCTGCCGCGTAACGAAGGTATTCCACCGCTGGGCGGCCAAACCACGACCGAAACGCAACGGCAATACTCGACGCCCGAGCGGGCACAGGAGTTCAACATCCAGCGGCCGATGGAAGCCCAGCCGCAGCGCCAGCCCGAAACCTTGCTGCCGCCGCCGGGCGTCACCCCGCCGCCCACGCCCCCCACGCCGCCACGCAACCGCGGCGACGTCGATGCGGATACCGAGATGGACGAAACGTCGGGCGAGCCGGAAGCAAACCCCACGGCCGGCGCCGCCGACGGCGAAGAAGTTCGCCGCCGGCCTTCCCCGCCGGCCAAAAAGCGCGGCCTCCGCGAGTGGTTTTTCGGCAAGCCCAAGGCGCCACAAAAGCTGCTCTCCGCGCGGTAGGGCGTGTCTACCGCACGCGCGTGGGCAGAATCACCATCGGCACGCCGTCCCATTGCAGTCGCCGCTGCAACGAATAGGCCGTCTGGTTGTGAAACAGCCGCTGCCACCACGAGTCGCGATGAAAGACAAGCTGCCCGGCAAAGAACACCACCTTGGGAAACCGTTTGGCGATCTCCAGGCAGAGGTTTTCCAGCTCGTCGACCGCGTCGGTGCCGATGGCCATAAACGAAGTGGCGGGCATGCCCAGCCGCTGGGCCAGGTCGATGTAGTGGCCCAACGAAGCGGCCGTGTGATGCTGTAGATCTTCGACGGCCCCGGCTCCCTTGAAATTGCCGGAATCGACCACGCCGACCGATAGAAACACGAAGTTCTTGAAATAGCCCGGTGCGAAGCGAAACGCGTTGAGCATCGTGTGTACGCCCAGGCCGCCGTAGCCGCCGACCAAGATCGCCGCGGTCGGCTGATTGGGGTCCGGCTCGGCCAGGTTGGGCGTGCCGGTGGTGGTGACGTTGCCCAGCGTGGCGTCGAGCCGCTTTAGTCGCCGCACAACTCCGCGATAATAGCGGCGGCTGCCGAAGCAAACCGCCACCAACAGCCCCGTGACAAGGAGCGTCACGTAGCCGCCTTCGGAGAACTTCTCGTAGACGGTCACGCACAGGATGGTCAGGCACATCGCGGCGCCGAACACAAACAAGCCCAGCCGCCGCCGCCAAAGCGGGTTTTGTCCGCGCAACTGCCACCAATGCCGGCACATGCCGATCATCGAGAGCGAAAACGTGAGAAACACATTGATCGAATACATGATCAATAGCGCGGTCACGTTGCCTTGGGTATAGAGCAGCGCCGAAATGGCCGCCAAGCCCATGAGCAAAATGCCGTTGTGCGTGGCCAGCCGTTCCGAAAGGTTGGCGAACCAGTGGGGCATGAACGAGTCGTGGGCCATGTTGGCCAGCACGCGCGGGCCGTCGATAAAGCCGGCCTGCGCGGCCACGAACAGCAGCGCCCCTTCCGACAGCATGGTGGCCCACAGAAACACGCCGCCCAGGCCGTGCGTGCCCAGCCCGATGTCGCCGATGAATTGCTCGGTGAGCACCTGGTTCAGCGTGCGCTGATCTCCCTCGATCGGCTTGATCTGGAGCAGCAGATAGCCGAGCATTAGGCCGCCGGCGGTGAAGGCCAGCGAACCGGCCATATACATCATCGTGCGCTTGGCGGTGGCCACCCGGGGTTCGCGCATGACGGGCATGCTGTTCGACACAGCCTCGATGCCCGTGTACGTGCCGGCGCCGAACGAATACGCCCGCAGCAATAAGGCCACCATCCACACCGAACCGAGCGACGGGCTTTGCCAGTCGGCGCTCACGTTGTGCGCCACCTCGGTAAAAACTTGTCCCGCGGCGCCGAGGTGCAGCAACACCGAGCCGGTGATCAACAAGAAGTGCGTCACTAGAAACAGCAGGAACACCGGCAGCAGCGTGGTCACCGACTCTCGGACGCCCCGCAGGTTGAGCACGATGAGTACGACGATCGCCAGCAGTTCGCAATACAGCTTGAGAATGCGATCGTTGGGACCGGGCAGCCATGAGAAGAACTGATAGTGATGCAAAAACTCAACGGCATTGCTGACGTAAGGCCCCAGCAAGCCGTAGAGAGCATCGCCGGCCGCCGCGATCGACGTGGTAATCGTCAGCACGTAGTCGACCAGCAACGCCGAGCCGGATACGACGCCGGCCGGGCGGCCCAGCAATTTCGAAGCGACCAGGTATCCGCCGCCGCCGCTGGGAAACGCTTCGATGATATGGCTGTAGCAGCGCGAGATGACGACGACCGTCAGAATGGTGGCCAGCGCCAGAAACACCGCCAGATGATAGTGGCCCTTGAGATTGTGATACGCCTCCGAGGGGCCATAGCACGATGACGAGAGGCCGTCGGCGCCCAAGCCCACCCAGGCGAGGAACGCCACGAGCGAGACATGCTTGAAGACCGATTCGTCGCGCAGATCGCGCGGTTTGCCGACTAAAACGGTTTTAACGCGTTCGGCCAGGCTCGGCTGATGGTCGTCGGGGCCGCCCAGCCCGGTGACAACGCCCGGCTCGCCGCTCTCGGCGCCGCCCAATTCTTCTTCGGAGAAGGGGTGTGCATCATCGCCCGTCACCGGCGGCGCCAGCGGACCAGCCGCCGGGCGTGCGCCGTCGCCGGCCGCCACGTGGCCGACATTCCGCGTGCTGGCAGGTTGGTCGTCAGTCCCCTCACGGCTGGCAACCGTGCCATCGTCGCTGCGTGTGGCCTCGCCGCCGCTCGCCGAGTTTTCCGCCTTGTTCATGGACTGATTCGGGCAAGCCCGACCAGAACCTCTTGCTAGCCAACCACGCCAACGATCGATTGAATGTCGGAAAAGTCTAGATTGCCTGCGCCGGCTTGGCAATGGCCCCGCCTACAGAGGGGTTCGGGCGCCAAAAACGTTGTGCCCTGCGGTTTGTGGCGGAGATCGGCCGCTATCACGCGATCTTTTTATCTTTGTAGCTCTGCGCCATCTACGTCGACGCCCCAAAAGCCGACGGGCCTGCCTCGTTCGTCGTGCAACACGCCATGTCTGTCGGCGCGGAACTCGGCTTCGTGCCCCTCTAAGTCGGCAACGCGTTTTTCCAATTCGATGACCCGTTTGCGAAGCTGCTTGATTTCTTTCACGAGCTCCGCGATGCTCGGCTGTTGGGCGACCGGCCGCGCGGCAGACTGCTTGGGTTCGCCCCCAGCGAGGCAAAGCGCCAGCGGGATTACAAACATCAGCGTGATGCCGAAGACGACAACGATACAGCGGCATTTCATCGAACGGCCTCCGATTGCGGGTTGAGGATGCAAACGAGTGCCCGAAAATGCAAACCCTAAGCTACCGCTCAAGATCGCATGCTCTATAATATAAGGGGCGGCAGGTGCGATCAACGAGGGATTCGATGGAAGCCTTGGAATTAGCCATCGCGCAGAAACGAGTCAACGAGTACACAGATGATTCAGCGCGAGCAAACGGCGATACCGATGCCGGCGGCGGACGCAAAAACTGGCTTCAGACCGGCATCGAAGCGTATCGTTGGATCAGCCGCGCCGAGGAAACCATTCGCGAGGCGGTGGCGCAGGGGCTGATTGATCAGGCGATCTACGAACACAGCATCTTGCCTGCGATCGAGCGAGTTTACACCGATTGGCTCAGGCCGTTCGAACACGTTGAGGCCCTTGTGGTCAATCAATCCAATGGCATCGGTGCCCCGGGAACTCTAGCGGAGTTTCGTCAATGTGGCGAGAATGTGCGCGATTGGCTCGAGCGGCACGAATGGACGTCGGCGGCCAAGCGTTCGCGCCGAGCGGCCTTGCGAGCTGAGCCCTGGTGATGGAGCGCGGACAAATCTATCTCACGTCGATTGTTCCAACTGACTCGCCTGATTCAAATTGTTGTAAAGCGTCTTCAGGCTGATGCCCAGTTCTTCGGCGGCCTTGGGCTTGTTGCCGGAGTGACGGTCGAGGGCGTTTAGTAGTAGGCACACTCCGTGTGCCGCAACTTCCTACGGTCGGCGTCGAATCGACCAATGCCGGTCAAATACCGGCGGGTCTGTCCTTCGTGCGAGACCCGCTACGCCCAAAGTTGCGGCACACGGAGTGTGCCTACTACTTTACGCCGATTGTTCCAACTGGCTCACTTGGTTGAGCTTGTTGTAGAGCGTCTTCAGGCTGATGCCCAGCTCTTCGGCGGCCTTGGGCTTGTTGCCGGAGTGGCGGTCGAGCGCTTGTTGAATAACTTGCAGCTCGATCTCACGCAGCGTTTGCGGTGGGCCGACCATCTTGAAGTGCGAGCCGCGCAGTCGCCGGCTGGCAAAGCGGCTCGGCAAGTCTGCCTCGGTGATCGGCCCCTCGTCGCAGAGAATCGCGGCATGTTCGATGACGTTGGCCAGCTCGCGCACGTTGCCCGGCCAGCAGTGCTCTTCGAGCGCGTGCAGCGCCTCGGGCGTGATCAGCTCGTCGTCGGGCTTGGCCGTCGGACGAAAGCGCAAGAGCAAATACCGGGCAAGCGGGGCGATGTCTTCCAGCCGCTCGCGCAGCGGCGGCAGGCGGATCTCGAAGGTGTTGATCCGGAACATCAGGTCTTCGCGAAACTCGCCTTCGCCGACCATCTCGTCGAGATCGCGATGGGTGGCGCAGACCACGCGCACGTCGACCGTGAACGACTCGTTGTCGCCTACGCGGCGGATCTCGCCCGATTCAAGCACTCGCAGCAACTTCGCCTGCATCGCCTTGGGCAGCTCGCCGATTTCGTCGAGAAAGAGCGTACCGCCGTCGGCCACCTCAAACAGCCCGATACGGTGCTCGTCGGCGCCAGTGAACGCCCCTTTGCGATGTCCGAACAGCTCGCTTTCGATCAAGCTTTCGGGCAATGCCCCGCAATTGATGGCCACAAAGGGCATGTCGGCCCGCGCGCTCTGGTCGTGAATGGCCCGCGCGACCAGCTCCTTGCCGGTGCCCGTCTCGCCCAGAATCAGCACGGTCGATTGCGTGGGGGCGACCTTGGCGATCAGCTTACGCACTTGCTCCATGCCGCGCGAATCGCCGATGAGCTTCGAGCCGCCTTCGACCCGTTCCAGCCGCCGTTTGAGCGCTCGATACTTATTGGTCAGCTCGCGTTTTTCGGCCACGCGGGCCAAGAGCGCTTGTAGCTCGGCCAACTTGCAAGGTTTGGTGAGGTAGTCAAACGCCCCCTGCCGCAACGCTCCAATGGCCGTTTCGAGCGACGATTTGCCGGTGAGGACGATCGCCTCGGTGTCGGGCGAGAGCGTCTTGGCGCGCGCGATGACCTCGATGCCCGACAACTTGGGCATATCGAGATCGACCAGAATACAGTCGTAAGTATTTCGCTCCAGCGCGGCAACGGCAACGGCCCCGTCGGGGCAGACGGTCACCTCGTGGCCCATGCGTGGAAGCTCAAGGCTCATCAGGGCTTGCAACGATGGTTCGTCGTCGGCAAACAGCAGTTTTAGGCGCTTGGGCGGCTTGGTAGCGATGGTTCGGCCTCCAGACGTGACGCGAGGTGCGGGACGTGGCGGTGGTATTTCCCAAAATCCCGCAAAAAGGTCAACGGCAGTACCGTTCCGGTAGCCCCGGCACTCCGTGACGGGGAGGCGGTCGCCGTTGGCGACTGTAAATCTCCGCCACGGAGTGTCGGAGCTACTGTGCGGCTTTCGCCGCGGAGGAACGGCACGAAGTCCGTTCTCGAACAGCGATCACGCCGCGTTGGCGTGGCGGTGGGGCGTCGCAGCAGCCAGCGGCAGCCGGACGCAGAACCGCGAACCTTTTTCCGGGCCGTCGCTGTGGGCCTCGATCGTGCCGTCGTGGTCGGCCACGATGCGGTAGGTAATCGATAGCCCCAGGCCGGTGCCTTGCCCGCCGCGGCGGCGCGTGAAGAACGGCTCGAACAGGTGCTCGCGCACTTCGGGCGTCATGCCGCAGCCGTCGTCGGCCACCGTCAACTCAGCCTCGCGGCCCCGCGTGCCGACTGCCACCGTTACCTTGCCATCGGCATTGAGGCTGTCCAGAGCGTTGGTCAGCAAGTTGAGAATCACCTGCTTCATTTCTTGCGGATTGGCCGAAACGACGACCGGCGATGGCGAAGTAAATTCGATCGTCTTGCCTTGATATTTGCCCAGATGGCTGAGCATCTCGATCACTCCCCGCACCTGTTCACCCAGCTCGACCGGCTGCCGTTTGACCTCGCCGATGCGCGAAAAGTCGAGCAGCTTCTCCGTGATTTCTTTGCAGCGGAACGCCTCGTTTTGGATCATCCGCAGATAGTCGCGCACCACTTGCTGCTGCGGACCGTCGGCCGCCAGCGCCTCTCCCGCGCGCCCTTCGAGCGATTCGGCGCACATGGCGATCGAGGCCAGCGGGTTGTTGATTTCGTGGGCCACGCCCGCCGCCAAGAAGCCGACGCTGGCCAACTGCTCGCTGCGCACGACTTGCCGGGTGCGTTCTTGCACCTGGCGGTCGAGATCGTCGCGAATGGCCTCGAAGCGGGCGGTCATGTCGTTCATGGCTGCCGCCAGCTCCGACATCTCGTCGTGCGTTTGCAGCTTGATGCGATAGCCGAACTGGCCGCCCGCCACCTTGCGCGAGCCGTTGATCAAGATCCGTAGCGGTCGAAAGATCCAGCGATAGAACAAATGCACGAACAGCGCCAACATGGCCGCCGCCAAGACGCTGGTGGTCCAGCTCAGCATCAGCAGCCGGCGGTACTGGCCCTTGGTCTCGCTGGTGAACTCACTGATTTTGCCGTAGAGGTGGTTGGGCAGCTCGGCGGAGAGGTGCTGCAGCACTTCCAGTTCGCGCGATAGGTTGCCTCGCTTCACCGCATCGAGCAGCCAATCCTGGTCGCGGTGGCCGGCTTCGATCCGTTGCAAAGCCGCTTCGATTTTCGAGACCGTTTCCCACTCTTGCCGGCTGTCGCTGATCTGCCCGCCGCGGTCGGGATTATCGCTCAGTTGCAGCCGATACTGCTCCAGGTTGTGCTTGACCACGTCGAGCATGACCTTGAATTCCTCACGCGCCAGCCGCTCGCGGGCCGCGTCGACGCCATAGCGGTGGCTCGCAGGCGTGCTCGCCAGGTCGGCCAGCAACGGGGCGTCGTCGCTCAGGGCGATTCGCAGCTCGCTCACGCTCTGGCTCAGCAAATTGGCCTTGGGCAATTCGGGCACGCGGCGGCTGAGGCTGCGCACCAGGTCGCGATAAGCATACAGCCCATAAATGCCGCCCCAGCTCAGCATGCCCACCATCACCAGCAGCAAGCCGAGACACAGGAACAGCTTTTTGCGGATGGGCCAGTGAGAAAGCATTTCAATACCGCAATACCTTAGCCCGCAGCATCCAAAATCCCCACACGGCCAACACCAGGTTGCCGAGCCACACAACATACGGAGGCAGGGCGCCGCTTTTGGCCTGTTCGACGCCGAAGGCGAGCAAAGGATAGTAGACGAACAAGATTGGTAAAAAGCACAGAAAGAAGCTGGTCAGAAAATCGGCGTTCTTCCGCCAGATGGCCATCGGCGCGCCGACCAACGCGAAGCAGAGGCAACTGAACCCGGCCGACCAGCGCCGCGGCGGCTCGGTGAATAATCGGTGCAGGTGGTTCCAAAAACTTTCCAGCACGAGCGACTCGTGGCTCCAGTCTTTGGCGGCCAGGGCGTCGAAGTCGCCGACGGCCAAATCGAGGCCCATCTTCGCGGCCTGGCTGCGTTGGTACTTCTCCAGGTCGTGCCGCACGCGGCCGACCTCGGTGGGAATCAACGACAGCGGCACCCGCGTGGGAATGCGCGAATCGTCGGTCTTGCGGCTGGCGTCGAGCAGCGAAAGCTCGTGCTGCCACTCGTCGGGGAAGACGAACTTGAACCCGCCGTTGCCTTCGCCCTCGGCCGTGCCGTTGCGACAGACGATGGAGAGCACTTCGCCGTCGCTGCGGATCTCCGCCTCGCGGCACGTGACGGTGAGGGGCGGTTTGCCGTCGGCCGCCCCAAACGTGAACGTGGGGCTGAGCAGCGTCTTGCCTTCGACGCCCCGCACCAAAATCGAAACGTTTTTGTTCGAGTACGACCGCTGCGTGCGCAACATGCCGTAGACAATCTCTTCGACCGCTTCGATCACCACGCGCTGCACGCCCGCTTGCCCCCAAGTGATGGCGGCGTCGTTGAGCCAGACCGTCACCAGGCTCAAGAAGGTGGCCAGGACCAGGCAGGGCCAGAGCACCACCATCGGGCTGATGCCCAGCGACTTAATGGCCACCACTTCGTTCGAGCCCGACATCCGGCCATACACGGTCGAGGCGGCGAACAGCAGCGACGCCGGTATGGTGTAGCGCAGCATGTCGGGCAAGATGTACGGAATGATCCGCACGACTTGCGCGGGGCCAAGCCCTTGCTCGGCCGCCTGGCGGACCACGCCCAGCAACACGAACATCACGGTGAGCGCCGTCAGGCTTACCAGGAAGACCTTGAGCAGCTCTTTCATGACATAGCGGGTAAGCAGGCGCATCGGCGGCGTAGTGTGGCCGGCGCTGGTTTCAGGGTCAAGCCCAGTTGGCCGTGTTGACTTATCTTGCCGGGCCGTGCTATCGTCCGCCCGCAACACACGGTAGCTCCGACACTCCGTGGCGGAGACTTACAGTCGCCAACGGCGACCGCGATCCCCGTCACGGAGTGCCAGGGCTACTTTGAGAGGTCGTAGGATGGGACGAGCTTGCGAGTCCCACCATTTCGGTTGCGCCTTGCGGACGCGTCGTTGTGGGGCAACGGCGGGACTCGCTTCACTCGTCCCACCCTACGGTCGATCGTCAATGCGCCGCCCCTCGCGGAACGCCACGGAGGGCGTTCCCTACAGAAACTCAATCCGCCGCCTGTATCGTGACTACATCCAACGAGGCAACCCCTGCATTCCCGCGCCGTCGCGTTCTCCGCCGGATCGTGTGGCTGGTCGCCGCTGCGCTGGCGTCGGTGCTGGCTTACCACAGTCTGTGGCTTTATCACGCCAAACGCTTCCAGGTCTTACGTGAGGGTGTCTTTTACCGCGTCGGCCAGCCCACCGAACTTGGCTTGCGTCATCTGATCAAGCATTACGGCGTAAAGACTGTACTCAGCGTTCAACTTTACGATTTCCGCCTTTACCGCGGCATTTACGACCCCGGCGATCCGAATGGCGTGCGCGAGTCGGAGTGCGTTCGGCAACTCGGCGCCACGCCCCTGCAATGGCCGATGGGCGAAGAGCACTATTGGCCCTGGCTCACGCCCTGGCAGTACGAGCAATTTTTCCAGCTCATCGACGAGCCACGCAACCTGCCCGTCGCCGTGCATTGTCAGGGCGGCCGGCACCGCACCGGCACTTTGTCGGCGCTCTTCCGGCTGGAGTACGATCGCTGGCCCGTCGAGCGGACCCTGGCCGAAATGTATTCGTTCAAATTCGGCCCGCCGATCCGGCTGCAAGAACACAACCTCCGCACGTACTTGCCGCGTCCACATCCGACTGCCGCCGAATGGCGCGAACTGCGATCGTATTGGCAACCGATTGTCCGGGATGACAAACTGAACAATTACGAAGATCTGGTTCGCCGGTTGCGGACCGACCGAGAACGCTCCGCCGCCGCGATGGCCGACTATCTCGAAGGTCAACAACCTTTCGCATTGCCGCTCGTTCAACGGTGGATCGACAGCCCCGCCGATCCGCTCGCCCGCCGCGCGGCCGAGCACGCCAGCCGATGTCTGGAGCGGCTCGATGCCGACCGGGCAAGCTGGGCGTCCTCAGCGGCGCTCGTTGCCGACTTTGGCTCGCCGGAAGAGCAAGCCCGACTCTTGGCGCTTTTGGGCGAAGCGGCTTGCGAGCGGGCCTCACGCGAGCGATTCGACGCGGTGGTGGCCGGCGTGACGAATCGTTATACGCCCAACCGAGTGCCGTACCTGCGGCCGCTGCTCGAGAACGAAGCCGGCCATTTGGCCGAAGGCGCTCGCCAGTGTCGTTACTGCGATACGGCGGTCGCGCGGTTATCGACCATGATCGACAAAAACCTACCCGATCTTGTGCCAGCCTTGGGCATCGATGCCTGGAACAACGGCCGCCAGGCCGCGCGCGACTGGTTTGCATCGCATCCCGACAAGAGCCGCCTGAGCCAACTGCTGCCGCCAGCGGGGCACACGATCGTCCAGCTTGGCGACCCGCCGCAGCGCGAAGACCTCAGCAAGCTGCGCCGTTAAGCCATGTTCGACTGGTTGTGGCTTTGCATCGGCATTCGGATCGTCGCTAACCCGGTTTCCAATGTCTATCAAAAGCTGCTGACACGGGACGGCGCCAATTCACTGGTGGTGGTCTGCGTCACTCACTCGCTGCTTTCGATGGCATGCCTACCGGCCGTGCCTTGGATATCGCTCATGCACCGCACCGAGTTCTGGTCGAACATGGCCGTCGGCGCGCTGCTCAACGTGGCGGGCAACGCACTGCTGGTGCAGGCGATGCAACTCTCCGATCTCTCGGTGCTCGGGCCGATCAATGCCTACAAGTCGGTGGTAAGTCTGCTGCCCGCCATTGTCCTCCTGGGCGAGGTGCCGGCGCCGGCCGCCTTGGCGGGCATCGCTCTGATTGTCGCCGGCAGCTATGGCCTTGCGGATCGCGCGGAAGCGGGCGTCGTCGGCTGGACAGGATTGTGGCGCGATCGCGGCGTGCAGTGTCGCCTGGCCGCACTGGTCTTCAACGCCGTCGAGGCCGTATTTTTGAAGCGGGCCTTGCTGATCAGTTCGCCCTTGCCAACCTTCGTCGTTTGGTCGGTGCTCGGATTCGTAGCCTCGTGGCCCGTCGTTGCTCTCTTGCTCGACCGAAGCGAGTTGCGTCGCCAGGCGAGCCTCGTGCGGACCGGTCTGGCCTATTACCTATCGCTTTGCGTAACGACCGGCCTGATGCAGCTTTGTACGATTGTTGTTCTGGGCGGCTTGCAGGTCGGCTATGTACTGGCGCTGTTTCAGGTTTCCGCGATCATCAGCGTGCTGCTTGGCCGGCAAGTGTTCGGCGAGAGGCATTTTATCAAGCGGCTGATCGGCTCAGCCGTGATGGCGGCCGGCGCGGCTTTGATCGTCATCTACCGCTGATCGACGGGCGAAAGGCGGGGGGGCTTCCGCTGCCACGACCGAGGTCGCCGACGTCCGATCCCTACATCGTCGCCCCCATGCCATTCGCCACGGATGATTGTGCGGGGTTCGCCGGCGGTGTCAAGGATTGGTGGATGAGGGTTAAGAAGGGTTTAGGGTTCAGGGTTGATGGTTCAGCATTTTAGTGCGGCCCTTTCACGTCCGCGCCGACCATTACGCCTGAACGAAAGTTCTGAACCCTGAACCCTGAACCCTCGCGTCACCCTCAACCGCCGCGTCATCCCCAGTTGCTCTTGCGACAAACTTGCCGCGCCGCATACCATTCAGCATCACCTCCTTGTTTCCTGCGGCCCCTTTCGAGCTTTGACTTGATGAGCCAAGCCGTGATTTTTGATGAAGGCGCCATCGTCGACGAATCGACCGCCCGACGGTTGTTGCAACAATGGGCCGCGGCCTGCGCACAGGGCAGCGGCCGCTTCGAGATGCTCGAACAGTTGTTGGGCAAGAGTACCTGCCGCCGCTTAGGCATCTATCGCATCCCCGACGGTTTTTTGCTGTCGGTCGTGATGCCCGTCTACAACGAGCTGCACACCATCGAAGAAGTCGTGCGGCGGGTGCGTGGATCGGGCGTGCCGGTCGAAATGGTGATCGTCGACGACGGCAGCACCGACGGCACGCGCGAGCTGCTGAAAAGCTGGCCCGACGCCCCCGATCTAAAGATCATCTTGCACGAGACGAACCAAGGCAAAGGTTCGGCCCTGCGCACCGGCTTCACGCACGCGACCGGCGATGTGGTCATTGTGCAAGACGCCGACCTGGAGTACGACCCGGCCGAATTCGAAAAGCTCATCCAGCCGATCATCGACGACGAAGCCGACGTCGTCTTCGGCAGCCGCTTTACGGGCGACAACCAGCGGGTGCTCTATTTCTGGCACTCGATCGGCAACAAGGTGTTGACCTTGCTATCGAACATGACGACGAATCTCAACCTGACCGACATGGAGACCTGCTACAAGGCGTTCCGCCGCGACGTGATCCAGCGCATCGCCCCCACGCTGCGCGAGCAGCGGTTCGGCATCGAGCCCGAGTTGACGGCCAAGGTGGCCCGCATGCCCGGCGTGCGCGTCTACGAACGGCCGATCAGCTACCGCGGCCGCACCTATGCGGAAGGCAAGAAGATCACCTGGCGCGACGGATTCCGGGCGCTTTACTGCATCATCCGTTATTCGGGCATCTTCGGCCTCGGCGGATGATGGACGTAGGCCACGTGGGATACGAACCGAATCAAATTTGCGAAATACCGGGCGTGCATGGCGCAGATGTTTCCCGCGCGGAACGCGGCGCGGTATGATTGAAGTAAGATGCGCCCAACGCAGGTTGCGGGGCGGGCGGTGAATCATCTGGCCATTTGGTGGACCTCGATATGGCAACTTCAAAGACTGTCCAAGAGATGAATCGGGAACTGGCGGATACGCTGGCCGAGGAGGGCCGGAATAACCCTCAGTCGCCGCATGCCGGCAAGTTTGTCGGGATCGCAAACGGGCAAGTAGCCGTGGTGGCCGATAATTTGGAGGAGATGGTCGAGCGGCTGCGGCAAGTGGAGCCGGATCCGACCATGACATTCGGCGTCGAAGTGGGCCCGGACTACGATGTCGTTGAAGAAATCTGGACGGTTGCCTGATGGCACGCGCGATATGGTCCTCCTGGCACGGTCGTCCGATCATTGAAGTCAACTTGGTGCTGGCTCAGGGCGGACAACCCATCGTTCGCCGCTTGATTGCCGACACCGGCGCGGGCACGTCTCAATCTAGGTTCGACATTCTGCTGGACGAGTACGACTGCCTGCAGTGCGGCGCGACCCCGCTGAAGTCGGTTGCCTTGGGGGGCGCTTATATTGGTTCTTACCCGACCTATGCGGTTACGATCACAATCCCGGCACTGGGGATTCGAACGATCGTTTCGGCGGTGGCGTTCCCTCGCCGCCAGCCGGCTTCGATGGAATCGCGTGCTTTCGATTCTTGGACCGGTTCACTTACGGCAATCTTGGTACGCAGGGCCAGTTTGGGTTGGAGCTTTAAAAACCGCCTCGACGCCAATCATGCGCACAGAACGTTTGGCGCATTATGATCCATGATTGAGCTGTCCGGCGATGCCTCAAAAAATCCCACGCCGAAGGCGAGGCGGCACCGCGATAGAACCCGGCGCTTGACGATCGCCGGTTGACCCCTACATTTCTTAATAGATGCTCGGCGGTCTGCCGACATTCCTGCAGAGGCATCTTGGCGGGTTCCCACCGAAACGGCGGGACGATGCCGCGCATGTCGCGGAACGGCACGGAGTCCGTTCCCTAATCGGTTTTGACAATCAAGATCGGCAATGGGCCGTAGGATGACCTTCCTAGGTCGTCCGTCCAACCTGCCGGGTGCAATGGGCGACCTAGGAAGGTCGCCCTACGGATGCCACAAGTCTCGAGGCTACCGAATTTGTTTGTCAAAACCGAACAGAGCCTCGCGTGCGGCGCGGGCTCGGCATCGTTCCGCCGCCGGCCGGGCAAGGCCGGGGGAATTCCGGCGGACACAGCTTGAACCCGTGCGGCGGGTTTTCTTTTCAGGAGACCCCCTTTACCTGCCGACGTGCAAGTGGTAAATTTGCTGTTTCCCACTTGGGACGCCCGTCAACGGCGGGCGAGGCCGATCTTTGACAATTTGGTTGTGGTAACGAGTGGCATCTAATAGAAGCAGCCGTCCGGCTGCCCGCCGCGCGTCGGTCCTTCGGGACCGCGTCGGTCGAGCAGTTTGCGGCTGGTTCTCACGGCACTTAGTACACGGTGGTTCCTCGATCAGGCGGCAGTCGTCAATGGCGGCAACGCTCGATCCGAGGAAAAAACCGAGGATCAAATACGTTACTCGATCGTCCCTTGCCCAGGCACCCACGGGTGTTTGTGCTTCCCAGGGCGATCGACGTAGCCACCACGCAATCGTCATCTTGAAGCTCGGCAGCAAAGCTCCTTCATGGGCAACGCCGTCGACGCGGAGAGCTGTGGATAAATGTGGTCAAGCTACTAAGGGCACATGGGGGATGTCTTGGCGTCAGAAGGCTTAGAAGGGCGTGGAAGACTGCGAAAAGCTCGGGGGAGTTGTCAAACAAGCGTTGATCCCGAGGTTCCCGAACTGGCGCGCACTGAATCCATAGGTGCGCGTCGCCAACGCGGTGAACTGAAACATCTCAGTAACCGTCGGAAAAGAAAGAAAACTCGATTTCCTCAGTAGCGGCGAGCGAACGGGAAATAGCCCAAACCGCGGTGGTTTTCCTCCGCGGGGTTGTAGGGCTTCTCACATGGGAGTTACAAAGTGGTCTGCTAGCAGAAGCTTCTGGAAA
>DATFDL010000443.1:0-21187 GCA_035252155.1 Pirellulales bacterium | reverse complement strand
AGTGAGTTTTCAGTTTGAAGTTTGAAGTTTGAAGTATCGCGAAGTACACCTCCCTCTCTTCAAACTTCACACTTAAAACTTCAAACTTCACACTTCAAACTCCGCTCCCATGCCTCGCACGCTCACCGCCAACTTCCTCGCCCAGTGCCAGAACAAGTCCGCCAAGCCGTACTCGGTTCTCGAGGTCGATTGGGGCGGCGGCACGGGCACGAAATACTACCTCGACCGACCTGCCAACTCGTTCGTCACTCAGGACAGTTTTCGCATCCCCCCGTCCGGCGTCGATGCCAGCGTGATGGTCTTGCAATGGCCCGCGACGTCGCTTTCGCTCAAGGAGGGGCAGATCGGCGCGACCGACCAGACGCAGGTGGTGCTCGACGACGCCGGCGGCGCGCTGACCGCTGTGCTGAGCGCCGCCGAGCAGCAACGAAAGCTGATCACCATCTGGCGGATGTTCGACGATCCATCGTGCCTGTGGGGAACCGACAACGCCGAGATTCTCACCGGCGTTGTGCGGCCGTTCGACTGGACCGCCAACAACAACCAGCTCACGCTGCACATTGGCGATCTGGGGCCGCTGCTGGCCAAGAGCATTTCGTGCCCGGCCATCAGCGCCGTCTTTCCCAGCATTCCCAACGCCTCGCAAGACAAGAACATTCCGCTCGCCTGGGGCTATGCTCAGCGCGTCGAGGCGGTGCTGGTCTCGCGGCCCTGGAGCACCTGCATCACGCAGAACACCGACGGCAGCTCGCCTGTCACGGTCAATATCGCCGACGATCCCAGCGATCTGGGCGTCGATGGAACCGCCGCCACCACGTACCCGGCCTTTCTGGGTCTCGATGCCGTGCAAGTGACGTTCAGTCAATCGGCCCAGCCGGGCGCTGTGCCCAGCACGGCCACGATCACCAAAAACTGGGATCCGACCCTGGCCACGGCGGTCGTGTTGGGCACGGTCGATGGCTTCGGCAATCCGCGGATCATCATTCAAGACGAGCACATTCAGCCGGGCGACGTGGCCGATACCTTGGCCAACTTTGTCGGCGCTGGAACCAACGTGCACGTGGTGATGGCCAAAGGCGGTCCGTATGCCACCACGCTGTCGGGCCTGATCACGGGCGCGCCGTGGCCCGGCTGGTACATTCTGGCGTTCAACGACCCGGCGGGCACGATCGCCGCCAACCTGCAAATCGGCGACCAGGTGAAATTCTTGAAGAACGGCTCGCCGCTACGAGCCTGGCCGGTGGGCACCGTGTTGCGGGCGCTGTCGGGCAAGTACGTTTATCTGGCCAATGCCCTGCCCAGTAAGAACGTGGCCAAGGTCGAGGGCTTCGGCTCGGTCACCGACCAGGCCGGCGCCAACCGCAAAGATTTTATTGTGCTGGGCAGCTACAAGTATATCTATTTCGCCGGCAGCGCCACGACCACCGTCAGCGGCGACAGCTTTCAGGTGAACCTGAACGACCACACCTGGAACAACCCGCCCGGCACCGGCCTGGCCCGCAATGTGACCAGCATCACCTTTCCCGGCAGTCCGCGAGACCTGAACAACAACCTCGACGACGACCGCATCTGGGTCACCTTGCAAGGCGTCGAAGACAAAGGCGATTCGACGGGCAACCTGATCGTCAACCCCGCGACAATCATTCTGCAATACCTGGAAAACACGAACCTGATGAACGTGGCGGCGGGCAGCATCAACGCGGCCTCGTTCACCGCCGCCGCCGCCGCCACCGCCCTGGCCGGCTATCAATGCGGCTTCGCCCAGATCGAGGCGGCCGATGGCCTCGCGCTGTTGCAGCACATCGCACAGCTTTGTCACAGCGTGCTCTTGTTCGATCAGGGACAGGCCAGTCTGGTGGTGCTCTCCGACACGCCGGGCACGACTCAGGCGACCTTCGACACCACCACGCACGACAACCTATTGCAAGGCTCGCTCAGCCAGTCCGAAACGGCCGTCGACGACATTGTGAACGATCTGACGTTCAAATGGCGCGCCGCGTGGGACGACAAGACGGGCCAGCGGTTGCTCGACAGCAAGAACGCCAAACTCACGAGTATCGCCGCGTTCGGCCGCATCAGCCGCGAAATCAATCCGGTCGATATCTATTGGCGGCGCAGCGACGTATCGGCCGAGCGCGACTGGTGGCTCGCGCACCTCTCCAGCATCTTTCGCTCCGTGACGTTCACCGCGTTTCTCGACGCACTGGTGTTGCAGCCGGGCGATTGGATCAACGTCACCTGGATCGACGGCACCGGCCGAAACCTTTTTGGTGGCCCAAAAGCGATGATGGTCACCAAAACCACCGACACCGGCAAAGACGGACTGGTGCAGATCGAAGCGCGATACGTGCAGTACAGCTACGTCTAGCCCGGATTATTCATCAGCCCACACTAACCCGAAGCGTAAGCGAGGACGAGAACCCGATTTACCTCGCTTACGCTTCGGGTTGGTGTATGACCGCCCTGGGATGCAAATCACGGAGCTGATGAATAATCCGGGCTAGGGAATTGGGAACCGGGGATAGGGAACAGGAAGGGGGCCAGGATTCGGAGGCCAGAGTCCAGGGAGGACGTTCGGACCTGCGAGCGTTCTGCGTCGCCGCGAGAAGTGACCCAAGCTCGCTGATCTCTGGCCTCTGATCCCTTTCTTCCCTGACCCCTGAATCCCGACCCCCGACCCCTTCTATCCGCTATTCCCTGTCCCCTGTTCCCTACGATGAGTCTCACGCGCCAAATCCATGAACGGCTCATTGCCGACGGGCTGATGGCTCGGTCGCCTTCGCCGGAGCGATGCTACGCTTCGGGCTTCGGTGGATTGCCGCAACCGCCGGTGGCGATCGATCCGCCGGCCGATGCTTCGGCGGTGCTGCGGGTGCGCTGCGCCGGTGCCAGCGGCGACGTGCTGCTGGCTTGCGCGGTGGCGGGCGCGCTCAAGGTCGAGCGGCCGGGTTGCTATGTGATTCTGGAGACCGCCCGACCGCAAGTCGCCTGTCGCAATCCATTCATCGACGCGGTGGTGCCGATGAGTCAGCCGCTCGCGCCGCGCGAACGGCTGATCGATACCTTCGATTTGCGGCCTGAGGCCCGTTGGCAGCCGCGCCGCCACCGGCTGCGGCAGTTTGCCGAAGCCGCCGGCGTCGCGCTGGAAAGTTTGCGGTTCTTTATCCACACGGAACCTCTTGACGCGATCACGAGAGCGCGAGAGGACGAGTGCGCGAGGGCGCGACAGGATAATTCACTCGCGCCCTCGCTCCCTCGCGCCGTCGCCCACTCGATCGTCCTTCACCCCGGCCCGACCGAAAATCCCGAGTGGAAGGGCCGCAACTGGCTGCCGGAGCGCTGGGACGAAGTCGCCCGGCGACTGGCGGAAGAGGGGCACTCGGTCGTGATCGTCGGTAGCCGGCGCGCGACTCATGGAGAATCGAACGCGCGAGAGCGCGAGGGCGCGACGGCGCGAGATGAGCATCGTCATAACACTGTCGCGCCCTCGCCCACTCGCGCCGTCGCGCCCTCGTCGCGCATTCTCGACCTACAGGGTCAAACCACCCTCTACCAGCTCGCGCACCTCATCACCCACGCCAAGCTCTTCGTCGGCATCGAGTCGCTGCCGGCCATTATCGCCCAGGCACTGGGCGTGCCGGCGGTGCTCTTCTTCGGTTCGGTTGCGCCCGAGCTGCGGGTGTTTCGCGACAATGTGATTGCCGTCACGGCGCCTGGTCTACGTTGCCTGGGCTGCCATCACGACGAACCACTGCCGACCATCACCTATCGCTGTCGCGTGGGCGGCGAGCCGTGCCAGTCGCGCGTGACGGTCGAGATGATGCTCGACGCCGTGCGGGCCGCCGAGCCGCTCACGCGCGCCCCACGGACGACGCGCGTGGTGCTGCGCGAACCGACGGAACGCCAGCCGCCGCCGATCAAGCTTACTCCGCACTCCGCACTCCGAATTCCGCACTCGCCCATCGTCTTGCTACGGCGCGAGAACGGCGACGGCGACGTGCTGGTGGCTTCGAGTGTGGCGGCGGCGGTGAAAAAGCGGTTTCCGAGGTGCCGAGTGGTCTTCGAGACCGTCTGCCCGAAGCTGCTCAAAGCCCATCCCTACATCGACGAGATCGTTGCTCCGGGTTGGCAGGGGCATCGCGACATGCTGGCCGATATGAACGTGTCGTGCGAGAACCTGCCGTACACCAACATGCTGGCCGTCTATGCCAGCCGTGCGGCTGTCTCGCCGGAAGAGTGCGAGTTTTTTATTCACACAGAGCCCATCTATGGACTGCCCGACGAATACGCCGTGATGCACCTTGGCCCGCCCGGCGCCGGCAAGCGCGCCTGGGTCGGCCGGGCCTGGTTCGACGACCGCTTTCTGGCCGTCGCTCGCTATCTGGCCGAGCGGGGGTTGAGCACGGTCCTTGTCGGAACCGACGAGGGCGCGAGAGCGCGAGTGGGCGAGGGCGCGATTCAACTCTCCTGTCGCCCCTTCGCGCCCTCGCCCGCTCGCGCCCTCGTCGATTTGCCCGCTCGCGCCCTCGTCGATTTGCCCCCTCGCGCCCTCGTCGATTTGCCCCCTCGCGCACTCATCGATCTCCGCGGCAAAACCACCCTCTACCAGCTCGCCTACGTCATCGCCCAGGCCAGGCTCTTCGTCGGCATCGACTCGCTGCCGTTTCACATTGCCCAGGCGTTCAACGTGCCGGGCGTGGCCTTCTTCGGTTCGATTCGCCCCGAGCTGCGCATCTATCGCGAAAACATGCACGGCGTGTCGGCCAGTGAGTTGTCTTGCATCGGCTGTCATCACGACCGCCGCACGGTGTTTCCCGAACCACCCGAGACCTCGCTCTGCCGCATCGGTCACGAGCACTGCCGGAGTGCTGTGACGGTGCGGAGGTTTATTGAAGCCGTGGAGGCAGTTCTGGGCGCAGCGAATTGCCACCAGCAGGGGAGCATGGGAGCGCGCGAGCAGGGGAGCAAGCAATTCTCCCCTGCCCCCATGCTCCCATGCTCCCATGCAAGAACAAACACGAACCACCAACCACTACTCACCAGCCATTAGCCACTCCCATGGCCGAAACTCGCAAAGCTGCCCGCCGCCGCAATGAAGAAAACTGGTTCGCCCGTTTCGCCCCCGACACGATGCCGGGCATCTACATCGGCGTGGGCGACGATCCATTGTGCGCCTCGTTTCGCCGCTGGGACACTTCGCTGGGCGACGGCGACGCCACCTTCATGGCCGGCGTGCCCGACCAGTCGTACTTCACCGTCTACGCCTCGCACGTTCTTGAGCACCTGGCCGATCCGGTGACGGCGCTGCGCAACTGGTATCGCGTTCTGATGCGTGGCGGCCATCTGATCGTCTGCGTGCCGCACCGCGATCTTTACGAAAAGCGCATCGAGCTGCCCAGTCTCTGGAACGCGGAGCACACGACCTATTGGCTGCCCGAGTTGGGCGCCGCCCGCGCCCACGAGCCGCCCCACACCCGCGGCCTGGCCGACACGCTGGCCACGGCCCTGCCCGACGCCGACCTGGTCTCGCTCCGCGTGCTCGACGAAGGCTTCTTTGACCCCGGCCCCGAGCAGCACTCCCACGGCGAGTATTCGATCGAGGCCGTCGTGCAAAAGGCCTAGCCTTCTCCCACACCCGTGGGCAACCTCGCCAACAATGTACGGCTCAGCTACCCGCTGACCCGCCCAGCCAACATGACACCACCCATAAGAGTTGTTCGTGCGCGTGGAATTCTGTCTGGCTTTGAAAAAAGTAGCTTGTGAGTTCAATCGAATGGTTGACAATTGAAAAAAACAGGCTACTTTTTCAAAGCGATTGGTGCTCATTGAAATGGTTGTTCACAGGATGGACCGAAAGCTGTTTAAGAAGAATTGTCCCGGACAGCTTATTGCAATTGATCACCCACTGCAGAAGCTCGCCTATGTTCCCAACAAAATGCCGCCCGATTGGGATTGGGAGCCTCGGTTATGGCCACTTTTGGTTGCGGCAAAAGAAAGTTTGGGAACCCTCAATGGTGCGGGACAAACATTGCCCAACCCTGAACTGCTGTTGCGCCCGCTTCAGACTCGAGAGGCGATCACGTCGTCCCGAATTGAAGGAACCTATGTGACGCCGGAGCAACTGTTGCTCTACGAACTTGACCCGCGCGATCCGCAGTCAGCGAACGACCAAATGGCGGATTGGCTTGAGGTATTCAATTACAGCCGGGCGCTGCATCGCGGCGTTGAACTCTTGCGGGAATTGCCGATTTGCAATCGCTGGCTTCGCGAGGTCCACGAGGTCTTGATGCACGGCGTTCGCGGAAGAGATAAGAACCCCGGAAACTTCCGCACGCTACAGGTCCAAATTGGCTCGGGTGGCCGCTTTGTTCCTCCGCCCGTGCACGAGATGCGCCGACTTATGGACGACCTAGAGCATTACATCAATACGCCGGACGAACAATACGACCCCTTGGTCAGATGTTTTTTGGTTCATTATCAGTTCGAGGCGATTCATCCCTTCTCCGACGGTAATGGGCGTGTGGGAAGACTGCTGCTCGCTCTGATGATTCAGCAGTGGCTCGGTCACTCGCGGCCTTGGCTGTACATGAGCGCATTTTTCGACCAGTTTCGGGATGAGTATGTTGATAACCTATTACGCGTGAGCACCGAGGGAGCGTGGACCGATTGGATCGAGTATTGCCTTCATGGGGTTGTTAGTCAATCCAAGGATTCCATACGTCGTTGTCAGGAATTCCACCGTCTTCGTGAGAGATTTCATGGGCAGTTAGCGGACCACAGCTCACGAACGCATCCCATTATCGAAGGCCTTTTTACGGCCCCAGTGGTTACTGTTTCGTCGGTCGCGCAGCGATTTGGAATCGCGTATCAGACCGCGCGCGCCGACCTTGAACGGCTCGAAAAGGCCGGCATCTTAAAAGAGCTTCCCAATGTGCATCCTCGGTCGTTTTACGCACCAGAGATTATGCAGGTTGCCTATGGCGAAACCGAGGCAGGCGCCTCGTCGGGGCGTGGCGACGATTAAGCCTGTGCCAAAAAGGTTCGCGGCGTGGCGGAGATTCCGATCACAGCCGCATCGAACAGAATGCGAGACGTCGTCCTAAATGGAAAGGGCAATCACCGCAAATCCGCAGCCACGCGCAGGCTGATGCCGCCCCAGTGCTCGCGCTGCACGTTGGGATAGGGCTCGCGGCGGATGACGTACTGCGCGACCTGCCGCTGCGAGAAATCGTCGAACGAGCACATGCCATAGTCTTTGCCGTCGGCGCACCACTCCCAGCAGTTGCCGAGCATGTCGAACAGGCCCCAGCGGTTGGGCTTTTTGTCGCCCACCGGATGAAAATCGTAGCTGCCGCCCGCGTTCTCTTTCGACCAGGCAAAATCGTTTGAGGCCGGCCAGGCCAGCTTGGCCGTCGCGTCGCGGTCGCCCGCCTCAAGAGCGTGAAACCATTCGTCCTTGGTCGGCAAGCGAAACACGAACCGCGTCTTCAAGGCGTTGAGCTTTTCGCAAAACGCCGCCGCGTCGTCCGGGCCGATGCCGTGTACCGGCAAACGGTCGCTGCGGTTTTGCTGGCTGGGGTTCGTCGGCATCAACGCCAACCATTGCTTCTGCGTGACTTCGGTCTGGCCGAGCCAAAACCGCTTGACGCTGCCGTCGGCGCTGGAGGGGATCAACACCAGCTTCAGCATAGCGGTCGGCGATAAAACCACGTCGGCCAGCTTGTCGGCCGGGTCGTCTTTGCCGCGAGGCTTGCCGCTGGCGCCCTCGACTTCCTCGATGCGTTTGGTCGCTCGCGCTTTGACCAGGCCCGTCAGACTGGGTAGCGCGCGGCGATACCAATAGATGGCGCGTGACCGAAACGCGGCGCGGTGCTCGATCAGCTCGACGCCATCGGCGATGTTCCACCACAGGTCGGCCAGCTCGACGCGCGGGCCGTCTTTGTCGGCCGCTTTGGCTTCGTGCTGGGCGGCGGCTCGCAGCTCGCCATCGCTCGCCTTGGCGAAATGAATCAATACTTTCGGCCAATCGCCCTCCGTCGCCGCCAGATGTTTGCCCATGACTTCATTGGCCGCCGGGTCGTCGGGCTGCTTGGCCAGAGCGGCCACAGCATCGGCCACGGTCTTGCCTGCGGTTTCATAAGCCTTGCGTTGCTGCTCGAACAGCCGCCGTTGGTTGCCGAATTGTTTTCGCAGGGCGGCGTCGCGCACTTTAGCCAGCGCGGTTTGCCCGGCCTTGGCGGCGCTCGCGGCCGCCTCGAATTGCCGGGCGGCGGTCGCCTCGCGCATCAGGTCGATCGACCAATGAACCACGGCGGTGCGGATTTCGTTGGTGCGGGCCGTGCGGGACGCCGACTCCAAGCACGCGGCTTTGTAGTGCAGCGCGTCGATCTCGAACGTGCCTTCCAGCTCGTCGATGGCTTGAAACGCCAGCCGCACTTCGCCCCCCTTGGCGGCCACGTCGGCGGCGACCAGCAGAATGGCCGCTTGCTCGGCTTCGGCCTCGGTCTGGCCCGAAGCCTTCAGCAGGCCCTGCGCGGCGGTTCGCGCGTCGCCGGCTTGAATGGTGCGCTGATATTTCTCGGCGGCCGCGCGCTTGGCGGCGGCCAGGCTCTCTTCGTCGGGCAGCGGTTTGCCCGATCCGGTTAATAAAACCGCCAACACGCCCCAACACGCGGCCACTGTCCGTCGCATGGCAAACGCTCCTTGCGATCCCTGTCAACCACGCCTGAAAAGCGACCGGTAATTTAGCGGCGCGCGGGGCGATTTGCTAGCAGCGGTGGAATTTTTTTGGGCGCGGTGGAGCAGGGGAGCGCGGGAGCAGGGGAGCACGGGAGCACGGGAGCAGGGGAGCACGGGAGCAGGGGAGAGGGGCATTCGATGCGCCACGATGATTCGTTTCTCCCTTGCCCCCCTGCTCCTCTGCTCCCCAGCTCCCGTGCTGGTCATCCCGTCACCGAACTCCACGAACCTCACATGCCCGATCCGATCGTCAATCCCGCCGCCGCCCGCCAGATTCCCATCGCTCGTCCGTCGCTGGGCGCGGCTGAGGCCGAGGCGGCCCGCGCGGCGGTGATCGAGGGTTGGATCTCGTCGGGACCGCGGGTGGAAGAGTTCGAGCGGCAGTTCGCGGCCGCGCATGGCCGGCAATACGGCGTAGCCTGCAATAGCGGCACCACCGCGCTGCACTTGGCCCTGGCGGCCCTGGGCGTCGGGCCGGGCGACCAGGTGTTGGTGCCGACGCTCACCATGGTGGCCGTGGCCAACGCGGTGCTTTACTGCGGCGCGCGGCCGGTGCTGGTCGAGAGCGAGCGCGAGAGCGGCAATCCCGACCCGCTCTGGCTGCCCCGCGTGATCACGCCGCACACCAAGGCGGCCATCGTGCCGCATCTGTACGGCGTGCCCGCCGCCGGGTTTTTGCAGGCCCTGCGGCGGCGCTGCCCGCGGCTGCGCGTGATCGAAGATTGCGCCGAGGCCCACTATGCCACGCTGGCCGGGCGGCCCGTCGGTTCGCTGGGCCGGCTGGCGACGTTTTCGTTCTACGCCAACAAGATCATCAGCACGGGCGAGGGCGGCCTGGTGCTCACCGACGACGAGCGCCTGGCCCAGCGGCTGCGCTTGCTGCGAGCGCACGCCTTCACGCCCGGCGACCATTTCCGGCATCAATCGCTGGCCTATGGCTATCGAATGACCGACGTGCAAGCGGCGATCGGGCTGGTGCAGCATGGCCGCCATGAAGAATTGCTCCGGCGGCGGGCCGAGCTCGCCCAGCGCTACATCGACCGCTTGCGCGAGCTGCGATGGGTCGGGTTTCCCGCGCGGGTCGCTGGTTCGGTGTGGTGGGTGTTTCCGCTGCTTTGTCCGCACCAGGCGGCCCGCGACGCCGTGCGCCGGGCGTTGGCGCAGCGGGGCGTTGAGACGCGCAGTTACTTCCGGCCGTTGCACCGGCAGGCGCACCTGCGGCGTTTTGCGACCCAACACTATCCAGTCGCCGATGAGCTCGCCCGCCGCGGGCTTTACCTGCCGCTCTGGCCCGGCATGAGCGATGAGGATGTGGATTATGTATGCGATGGAGTGCGTGCGGCTCTGTAGGGAACGCCCTCCGTGGCGTTCCGAGAGGGGCGGCGCGACGTCCACCCGCAGACCGCGGAACGCCACGGAGGGCGTTCCCTACAGACGTCAATTGGGAATTACCGCACGGTGGCTGGGGCGGCAGCATTCAGGACTCAGCATTCGGCATTCGGGGTGCTCGCGCGGGGTCGGCTCTTCGGCTCGGCGGCGGAACCCTGAATCCTGAATGCCGAATCCCGAATCCTCCTGTATCCCCTGTCCCCTGTTCCCTGTCCCTTCTGATGCACCTCGCCTACCTTGTTCCGAATCACCAGTACCTCTTCTTCCGCGAACTTATTCCGCACTTGGAGGCGGCGGGCATCGGGGTGTCAGTCAACGGGCGGATCGAGTCGGCCGATCTGGTGTTGGCGGCCATGCTGCCGCAAACGCCCGAATGGGTTGAGCCGCTGCGGCGCTTGCGGCGGCCCACGATTCTGTGGCACTGGGATCAATTTTCGTTTGTCGATTATCAGCATCATCCCGGCTGGCGCGGCCTGTTCGAGCTGATGGCTGAGCCGTTCGTGGTCGATCGTTGGTGCGCCAGTTACGAAGTGTGTCGGCAGTTACGCGCCAGCCACGGCTACGATTCTTGGATGGTCGGTTCGTGGGTCAATCCGGCTGATTTTGGTGGGCCGCCGCAAGCGCCCGGCGACTATGTGCTGTATGCCGCCACGCCCGCGGCTTTTCATAAGCGGCACGACTGGGCCAGGCTGGCTTGCGAGCGGCTGGGCATTCCGTTTCGCTCGACCTATCAACGCGACCACAGCCGGCGTGATTATTGTCGGCTGATGACGGGCTGCCGTGTCTACGTGATGGCGGGTTTTGAAGAGTCGAACGCCACGATCCCGGCGCTCGAAGCGGCCGTCTGCGGCAAGCCCGTCGTGGCCGCCGACCTGCCCGCCGTGCGCGAAGAGCTAGGCGACACGGCGGCGTATTTTGATGTATGGAATTTCGGCGACCTGCTTGAAAAACTTTCGGCGGCCTGGCAAGGGCCGGACCCGTTGTGCGACGCGCGGCGCGAACGCGTGCTGCGAATGTTTTCGGTCGAAGTTGTGGCCGAGAAGATCGCTCGGCGTTTGCGAGAACTCTTGGCGCTGAGCACTCGGGTTGGCGAGGGCAAAACATTGTCTTGACGCATTGTGCAGAGCGTCATAGGCTCGCTCTGGTCGATAATGAACAGGATGCTTTTATGCGATCGGGTTTTCTGCGAAACGCTGTGCAATTCCGCCTGAAAACGGTGCTGCTCTTGCAATTGGCGATTGCAGCACTCCTCGCATGCCTGGCCGACGAAATCCGTGCGAGGCGCCGGCAAGCGGCCGTCGCCAACGAACTTCATCAAAAGCTTCAAAGGCTGCCCGACGTCGTTGGCGATATTAGCCTGGCGCCGTCAGGACCAACGGCGGTGAGCAACAGCCCCGTGGCGCGATTTGTGTTCGGCGAATCCTATTTCGTGCGTCCAAAAAGTGCCCTTGTGTTTTTCTATGGAAGTTACGACGGTGCCGATCAGGACGCCACCGCAATCATTACGAAAATCGGCGATCTTCCCTCGCTCGACTCCTTACGGATACACCTGCCCCGCATTCGTGAGATCAACCTGCATTCACTTCGAACCTTGGGACAATTGACCTACCTGGACCTTGAACAGACGCGCATAGGGCCGCGCGGACTCGATTTCATGCGGTCGATGCCAGCCCTAGAATACCTCGGCTTGGAGAAGACCGGGCTGACTGACGCAGACGCGCACCTGATTGGCAAGTGCGAGCGGCTGGTGCGCCTCAACGTATCCGAGACGCAGATCGGCGACCCGACGCTCGAAGAGATTGGCAAGCTCAAGCATCTGCAGTCGCTGTTCATTTCCGGAACGAAGGTTTCAGGAGACGGATTGAAGCACCTTCGCGGCTTGAAGAAGTTGGAATACATCGATATGTCGAGGATCGCGGTCGATGAAACCGGCGCCCGCCACCTGGCCGCCATCGGCTCTCTGCAGACTCTCGTCCTCAGCGATATCTGCATTCAGGAGACCGATGTCGAGGCGCTTCAAAAGGCCCTGCCGAATTGTTGGATTCTGCGTGAGCGCTAACGTATGCCGGGGCCTTTGGCCAAAGCCAGCGGTCCTCGCGCCGAGGGTGATTGAGAGACGGTCCGGCATTCACGGCGGGAAGTACCGGTGCTTCTTCTCTGTTCGGTTTACGGCAGACGGCTCTACCTTCGGCAATGGTTCGACGTCCCGGCGTCGTGTTCGCCGCTGGGCGTTGCTGCCGGATCAAAGGAATCAGAGAAGAGGCCACCGGTACTTGCCGTTCTAGCGGTCAATCATCGCTCCGCCGGGGCAAGCCCGGACGGTGGCGTCAGTTCACGGGCGATCTCGAACGTCAACGCCGATTAGAGCGAGCGTCCCTTATGTCCAAATCGCCTGTAGCCTTCGACATCTATTTCACGCGGCACATCGTCGAAGACGAGCAGGGCTGGATCGACTGGCGGCTGCAAACCGGCGGCGCGGCCGAGATCGTCAATATCGAAGTCGACGCCGCCTGGCGCGGCCGCGGCGTCGGCGCAAAGCTCTTTGAGCGGATGCTGGCCGAATTGCCGCCCGAAGTTGGCGTCGTCTATGCCTTCACCACCCGTGGCAACGTGCTGGCCCAGGCCTGGTATCGCAAGCAAGGTTTTGAGCTGACGCTCGTGCCGCGCTTCTACGCCGCGCGGGGCGAAGACGCCTTTTGCTGCGTGAAGAGGATTCAGGGTTCAGGGTTCAGTGACGGCCTTCGGCCTACGTAGGGTTCAAGGGTTCAGTGACGGCCTTCGGCCTGGGTGTGCCTGCTCGCGCCCTCGCGCTCTCGCCCACTCGCGCCCTCGTGCATTACCCCCTTTCCTTTTTTTGCTTATGACATCCACAACCATTTCAGCCATCGTCCGCGCCGACCGCGGCGGGCTGGGTACGCTCAGCCGCATGTTCGCCCGTTATCTGGGCTTTCACCGCACGCTTTCCATCGCCCGGCTTCCCGGCGAGCGCGATCTCGATGCGTTTCCCAACAACCGCGAGGTCGGCGATGAGTGCGTCACCGTCGAGCAGGCCCGTTGGCTGTGCGAAGGGGCCGATGTGGTGCTGTCGTTCGAGACCTGGTATGGCGACACCGTGCCGCGGACCGCGCGGCAGCTTGGTGTAAAAACCGTGCTGGTGCCGATGTATGAGTGCTGCCCGGCCGACGCGGCCGAGCTGCGGCTGACCGACCTGGTGATTTGCCCGACCGCGCTCGACGACGCCGAGATGCGCCGTCACACGCCGGGGCTGCAAGCGGCTGACAAGGCGCTGTTGGCGGTTCCTTTTGATACTCGACGGATTGCGTTTCATCATCGCCGCCGGGCGACGACCTTCATGCATCACATGGGCCACGGCGGGCTGGGCGGCCGCAACGGCACCGCCCGCGTCATCGCGGCCTGGCGATACGTCAAAAGCGACGCGCGCTTGATTCTGCGGCATCAATCGCCGCTGCCACTGAGCGTGCCGCGAGATTCGCGGGTCACGATCATCGACGACGCGCCCGCGGATTATTGGCAGTTGTGGAACGAAACGGGCGACATCTATTTGCATCCCACGTGCTGGGACGCGTTGAGCTTGCCCATGCACGAGGCGCTCGCGTCGGGCATGCCCGTGATGACCACGCGGTTTTGGCCGCACTACGATCTGGTTCGCGATCGGCGTGTGCTCCGCGGCAATCTGCCGATCAGCAGCCAGCGGTTGGCGATCGCGCCTGCCCGCACGCGCTGGCAGCGCATCTGCCGCACCATCACCGCCTATGAAACGACGCCGCCAGCGATTGCCGCGGCAGTCGACGCCGTCTACGGGCAAGACATTCGCGCCGCCAGCGACGAGGCCCGGCATCATGCCGAGCGTCATTCATGGCAGCGGCTCGGCCCGGCCTGGCGGCGCTGCGTAGGTCAGGCTTTGCAAAGTAGCCGCGGCACTCCGTGACGGGGTTCGCGGTCGCCTTGGCGACCGATTCTCCGCCACGGAGTGTCGGAGCTACCGTGGCTGCTGGGTCCGGCCTGGCGGCGGTGCGTGAGCCAGGCTTGGCAGCCCAACATTGACCGCTGATCTCTGTAAAGAACGGACTCCGTGCCGTTCCGTTTAGGGCGGGTCGACGTCGCGCCGCCCCTCGCTCCAACGGCACGGAGTCCGTTCCCTACAGAAGGGAGCCGAGGTTCGCCTACAGCGGGCGGTATCTTCGACCGTCGACCGACGCAACATTTTGTGCTTGGAAAAGTGCTTGCTAGCATAAGTGTTCTTATGTACATTATCGGGCAGTTTCACCCCGAGTCAGCCGGGCGGCTGCCGGCCGCGTCACGCCGTCGAGTGACGCCAAGACCCACGTTGCTCCGCGGTCTGTTCTTCCCATTCTCGTTCGCCGTTTCGGCGGTCGGCCGCGCGCCGCGATCAGCGCGGGCGACCGCCCAACGGCGCCACCTGGGCGCATCGCGCCCGGTGCATTTGTCGTCCTTTGTTTTCCAAGCCGGAGGTGAACGATGTCTGCCAACTACCAGATTGTGATTCTCGAACAGAGCGAAGAAGATCAGGCGGCGACGGTGAGCGTGGCGCCCTACGAAACGCCCGACGCCTTCAATACTCGCGAGCTGAGCGAACCGCTGGGACTGTGGGCCGTCGTGCGCGCCGTGCGCGACGAGCAAGCCTGATCCGTGGCCGAGCGGAGCGAATCCCGCCAAAGGGTTCGCCGGAGGGTTCAGGGTTCAGGGTTCAGCACTCTCGATCGGGGCCGCTTGGTTTGCGCAGAAAGTTAGCGGTCGCGAAGGTTCGAGGTACCGGTTTGGGACGCTTTGCTAAGCACAAGCGATTCGGCGGTCACAAAAGTGCTGAACCCTGAACCCTGAACCCTTTAGCGCGACTCGCAAGCTCGTCGTGCCACCCTACAGCTCTGGCGGCTACGGCTTGCCATCCACTTCCAGATGCTTTTTGAAAAACGCCAACATCTCGAGACCGACGTTGCGGACCTTCGTTTTCTCGGCGGCCTGGTTGACGAACACGTTTTCGATGCCCAGCTCATCCATTCGCTCCTTCAGCATCCGGCCGAAATTGGGATGATGAATACCCTGGCCGGGCCTGGCGTCGGGCGGCAGCGGGCCGTCGGGCTCGTTGTAGACCATGAACACCGGCGGGTCGTCCTTGGTCAGCCAGGTGATGGCCGACGACTCGTCGTAGAGCCGTTGCTTCTCGGGCGTGGGGTGCAAGGCTTCATCGGCGTCGCGCAGTCCGTAGACCTTGAAGATCGAGGGATGTTCCCAGGCCCGGCCGCCGATCAGCTCGCGAATCTTGATGGGGTCGTAGGTGGGCTGACCGCCGAAACTGCCGACGGCGACGATGCGGGTCGATTCGCGCAGCACGGGATCGGCATTGTCGGGATCGGCCAGATCGTCGTGAAAACCGACCCACAGCGAGATGCCCGCTCCGGCCGAGCCGCCGAAACAAGCGACGCGCCGCTTGTCGATCTTCCAGTCGCCGGCCTTGGTGCGCAAGAACTGCACCGCGCGTGCGCCGTCGAGTTGCGGGGCGGGGAAGATCACGTCTTTGCCATTCACAAAGCGGTAATTGATCGAGGCGAAATGGACGCCCGACTTCTTCAGCGCTTGCAGCATGCCCGCATTGAGCCCCTGCCGTTTATCGCCACCCACGAAGCCGCCGCCGTGGATATGCACCAAGAGCGGCGCGGGCCCCTCGCCATCGGCCTGATAAAAGTCGAGCACATTTCGCTTGGCCGGGCCATAAGAAACGTCGGCATGGGTGGGTTCGATCTGCGGAGCGGCGCTCTGCTGGGCTGGGGCGCTTCGGATGAAAACAGGGCAGAGCGTCGCGAGGCAGCCCAACGCCAGGCGGCACACGATTCGCTCAAAGATCATAGTCGCGCATCCCTCACCAAATTGATTTTGCGCAAGCTGGGCCTAAGACCGCCCGCACTGGAACAATCGGCACTTTACCTTGCGTTGTGAAAATGGGCAAGACGGCGAGTTGCAGACCTCGGAAGCCACCGTTATGATCTCATCATGGCGAGGAGAATTACGAAAAGAGCCGCTCCCCACCCGCCCTCGTTTGGCGGAAACGGCCGCTTCGTTCCAGGCGCAATCTCAACCGCCACCACAAAGTCCGGCAAAGGTGCGGCGGCTTCTTCAGAGCGCGAAAAAGTAGAGCACCAGATTCTCCAAACCTTGGCGCAAGTCGCGAAGCTGAGAAAAACGACGGTTTATCCATTTTTCCTAGAAACCATAGACGCGCAAACAGTAGAGGACGTATTTGACGATGTCCGGCAAAAGATCCGCAAGCCCGTAAAGCACCTCGACGTGATTGTCCATTCGTGCGGGGGGGACATTCACGCCGCTTTCAATTTGGGGCTGCTTTTCCGCCGATATGCTTCCGAGCGGCTTACGTTCATCGTGCCGAGGTGGGCGAAGAGCGCCGCGACTTTGATGGTGTGCGCTGGCGACGAAATTCTGTTAGGCCCAGTTTCCGAACTTGGTCCCGTTGATCCTCAGATAACGACACTGAACCCCCTTGAGAACCGCCTAGAACAGATTTCGCCATTATACCTTAAAGCGACCCTCGAGCTGATCCGTACTGAGTTTAAGGAGGGGAACGACGATCTCGCCAAGGGGCTTCTGCATCGGCTGCAGTTTCCCTTGACACTAGGAGGTTTCACCCGATCCTTGGAGTTGGGGGAGGGTTACATCAAGAAGTTGCTGAAAACCAGGATGTTCGCGTCGCTGGGCGAGTCTGATCGGGTCGCCAAATCGGACAAGGTGGCAAACACGCTTGTTAGGGCCTATGAAGATCACGGGTATTGCATCGAGCTTGCCGAAGCGCGAACAATGGGATTAGTGGCCAGGGAAATAGGGGGGAAGCAATTCGATTTGGTATGGGCTGTTTTCAGGCTCAACGATAAACTGGCCGCCCTTCGCAAAATCGAAAAGCAACGAGAGATGCAAGAGTTGCTGAAGCACCTTGACCCAGACGAAATCGCAAAGCGGCTACCGCAAGAAAGGGTTAAAAGACATGAGCTATCGCAGCAGCCATCCGAATCGTAGCGGTCTGCAAAATGCCGCGAAGATTGCAGAGGCAATTCTTCGGAATCGCGGCGAGATCGAGCTCTCTGCCATTGAGTCGATTCCCTCCGTTCAGAGTCAACATGACGTTAATGTCATCATCAGGAGCCTCCAGTCGAAGCTGCCGATTTCGATCAAGCGCCGCGTCGAACAGTCATCCCCAATTCTCCGTTGGGAGTCCGTCGTCACGCTGGGTGAGGACCAGAATTGCGCACTCACACGTGATCGTTAGAAGCGGGGGACGAGCCGTCTCATGCCAATAGCGGAGCCGCCGGCTAATGTCGCGCGTGGCCACGGGGTCGATCTCGGAGCAAGACGCAAACAAAATCGTCGAGCGCGTTCACAGCTTCGCCGTTTTCGCGAGAGACTTGCTTCCATTATTCCTCCGCCATCGGCTATGACTGCAGTTTCGCACGTGCCCCGGCCTTCTGCAGCCCCTGGTCACCCGCGATAACCGATATTCACCAGGGCCTCGCGGCGGACCACGAGCGGCAATGCAGAGGCGCTTTGTGCTCCGCCGCGCGGTCGTCCTACCTGATGGGCGGCTTTCAAGCGCAAAGAAAAAGCCCGGCGAGCGTGTGTCACATTCGACGCTCGTCGGGCATGCACCGTGGTTTTCAGAGGCTTCGGTGCCGTGGTGAGCTAGTTCCGCTCAAGCATCTTGAGCCGCTCGGCATCGACGGTTTCATTGTGCAGGTCGCCATAGACGACGTGGTAGCCGCCATCATCGAGCTTCCAGCGCAGCAGCACTTTGTCTTTGTCGTCGGGGCCGACCGTTTTGCCGTAGTAGGCGGCATCGGCGTTATCGCGAAGAATGCCGTTGATCTGGGCGAAACCCTTGATGGCTTTCAGTCCCTTGACGTAGGCGTCGCTCTTGATCTGCTCGGGGGTCATGTGCCGAGTGTCGATTCCAAGTTTCTTCCACAACTCGTTCATCGTCACATCGCCATAGACCATTTTCACGCGCGGATAGTGCCCGCCCATCACCTCGGCGTAGTATTTCAAGGCTTCGGTGACATCGGTCACGATCTCCTCGAGCGCCGGCGGCTGGGGCGTCTTGTCGGCGTAGCCTTCCGGCGGATGCGTGTCGAACAGCTTGTCGTCGAGGGGCGTGTTCCACTGAAAGTGGTGCATGGTCAGTTTTGCCTTTGGCTGCTCCATTTGGTATTCGACCAACACCGGCAGATCGGTTTTGGCGTCGACCCAAACGTCGATCGTGCCGTTTAGTCCTGAATCAATTTTTTGGGCTGCGATTTGAAAGCCTCGTGCCGGCGTATCGTCGATCTTGCGTGGCGGCAGCTCTTTGTCGGCATTGCCTGAGAATTCGCCCAGTTTCCAGACCGACATGAGCGGCGACAGATAGCCTTCTCTCGCCGGCAGGCGACGATAGGTCTTTTGCCGTTCGTCGAGTTCAATGCCCGGTTGGTGGTAAGGAAAGATCATGATCTCGGGGCTTTTGGCCGGCAGCGCAGTGGCTTCAATGCGAATTGTGCCCGGCGCCTTCCAGAAGAACTTGCCGCCGGGTTCGTTCTTGCCGTCGACGTCTTGCGACATCTCGAAGACGAACGACTTGGCCTCGCGGACTTTGGCCGCCACCTGTTCCATGGCCGAAAGCGGCCGGCTCAGCACGGCGACCCAGGCCGCCAGCAACACCGCGGCGGCGATCGCCGCGCCAGAATATGCAACACGCTGCTTCATGGAAAAGCTCCTTCGTAAACCGGAATGAGTTGAATTCACCACGCGGTGATTTGGATGACCAGCACGCGGCAGAGGCTCCGCGGCCAGCGCAGACAGTAGCCGCGCGCGCCCCGCGGCATGACCTTCGTCGAACGCTTGATGAGCCGCGATGACAGCCGCCGCCCATCGCCGCCAGCCTTTCGCTGCTTCGCGGCACGCGGCGCAGTCCGCCACATGAGCGTCGGCCTGAAGATCGCGGCGACCCAAGGCCAAGGCAATCAGTTCTTCTTGGTTCAAGCAATTCATGGTTTTAGCTCTCCGTCTTCAGCCGCGGCCTGAGCCGCCCGGCCAATCTTCGGCAAGCGCGGCCGAGCAGCTCGTAGGCGCCGGAACGCGACAAACCGAGCAACCGCGCTGTTTCTTCCACGCCGCGCTCTTGCAAAAAGAACGCATGCACCGCCAGTCGCTCTCGCTCGGGCAGTTGCGCCAGTTCGTCGAGCACGGTTTGCCAATCATCGGCCCGCTCGCAGGACGCCGTTGGATCGGCGACGCCATCAAGGTCCAACACTTCGCCGCCGACGAATTGGTGACGGTCGCGTCTTCCTCGCCGCCGCCACTCGCCCGCCACCTGGCGGGCGACGCCGACCAGCCACGGGCCAAACTTCGCCGGCTCTCGCAGCCGGGCTAGGCCCCGGTAGGCCCGCAAGAAGCAGTCTTGGGTCAGGTCGTGCATCGCGGCCTCGTCGATCGCCGCCGGCCTGACGACCGCTCGCACCAGGCGCGCGTAGCGGTCGTACAACTCGCCGAAGGCATTGCGGTCGCCCGCCAAGACCTCGGCGACCAGGGTGGCGTCACTGGTCGAGCAGTCGTTCATATCTGCCCTATTAGTGGCCGCCGGGGGCCTGCCGTCCAACGAAAAATGGCGGCGCAAAGAAAAAGCCCGGCGAGCGTGTGTCAGAATCGACGCTCGTCGGGCTCACACCGCGGGTAAAGTTTCTGACGCTTCGGTGCGGTGTCCCTGTCGGCCCGCCGGCGGTGAAGCAGCCGCCCGCCGCGGACGCGACGCTTGAGTGCTACTCAATGCAACTATAGCTCAAGTTTTGGCTGAGCAAGGGAAATTTTCAAGGCGATCGGGCAAGCCGCGGTTGTCCAGCGGACGATGGCGGTTCAGAATGAACGACTGCCGGTTCCGCACGCGGGCCATATTGATGGACCCACTCGACCCACCCCCGATCTGATGCTTGACTATTTCAAGACGATTCTTGCCGGGCAGGTCGAGGCGGCACTTTGCATGCTCGGCGAGTGCGTCGGCAAATGCCCGCCGGAACACTGGGACGGGGCAATCGCGAACGCTACGTTTCGACAAGTGGCGTATCACACGCTCTTTTATGTCGATTTGTACTTGTCTCGCGACGAGGGATCATTCGAGCTGCGTGATTTGCATCGGCGAGGCGGCGACGAGCGGTCGAGCACGGCCATGAGCGCCGGCCTCAGCAAGGAAGAAACGCTCGACTATTTGGCGTTTTGCCGAGCGAAGGCAAAGGAGGCGTTTTCTTCGGAAACCATCGAATCGTTGCAGGGCCCGTCGGGCTTTTCTTGGCTGCCGTTCTCGCGCGGAGAATTGCACCTTTCCAACCTCCGGCATGTGCAGCATCATACGGGCCAGTTGAGCGCCTATCTGCGCAAGATTGTCGACGACGGCGAGCGGTGGTGGATCAAGACCGGCTGGCGATAACCACAATGAATCCTTGGTTCGCAAAAATTATCGTTCTCGCGGCGAGCGTCGCGATGGTCGTGATTCGGGCGCCGCACGGTCGCCGCAGCGGCGCGGTGCCCGTGGCGAAGCGCCATCGCGGGCCGTTGGAATTCGTTCTGCTGGCAATCGCCTGGATGGCGTTTTTCGTCCCGCTGATTTGGATTGCAACCTCGGCGCTGGCCTTTGCCGATTATCCGCTCCACCCGGTTCCGCTGGTCATCGGCAGCGCCATGCTGATAGTCGGGCTATGGCTCTTCCATCGCTCGCACGCCGACCTGGGGACGAATTGGTCGATCAGCCTGGATTTGCGCGAAGAGCATCAACTGATCACGCGCGGCATCTATCGGCGTGTGCGCCACCCCATGTATTCGGCCCTGCTGATCTACTCGATCGGGCAGGCGCTAGTCCTGCCCAACTGGCTGGCAGGGCCGTCGTATCTGGTGGCCATGCTGCTGATCATTGCGCTGCGCCTGCCTCGCGAAGAGCGGATGATGCTCGACAAATTCGGCGGCGAATATGAGAATTACAGAGCGGCTACCAAGC
>DATFDL010000442.1:0-9469 GCA_035252155.1 Pirellulales bacterium | reverse complement strand
CAAGCAGGGCCGCGGCGTGCAGGCGCGCTTGGCGGTCGTGCCAGAAGTATCCCGCCACGGCGATGACGCCGGCCGTTGTCAACGTGGCGACAAGAAATCGCAGATTCAACTCGCGGCGGAGCGGCGCGCAATCCGATGTCGCCTTTCGCTCTAAAGTTGCGTCTGCCGCTTTTCGCTCTGCAAAAGCAGCGCCATTTCGCAGAGCGAAAGGCGACATTTCGCGGCCGCGCCGGTCGTTCTTGGTGCGGGTTGCCATGATTGGTTACTTCCTATCGGTCGGCGTCAGCCGCCAGGCTGTCCGTCCGGATGACCTCGACCGTCGGCGGCGGCTCCGTTGATGGCGACTGCCGCCAGCCGACGGGTGTGCTCGATTGGCGAAGATACGCTTCGTAGCTACCGTAGGTGCGCGTGTAGCGTTGCATCGGAACTCCGCTGAGCACCGCGCCCAAGGGCCGCGCGCCGGCCGCGCGCAATCGTTCGCAAGCTAGCTTCACCTGGTGGGCGCGGCTCACGTCTCGCATGGCACAGAGCAGTGTGCCGTCGGCCTCGCGAGCGACGAACAATGCCTCGCTGGCCGCCAGCACCGGAGGCCCGTCGATCACAATCGTGCGGTAGTGCG
The DNA here is from genome assembly GCA_035252155.1 of Pirellulales bacterium. Lineage (GTDB taxonomy): Bacteria > Planctomycetota > Planctomycetia > Pirellulales > JAICIG01 > JAICLL01. The sequence goes on along the minus strand of DATFDL010000442.1, from coordinate 8,850 downwards.
GCCGTAACGAGTCGAGCAGCGCTCGAAACGCCCCTTTGCCCAACAGCCCGTGCGGGCTTTGATCGAGCCGGCCGGCGGTCAGCAGATGCAGATGGCTGCCCAAATCGTGAACGATGGCCTCGTCGGGCGAAACCGCGCCGCTGAGCACATCGACTAAGCCCGGCGCCAGCGACGTCTCGAATCGGCGGTGAAGATCGGGCGCGCGCAGATCGGCGTCGATCAGCAGCGTCGGTTCTTGGCTGCTGTTGGCCAGGCTGATGGCCAACTGCGACGCCACGCTGGTCTTGCCCTCGCGGCTGGCGGCGCTGGCCACCACCACCACTTGCAATTGTTGCAGCTTCGCCAGCAACGACAGGTTCGTCCCCAGGTTTTCAATGCTCTCTTGAAACGTGCTGCAATGACGCGCAAACCGGTGGGCGGCCCGCCGGCTCGGCAGCAGCGAGCGTGTGGGCAACGTGGTGATTTCGCCCATCACTTGCAGATTCGTCTCGCGGCAAATCTGTCGCGGCTCGGCAATGCGGCGCAGCCGCCGCTCGGCGACCACGGCCAGTCCGAACGGCAGGCAGAAGCCGCCCAGGCACGCCAACGCCAGCTTCGAGTAGGGCACGGCCGACGGCTCGGCGGGGGCGATCGCCCGTTCCAGCAGCGTCACCTGCGGCGGCGCTCGTTGCTCGGTGCTGAGGGCGACGATCCGCTCGGCGATGCGCTGAAAGACCACTTCGGCCCGTTCCAACTCGCTCCGGGCGAACTCGAATTCCAACGACCTGCCGCCCGTGCCCTTGAGCTGCTCGCGCTGTTTGGCCAATCGTTCTTTCAGCAACTTTTCGAGCAACCGCTGGCTCTTGAGCGACGCCTCGGTGCGATCGACGTTTTCCTGGCGGCTTTGCTTGAGTTGCTGCCGCAACTCGGCCTGCACGACGGCCCGCAGATCTTGGCGGGTTTTTTGAAGCGACGTTTCGGCGGCTTCGATTTCGCGCTGGAGGCGCCGGATGCCCGGATCGGCGGCGCCGCGGGCCGAGGTGCGCTGATAGGCGGCCAACTTCGCCTGCTTCGCCGCAATCTCGCCGCGAACCTGCACGATATCCGGCCGGTTTTCCAGCGCCTTCTCGACCACCGAGGTCGGCACGTCGGTGGTCTCGCGGTCATCGGCGGCTGCTTGCCGGTGGGCTTCCAACTCGGCTTCCAGAAACTCGCGTTCCACCTCGACGGCGCCCAGCTCTTCTTGAATGGCCGTCAAAGGATCTTGCACCGCCACGACGGTCTTGGCGCCAGGGCTCACCACCGGTCCCGAAAGTCCTTCGGCCAGCCGCCGCACGCGGTCTTGCATCTGCTCCAGCTCGTTGGCACGCCGCTCTTTCTCTTCGCGCAGCAACCGGATGATTTTGTCGGCATGCCGCGCCGATGTCTCGCTTTGCAGTTCCAGATAACGATCGACCACGGCGTTCGCGATCATGGCGGCGTGCTCTGGGTTCTTGCCGGCAAACATGATCTGAAACAGCTCCGACTTGCCGACCGACTTGACGCTCACCTTTTTCGAGAGCCATTCGAGCGCCCCGTCGGCCGATGCGCGGACCTCGGGCAAACGCGCGATTTCGGGCTGGCTCAAGACCCGCGAGAGCACCAACGGGCTGCGGATCAGCTCGACCTGCGTCTCGGCGAACAACTTCGACTCGCCCTCCCAGGCCGGAAAGGCCACATACGGACGGCGATCTTCGATCTGCAGCCACGCCGCCGCCTGATACGTGGGCTTGAACGCGGCCCAGACCGCTGCTCCGGAAACCGCCGCCAGCAGCACGCCGCACGGCAAAGCTAACCACCACCAGTGGCGCAGCGAGTCGACCACGTCGCTCAGGCGGATCGCATCGACTTCGTCCGCGGCGCTCGCGTCAGCGGCGCGAGGCACGTCGTCCGAATAAGCAATGAGCGGGTTGTTCCGGTCTGCCATAAGAGTCACGTCGCGTGCTTCAAGGGCGCCGGTCCGCGGCCGCGGCGCAACAATTGTGTGGCATCGAGCACCTCCACGGGCACACTTACCCGGTCGAAGTACCACAGGATCAGGTGTAACAGAGCCACCGCGAGCGGGATCATCAGCCAGCCCGCGACGTCGTGGATCCATTCGCGGCCGCCGTTGCTAATCACATACTGCCAGGCAATGGCGGTGGCGGATATCCGCAGCGTGTTAGCAACCATGGCGACCGGCGCTACAAACGCAAACAACGTTATCTTCAGCCAGCGGGGCTTACGCGCAAGCACGGCATAGACATACGCCACGGCCACGACGCACATAAACATTCGCAAACCACTGCACGCTTGCGCCACTTCGAGACGCGTCTCGTCGATCAGCAGCACGTTGCCCTCGGCCAGCGCCGGCAATCCCCAGCATTGCAACAACCAGGCGCTCCATTGCGTGGCGACGTGCTGCATCGGCAACGTCACCAGTTGCTCCAGGCGAAACGGCATTGGCAACATGAACGCCAAGAAGCCGATCGCGGGGGAGGCCCAACGCACCAGCGCCCGGCCGCCGATGAGCCAGCATGCTCCGGCCACCCACAACAACAACGCGACGTCTTGAAGCACGGCGAGATAAAACGTTCCGCCCGCAATCAACAGCGCCAGCGCGCTGACGACGAACACCAGCCCGCGCCAGTCGGCCGTGGCCGCCGGTCGCCGTGCTCGCCGCAGCCACAAGATTGCCGCGGCCACCAACGGCACCAGATAACCATGCCCATAATCGGGTTCGCTCTCCCACACGACCACCAATCGCCGCAATACGGGCCAAAACGACCATGCGCCGCACGCCACGACCAGTGCCAGGGCGACGGCGTCGGCGCGAATCTTGCGAAGATCAGGCAAATTCATAGCTGCGTGATGGCCGACAAAGGACGGTCGGCGCACACTCCGTCCCCGTCGGTGTCCCAGCAAGGAAACCGAAGCGGGGATATTAGGTTGTTGACGCAACGGAGGTTACGTCGTCGTTCAAGTTGAGTTCGAGTTTCGTTTCCGCACGAAAATAAGCATCGGTTTCCCGAGGCGAATCAGCGCCGCCCGCGCGACGCGCATGCGCGCATACATACACACCAGTTTGTATATGTCGAACGCCGCACACGCGCGCATCGCGGGCGCGAGTGCGAACAGCCGAAGTTCATCACAAGCTTCGGCCATACGTCGGGGACACGCGCGAGCAGCGCGTCGCGCGTGAGCGTTGCCCGGTCTCCACACCGGGCGTGTGTGCCGCCTGTCCGCCGTCACAGCGGAACATCAAGGCGTAACTTCGCGATCTTCGCACACGGGGTCGGCCCGCCCTCGCAGCGGGCCCGAGCAAGCCGCATTCATCGCGGCGAGAAAACAGCTAACAGTGGCAAACATATCGGTGCGTCGCTTTTTGTCAAGCGCGCGGTCGAAAAAAATACAAGTCAGTCATCACCCAAAAAATCGAGCAACTTACGGCGCACGCGGTGGCACAGTTGCCAGCGATTGGTCGCCGAATAGTCATCCGCCGCGCCGGCGGCGTTTGCTAGCAAATACGCTTCGCAGAACTCGCGCTCGCGCAGACTGAGCGTGTCGAGAAACTCATCGAGCGCGACGGAAAAATCTGCGTCGGGCGCGGGCGGCAAGGCGCGTTGCGATCCGATGGCCGGCCGCGAGGCGTTCTCGCGCGCATGCCGGCGGCGCTCGCCCCGCAAATATCGCAATACGTCGCGCTTGGCCAGCGCGGCCAGAAAGGTGGTCAAGCGGCAGCCGCGCTCGGCGTCGAACCGATCGAGCAAGGCCCCGTGGTCGTCGACCAGGTTCAGCCAAACGCGCGCGGCGATCTCTTCGGCCAGGTCGTCTCCGGCCGAATAGCGGCCCAGAAAGACCTTGATCGCCAGCAGCAACGGTCCGTGGCAATGATGATAGAGCTGCTCCCAGGCCGCGATTTCGCCGGCCCGACAGCGATCGACCAGCCGCCGGTCGGCCCAAGCGTCGGCGAGCGGGCCGTCGGCGCATGTGGCCGGCGGGCCTAGGTCGAATGTTGCCTCGCGCATCGTGTTCAAGCGGCGCCTCAACGGGGCGTGGGGTGTCTGTGAGGGGGGAACGTATTCCCGCAACCGCAAAACCCTTAAGGCGGCGCGAATTCTGCCGGGTCGCCGGGGAGATCACGCCCGTCGCAGGCGCAACAACATCCCGCGGCGCGCGGCAAACGCGCGCAGCCGAGTAACTCTGTGGTGCGTGGGAATCATCGCAAGGCGATTGGCAGTCCGGGGCGGTTGCCGCCGATCAATCAGGGGCAAGCCCGCCGCGACGCAGCATCGCGCCGGGACCGCAAACGCGCCGCGATCATTCCGCAGCAAGTTAAAAACGAATTTCGCCGCCTTCTTAGCGGCCATGGGCGAAAAAGCGATCTTCGCAAAGAGAGATCCACCTTCACGGCGGACCTAAGACACGTTCGATGTCTAAGAACGTGGCCCTAAAGATAGCGATCTCGAAAAACCTGTCAAGCAAGAAAATTCTCGATCGCCCGGGCGGCAACATTAAGCATAGGCCGCCAATGATGTTAGAAGCGGAGAAAAATTCTCTCGGCCTCCTGACGATTAGCCGGCGCGCTGGTTGGCGTTGGCCACCGAATCCACCGAATGTCGATAGTCCACAGCGCCCACTCGCAGGTGATGCACATACGCTGGCGGCAGGTTCGGCCAAATGCGTTCGCGATGGAATTCACCGACGACGAGTGCTTGCCGTAAGGCGCGATCTACGCCGCGCAAGCGTTCGCGTTCGGCCGGTCCGCTCACCAGAGCCCGGGCGGGTCGCACGCCGATATATTCGAAAAACGACAGCGTGCCGCCGGGGGCGAGCAGCGTCTCGAACGTGCGCAAAATCCGCTCGACATCGGCCACCGAGAAATTGTTGAGCGGCAGCCCCGAAACAATCACGTCGTACGGTTGATCGTCCGCCAGCTCCTCGACGGCGCTCTGAATGACGCGCGCTCGATCGGCGACGGCGGCGAAGCGGGGTTCCTGCTCGAATCGGTGCCGCAGCCGCTCGGCAAACCGCTCGTTGAGCTCGACCAGGTCCAACCGGTCGTCCCGCCGCAGCCGCGCGACGATCTCACGGGTGACGGCGCCCGTGCCCGGACCGACTTCGAGCACGCGTCGCGGTCCATCGCCGCGATCGACATAGCGGGCCAGCGCGGCCGCCAGCCAACGGCTGCTGGGGGCGATCGCGCCGGTATGGTGAAAGTGCCGCAGATACTCTCGGAAAAAAAGTCGGTAGTCGCGGAGCATGGAGTCAAGCGTACCGTCGCTGAGGGCTACTCGTCAAAGCCACTATCCGAAGATCCGGTCGCGCTTCGCCTGCTGATAGGCCCGCTTCTCCGCCTGGCTCATCTTCGAAAAATCAGGCTCTGAGGAAGAGTCGGCCGATGTCGCGTGGCTACATTCGCACGACGACCGCGTCGTTCCGCCGCAACCGCATTCGCCGTGATCGTGCTTCCCTCCGGCTGGCTCAGCGGGCATCGCCGGCACTTGGACCGTGCCGGTTCCGCCGTAACTCATCACGCCGGTCTGCAAAACCAAATCGTCTTCCAGCGACCGGTGTGGCCGCAGCCCGAGCTTTTCAAGCACCGCATGGTACGCGCGGACCGCCTCTTCGGGCGAGATCGCGCCCTCGACAATCAACCGCAAGAACTGCACAAAGGCAAGCTGGCACTCGGCGCTGTTGATCTTGCGGCCGAAGAGCGCCACGCGAGCGCCGTATTTCTGTGCCTCGGCAATCAACTTGAAGGCATCGTAGGTGGTGCCTGCCCCGCCGCCCAAAATGCCCACGATCAGATGTGGGTCGTAGGAGACAAGCTCTTCCATGGCCTTGGGACCATGATAAACCACCTTCAAGAACAGCGGCCGGCCGGCTTGGGCCACGCCCGCCAAGGCCCGCGCGATCGAGTCGTTGACAAATTTTGGGATCTGCTCGGCGTCGAGTGCGTGCGGCGCGTTGGGATCAAAGACTTCCAAAAAGTGCCGAAAGCCTTTGGCCTCGGCCTCCAGGCGAAATTGGCGATACTCTTCCAGCGCTCGCAGGTCGTCGTCAAGTCGGTTGTTGAAGGTGACGCTGTAGAGCCCTAGATTGGCGCCGCGCACGCGCTCGCCCGGCTCACAGTCCACATGGCCGCATTGAATGTGATCGACCGCGGCGCTGCGGAAGGGCCGCGATGGCTGCTGCACGTAACTGCCGCCCCGGACCACAAAAATATCGCTGGTGTCGTTCGCCCGAGCGGCGGGCGTCACGGGGCTGTCGTCAAACAGTCGCTCTTGCAGCGTGAGCACGTCGTTGGTGCTGGCCGACATGAGCATGATGTCGACGACGCCTTGCCGCACGATCTCGCGAATCTGCTCGCGATACTCGGCCAAGGTGCGAAATCGCACTTCGCCGGCGTGCATTTCGGGCGAGCGGCCCGGCGCGCCGATTCCAAACGCCATGTCGGCATCCTTGGCGTCGGCAATGATGAACTCTTTGCATCCCGCCGGGTCGGCGTGGATGGCGGCCAGCTTGCGATCGAGTGATTTTTGCATGACAGTAACACAAGTTAGTTCAGGACCGCGGCGGGCGGCCTAAGGTAGCTCCGGCACTCCGTGACGGAGCTTCGGTCGCCTTTGGCGACCGCGAACCCCGTCACGGAGTGCCGGGGCTACCTTGCTTGCAATCGCGCCAGCACCGTATCGACCGTCTGTCGCAGCACTTGCCCGCTCTTGCGCAGCGCCTGGACCTCCTTTGGCCAAAGATCAATCTCGTGCGTCGCATGCACGCCGCGGCGGCCGACGACCGTGGGCACCGAGAGCGCCACATCGCGGATGCCGTAACAGCCCGACTGCACGCTCGACACCGGCAGCACCCGCCGCCGATCGAGCGCGATCGACTCAATGACCTCTTGAATGGCCAGGCCGACGGCAAAGCCCGCCCCGCCTTTCTTCTTGATCACCTCGGCGCCCGAGCCTTTGGTGCGGGTGAATAGCTCGTTGGCGACGTTCGGATTCCAGCCCGGATATTTTTCCAGCGGCAAGCCGGCGGCGGTGGCACTCGACCAGATGGGCACCATGCTGTCGCCGTGTTCGCCCAGGATCAGAGCGGACACCTGCGTGGCCGCCGCGCCCAGCCGGTCGGCGATCAGGCTGCGAAAGCGGATCGTATCGAGCTGTGTGCCTAGCCCAATGACCTGGCCGACGGGCAAGTCGAGCCGCTGTGCCGCCAGATAGGTGAGTACATCGACCGGATTAGACACCACCAGCACCACGGCATCTTTCTTGTAGCCGGCCTTGGCGATCTCGCCCAGAATGCCGACGAACAGATCGACGTTGCGATTGATCAGATCGAGCCTGCTTTCGTCGGGCTTGCGGCGCAGACCCGCCGTGATGCAAATCAAATCGCTCGTGGCCGTATGTTCGTAGCCGCCGGAAACGATGGTTTGATCGGCCGCCACGCTGGCGCCGTGCAGCAGGTCGAGCGCCTGCCCGGAGACGGCCTCGGCGTTGACATCGAGCAGGGCGATCTCGCGGACCACGCGGCCCATTTGCAAAGCGAATGCGGCACACGAGCCGACCAAGCCGGCGCCGCCGACGATGCTGACTTTCATGGAGGGGTCGGGGGTTAGGGATCAGGATTCAGGGAAGGGGTCAGAGGCCGGAGGTCAGAGGTCAGGGAACAAATGCAGTGGATTAAAACGAACTTGAAGCCAGCGCGATCAAGAGCCCTGGCCTCCGGCCCCTGGCCTCTGGCCTCTTCCCTGACCCCCGACCCCCGACCCGTGACCCCTGATTTCCGCCATCACCCGGTCGGTGATCGTTTGAATCAATTGTTCGTGGTCAATGTTTACTGAGCCGTTAAGGCCCGGCTGACTGTTCTTCCCCGGCGGCGGAGCCTCGAAGGCCCGTCGCTCGACGCCCGTGTGCTTCCAACTGTCGCGGAAAATGTCGTTGGCGCAGATGTCGCAGTTCTCCATGCCGGGCGACAGCCGCGGGTCTTTAAAGCCCAGTCGCGTTTTAAAGTCGAGCAACTCGCGAGTTTTTTGCTCATCCAAATAATTGATGCGGCCCAGGTCGCGGGCCAGCAGCAAAATGCGGCAGTAGGCGTCGAGCACCTCGGTCCACCAGTAGGCGTGCTCGACGCTGTCGCCATAGCTCACCGTGCCGTGGTTGGCCAGGATGATCACGTTCGCCTTTTGCACAAACGGCAGGACGGTGTCGGCGAATGCCTGCCCGCCGGGCGTTTCGTATTTGGTGATCGGCACGTCGCCCAAGAAAACCTCGACTTCGGGCAGCACGCACTGCGGAATCGCTTCGCGGGCCACGGCAAACGCGGTGGCGTGCGGCGGATGACAGTGCACGACGCTCTTCACATCGGGCCGCTCGCGCATGATCGTCAAGTGCAGCAGAATCTCGCTGCTCCGCTTCCGCCGGCCCGACAACTGATTGCCCTGCATATCGACGATGCAAAGATCGTCGGGCTTCATAAAACCCTTCGAGATGAATGTGGGCGTGCAAAGCACTTCGTTTTCGGCGAGCCGATAGCTGATGTTGCCGTCGTTGCCCGCGGCAAAGCCCTTGTTGTAGAGCCGCCGGCCGATATCGCAGATTTCTTCTTTAAGCTTGTGCAGGTTGGGTATCATGAGCGTCGTTGCTGTCGATTGCGAAATGATTTGAACGCGTCTGCAGGGAACGCCCTCCGTGGCGTTCCGGGAACTGCGATTCGACGTCGTATCGCCCCCCACGGAGCGCCACGGAGGGCGTTCCCTACAGACCTGTTGCGGCGAAATCACCGCAACTAGATGCGTATGGGAACTCGCTTCGCTCGGCCCACCCTACGCTGAACATGGGCGCAGGT
>DATFDL010000441.1:0-12227 GCA_035252155.1 Pirellulales bacterium | reverse complement strand
TCCCATGCCCCCCTGCTCCACAGCACCAAGCACGAATCACCAACCACCAACCACCAACCACCATCCACTGAAAGGAGTACCCATGAAAGACCGTTTCCGATCCATCGCCCTCTTGCTCGCCTGCATGGTGAGCGCCGCGCTGCCGGCGCGGGCGCCGGCCGAGGAGCAACTCGCGGAGCAGGTCATCGACCTGCCGGAGGATGCCCACGCCTGGCATACGAGCGTCTTTACCAACGTGCGGTTGACGCCGCGGGAACGCGAGATTCTCGATTGGTTCGTCAGCGATCCGCAGTTGAGCCGGCTGCGCAGCCAGACGCTGTTTCACCATTACAACCGCTCCAGCGCGGTCTGGCCGCGGTATGCCAATCTGACCTCGGCTGGATTGCCCGTCGTCGTGCTGCAAGACGCATCGGGCAAGGTCATCTACAAGGCCAGCGGCGAGACGATTCCGCAGGCGCCTTGGCCGCTGATCAAAGGCATTGTCGAGTGCATTCGTGCGCATTGTCCGCACTGCCCGCGACCGCGTCCCACTCCGCAACCGGAGCCTGAGCCCGACCCGCTACCAGACGACGTACCGAACGACAAGCCGGTGATTCCCGACATCATCGGCCCGAACGACGACACACCGTCGGTCGGGCGGGATGACACCGTGCCCGTGACGATCGCGGTGTTTGTGGTGTCACTAGTCGCCGGGTTTCTAGCTGCCGCGAAGTCGAATCGGCGGTAGCAGCCCTTTTGAGCGATCAAAGGGTTCAGGGTTCAGGGTTCAACATCTTTGTGAACTTCGCGCGTGCGGCGCTGAACCAGACGGCTTTCAACCGAAGGTACGCCCTGAATTATTCCCTCGGTGCGGCAGGCTCCACAACTCCGCACGCAGGCACCAGCTCAAAAACCCGGCGCGAAAATGCTGAACCCTGAACCCTGAACCCTGAACCCTCTGGCGAACCTTGAACGTCTTGGATCAACCGTTAACCACTCACCTCGAAAGGAACCACCTCATGCACCCTCTCTTCGCTTTCCAACTGTTCGAAATCACGCCGGTCGGGCTGTTCGCCTTGGTCGGCTGGGCGATTGCCGGCGTGGCGGTCGGCAAGCTGCTGTACCGCGACGATCGTCAGTTGAAAGAACTGCAACGCGAGGCCAATGACCTGTCGAACGAGCTGGCCAAGCACGGCTTTCAGCTATTGCCGCCCATTCTCAACGACCTGGCATTTTTGGACTTCGTGCAATTGCGCAACGACTTCCGCCATGCCGTGAACGTGATGAAAGACCCCGTCAAGCGCCGGGCCGAGCTGGCCCAGTTGCTCGACGGACTGGTGAAGGCCGAATTGCAAGACGTGAAGACTCGGCAGGCGTTTTTCGATTCCGTGGTGCGCGAGGCGGCCGGCGTGGGGGTGTTTGCGAGCGCTGCGAGCAAACCGGCAGCCGTGCCCGCCCCTGCGGCGTGATGCGACCGGGAGACGCGGAGACGCGGAGCAGGGGAGCAAGGGAGCAAGGGAGAATTCGTTATAAACCACCGGGCCGCGAATGCGGCAATGTGGGACAGCCGCCCTCGGCTGTCTCGCGGTCGCCTTTGGCGACCATCTCACAGCCGAGGGCGGCTGTGCCACACGGATGTCACATTCGCCGCCGCGTGGAGGAAAGAGTCCCTTCTCCGCGTCTCCTACGCTCCCCTCTCCCGCGCCCCCGACTCTCGTGACTTCCTGCTGCACCAGCCGGGGCATCGCCAAGGCTCTGCCCCAGCCACCACACTTCCAACTTCCAACTTCAAACTTCCAACTCTCCTCCACCATGAAAAGCGAAGACTGGGGCATTGCCATCGGCGTGATTGTGGCCATCGGCTCGGTGGTCGGGCCGTGGATGTGGAGCGTCAACAGCAAGCTGGCGCGGATCGCCAGCTACACGCTGTCGCTGCGCCACATGGCCCGCGTGCTGCTGTTGCACGCCCAGAAGCTCGAAGAGCATGAGCGGCGGCTGGATGAGCACGAGGAACGGCTAGCGGGGCTGTGAAGGTTGAACAGCGCCGGAAACACTGGTAACGAGCAGGGGGGCATGGGAGCACGGGAGCAGGGGAGAATTCGTATTCTTCATTCTCTCTCTGCTCCCCTGCTCCCCAGCTCCCCAGCTCCCCAGCTCCCCAGCTCCCAATGCAGCATCAACGCAAGGCAAAACGTCCAACCACCCCGCGTCCGTCGCAACCCACCGACGCCTATCACGTGCTCGTGCAGTGCGTCGACGAGCGGCAGCAGCGGCGCGTATATGAACAACTCAAAGCCCAGGGTCTACGATGCCGAGTATTAACGCTGTAGTCGATTGCCCAATACGCGAGAGCTTTCGCGTGGAACAGGTGCGGGGCATGTTCGGGCTGCCGTCGTCCGCGCGCTGCCGCCAGGAGTTTTCGGTCGACGTGCCGGGCGTTGATGAGCCGTGGCAGATTGGTGCGATTATCGGGCGGTCGGGCAGCGGCAAGACCACGGTCGCCCGTGCGGCCTTCGGCGGTTGTGTGGCGCGGCCGAATCACTGGCCGCGCGATCGGGCGGTGATCGATTGTTTTGGGCAGCGATCGATCAAGGAAGTTACGCAGACGCTGACGGCGGTTGGTTTTTCGAGCCCGCCGGCGTGGTTGAGGCCGTATCACACGCTCTCGACCGGCGAACGATTTCGGTGCGATCTGGCCAAGGCGTTCTTGACGCCAACCCGAAGCGTCAGCGAGGCACGACGACACGCTGGCCTCGCTGACGCTTCGGGTTGGTGTGTATCGCGCGCCCGACGGCGAATCGTCGTGTGCGATGAGTTCACCAGCGTGGTCGATCGAGCGGTGGCGCGGATGGCGTCGGCGGCGGTGAGCAAGGCCATTCGCTCGGGCAAGCTCAACCGCCGCCTGGTGGCCGTCACCTGCCATGACGACGTGCTCGCCTGGCTCGAGCCCGATTGGGCGCTCGACATGGGCACGGGTCAGCTCACACGGGGGCGTCTTCGGCGACCGCCGATCCGATTGCGATTGTTCCGTTGCCGGCGTGAAGCATGGTCCCTGTTTGCGAGACATCATTATTTGAGCGCCGACTTGCCGTATGGCACGACGTGCGTGATGGGCATCATCGACGCTCGTCCCGCGGCGTTTGCCGCCTGGCTACCGATGTTCGGCCGCCGCGGCGTGTGGCGGATTGCGCGGCTGGTGGTGCTGCCCGACTATCAAGGCGTCGGCATTGGCGCCGCGATGTTGCGAGTCTCCGGCGAGTTGATCGCGTCGGCCAATCGCCGCGCGACGATCACCACGAGTCATCCCGCGATGATCGCGCACTTGCGCGCATCACCCGACTGGCTCATTCGTGGCGTGAAGCCCTTGGGCGGCAACCGCTCGGGCATTCCCTCGGCGCGATATCGATCCTCGGCCGGGCGCGCGGTGGTGTCGGCCGAGTTTGTGCCAAGTAGTCGCGGCACTCCGTGATGGGAAGGGAGGTCGGGCTAGAGCCATACGTCGCAACTTACTTCATACAAGCAACTTATGAAAATCAAAGCCGACTGCCAAACGCGAGGGGAGTGTTGTATAATATTCAATAGGGCGGGTTGACCGGCCGATGAGTGTTGTATATTATGTGGCGCTGAGGCTAAAGCAATTGCTTTAGGCGGCGTTCACTGGAGCGCAATGCGATGAATGGCTTTGCCACGAGGGACCGCGGTCACCAAAGGAGCCAACGGTGGGCAAGAAGCAAATCAAGATCGGAGTGCGCCAAGGTGGCGGCCCAGAACCAGGATATGAGTGGAACGTCGGGATTCTTGATTTCGCGTTTGAGGAAATCATCCGGCTCGTAACGGAGCCGCAGTATGAGCACCTCGCCATGCAGGTTAATGAAGACCGTGAACGACAGAAGCGAGAAGAAGGTTGACTTGGGCGAAGCCGCCCTGACAATGGCGATCGCCGTGTTGGTTGAGCGGATTCGGAATTTGCCGCCTGATGACAAGGAAGATTTATTCGAGCTGAGCAAGGTATTATTCAACGCGGAAACCGACGAGGAAGAGGAAGCGGCGGCCCGAGCTTTTCGCGAAATACTCGATCAATCGAAAGGCAACGTTGTCGCATTCGCCGCCGAGGACGAGCCAATCGGTATGGAGAGCTGGCTCGGCTTCGTAAGCTCACGTCTGAGGGAGGCGCGCGAGCAGGCTGGTCTAACGCAAGCGGAGTTGGCGCAGCGAACGAAGCTCCCGCAAAGCCATATCAGCCGGCTGGAGAACGGCGTTCATAGTCCCTCATCGGCAACGATGGAGAAGATCGCAGCCGCAACGGGGAAGCCGCCGTCGTTTTTTGATCCGAGCCATTCGCATGACGATGAGTGATGCACTGCTCGATTGAAAGGCTACGCCAATTCAAAGCGAATTGGGATGGCTACGGGGCTGTGCCGCTGGATCCCAAGATTCTCGATGCCGCGACGCGATTCATTGAATCGCTTGCCCACGACGCCGCGCCGGCACCCCAAGTTGTACCCATGACGCGGGGTCGGGTGCAGCTTGAGTGGCACCGCGGTGGTCGGTCGCTCGAATTGGAGTTTGAGAGTCCTGAGACGATGCATTTTCTAAAGTGTGACTCGGAAAACGGCATCGAAGAGGAAGATGTTATTCCGATCCAGGACACCGCGGCAATACGCTGTCTTTTAAGCTGGTTTGAGTCGAAGTAGCCGCTGGCACAGAGGACAATACATGACTGCACGACGGACGTTTCTCACGGCCTGCGGCGCGTTGGCGGCGGCACTGCTGAGCCCCCGTCGCGGCGACGCGCGCCATTGCAGGCGAAGGCGCCGGCGCAGTTATCGAAGCGCCGCCTCGCCGCCGGCGCTGGTGCACCGGAAAAGCGCCAACATAGGCGACATGTTCATTCAGCCGGATTACGATCGCTGGCGACGAGTATCGCCCGGCATGACCGAAAAAGAGGTAATCGCGCTCTTGGGCGAGCCGCTGGAGCGACAGAGCTGGGAATCGTACATCGCGTCCGTCATCGCCGAAGGCTACACCCGCGAGCAGGCGATTGCGTCGGTCAAGTTCCAGAAGTCGTACGCACAGACCCTGTTCCCTTGGACCTATGGCAGAATTCGATACGATTCGCCGAGTATGCCGGAAGCGTATGAGTTCACAATCGCGTTCGACGAGGGGCGGGTGGAATTCAAGCAAGATCCGTTCGACGGCCATCTTTCCGCCGATGGCAAGCCCACGACGCCCGAATTGATTTCGCCTGCGGACAACGCATTGCTCGATCACTATCCGCGCTTTTTTGACATGCGTTGGATGCCTTCGTCGGGCGTTTATCCGATGGAATACGAGGTCGAAATCAGCAGTAGCGATCCGACGACCGAGATCGAAGTGATGAGCGATGTGGGGCCGGTTACGCAAGCGCTGGACTACGAGGTGGATGAGATCCTCAAGTCGCGCATGCCCTACGTGGCGATGGCGTTTTACAGCGCAGGGGCGGGGCGGTGGCGCGTGAGGGCCAAAAACCGCCTGGGCGTCAGCCGCTGGTCGAGATATCGCTACTTCGAGTTCGAAGAGTAGCTGGCCTCGGTTTTCAATGCCGCGCCATACTCAACGACAAGCGTGATGGTGGGACTCGTTTCACTCGGCCCACCGTACGCGCGGCTCGACAAACCAACGTCGAGCCGCTCACGCCGAGGCATCGCCAAGGCTCTGCCCAGCCACCCATCCGCGAAGCGACCTCGGTCCGCCCTCGGCGGAACGCCACGGAGGGCGTTCCCTACAGATGCATTGCCATATCGCAACGCCAATTGGCTGATTCTCCGCATGACTGATCCTGAACCATCATCCGATCCGCTCGAACCGTGGACGCGTTTTCAACACGATCCACAGGGTTTCGCCGCGCACTTTTGGCCCGAGATGCCGTTGGCCGATTATCAACGCGAGATTCTCGACTCAGTCCGCTTCAACAACCAGACCTACGTCTACTCCGGGCACAAGATGGGCAAGTCGCTGGTGGCGGCGATGGCGGCGCTGTGGTTTTTTGCGACGCGAAGCCCCGCCACCGTGCTGGTGATCTCGGCCAGCGAGCAACAACTCGAACAGGTGATGTGGGCCGAGCTGCGGCGGTTACTTGTAAACGCTTCTGAAAAATTGCCGTTCGTCGAGCATAAACTGCGGCTGCGTCTGCCCGAGGCCGAAGGCAGCCGGCGGTTTGTGCCGCGGCATGAATTGATCGGCTGCGGGGCGAACCAGCCCGAATCGCTGCAGGGCCGTAACCTGCCGCGGCAAGAAGGCGGGCTGCCCACGGTGCTGGTGGTGTGTGAGGAGGCATCGGCCATTCCCGATCGCTTCATCGAGTCGCTCTTGCCGCAGGCCCATCGACTGCTCGCCATCGGCAATCCGCTATGTACGCAAGGCTGGTTTTACGATGGCTGTCGGGCGGGCGATCAGAAGCATCCGCAAGAGTCGCGGCGGCTGCTGCGGCGCGTCAGGCATCTGTCGCCCGAAGAATCGCCCAACATGGCGCATTCGCGGGCGATGGACCAGCGCGGCGAGGCGCCGCCCTATCCGGAGGTCGTGCCCGGGCTGCTCGCGCGCGAGGAGTTCGACGAATGGAGCGTCACGTGGGACGAGCGCCGCAAGCGAACGCGGCTGTTTGGTCTGCTGCCCGACGAAGCCGACCAAAGGCTGTTTCCGCCGGCATGGCTGGAACTGGCCAAGCGGCTGGGCGACTGCCTCTGCGAAAGGCAAGACTGGCCGGGCCGACCTTACAGCTTGGGCGTCGATGTTTCTTACGGCGGCGGCGACCTGACGGCTTGGGTGGTGCTCGGTCGCTGGGGCGTGCGATATGTGTTGGCCAAACCCACGCCGAACACCATTGAGATCGTCGGCCAGACCATTCGCCTGATGCGCAAGTTCGGCATTCCCGACGGGGCCGTGGCGTTCGACGCGGGCGGCGGCGGCAAGCAGATTGCCGATGCCCTGCGCGACAAAGACTTTGAAGGAGTGATGGACGTTTCGTTTGCGGCCACGCCCCACGATCCGGCGAAATATCGCAATCGCCGCGCGGAACTATACGGCGAACTGCGCGAGGCGATGGAACCGAACGATCAGCTTTTAGCGCTGTCGCAGACGACGTGCTGCAGCGGGTGGCCGCCCTCGGTGCAATGCGTGTCGTTGCCGCCGAACGATTCGGACTTGTTTCTCGACCTGGCGGTGTTGCCGTTGTTGTACGACGGCGAGGGGCGTTTGCGCTTGCCGCCCAAGGACCAGCCGCGCGTGAAGGTGAGCGGGCAGGTGGAAACGAGCGTGCGCGAGCTGTTGGGCGGTCGCTCGCCTGACCGCGGCGACGCGTTGGTATTGGCGTATTACGCCTGGTCGATGTATCGCGATCGAGCGGAGCTGGAGACGGTGAGGAAGCCGCTGGTGTATTGAGAGTGGCGGTGGCTAGTGGCTGGTGGCCGGGGCAGAGTGTAACGATGCCCCGGCGCGGGCGGTTGGTGGTTGGTGTTTAGTGATTAGTGGTAGGGCGGGCCGAGCGAAGCGAGTCCCACCATTGGGCCCTTTCTGATAACGAGCGTTAAATCCCCGGAGTTTCTATGAGCACGATCATCCATCGCAGTTGCAACCGCCTTCGCGCGTTGTTCGACCAAGCGACCCGCGAGCGCGAGGCCACGATCAAGCGACTCGACCGGGCGCTGGAGCAGAAGAACCATGAACTTAGCACGTTGCGAAAGGATTTTGCCAGCGAAAAAGACGCGACTGCGCAGGTGAATGGCGAATTACTCCGTGTGCGGGCCAAAGCGCAACGCGGACAAGAGTCGGCGGCGGTGGCCTGCGCCGCCTTGCGGCACGAGCTGGAAAAAGTCCGCCGCGAGTTGGAGGTCGCTCAGGCGGAGAATCGCCGGCTGTGGGAGGTTTACGAGCGCGACCACGCCCGAGTGTTGAAAGAGCGCGCCCTGTTCGACCGCCAGCGTGCCGACGCCGAGACTGCCACGGTGCTCACGCGGCAAGAAGAATGAACGGTAGAAGGTGTGCCGGTCAGGAATTTGCCGCATTGATATGACAGGTTTTTGCGATCGCGTCAAACAAGCAGTAAGCTGTGGGAATGGCCACTCGTAAGACAAAGATTCTTCTCGCCGTACCGTGTGCTGGCTTGGCGCTAGCCGCGGTGCTGATTGCCACGAGAAGGCCGACGCTTGCCGACCCGGCGGCGATATCCAAGCTGCGGCCAAACGACCTGCGCGATTCGGAAATCGAGTGCTTGATTCGTGCGGCGTTTGCAAAAGCCAGCGCCGTCGCAATTGAATGCGAGCGAGGGCCCTCGATCACAGTCACAGATCCGAAGGTGCTCAACAACCTGGCGGAGCAGTTCGCCGTAGGAGTGGATCCTGGCCCCCGGACGACGTACCGCCATCCAAGGCTAGAGTACACCCGTCTGACGTTCGACGGACCGTACCCGCTGCGATTGGTTTTTGCAGGTGAAGAGAGAGTGTTGCTAATGGGCGATGAGCCCAACGATTATCGTTTTTTCTATGTCCGCAACCGATTCTGTCTGGCGCTGGCAGATCTTCTTGGATTAAAACCGGTTGAATAGCCTGGCGCGCGACCGCCGCTCTTGCCCGCCGCTCTTGCCTGCCGGCCTCGCTCGCCCCATGCTGAAAGGCATGGTCAGACTACTCACCAAACTGAAGCCGAAACGTCGTTGGATGCAGGTCTCTCTGCGCACCGTGCTCGTGCTCGTCACGCTGCTGTGCGTCGCTTTGAGCATGTGGGTCGCCCCGGCCGAGCGGCAGCGGCGGGCGGTCGCGGCCATAGAAAAACTCGGTGGAAGGGTCGGCTTCGTGAAGCCCGCGGCAAGCGAGACGTTCCGAGCGACCTACCTGCGGCGTTGGCTGCCGCCGGATTACTTTGACGAAATCGAGTGGGTTGATCTCGCCAACACTCAGGTGACGCGCACTAGGCTCGCTCAAATGCAAGGACTGACGAGCCTGCAATGGCTTAGTCTTGCCGACACGCAGGTCACCGATGCCGGCACGAAGAAACTCCGACAGGCGTTGCCGAATTGCCAGATCTGGGGACCGTGACCTGGCGGGCCATTGGGCACTCGATTTGGCCGGTAGGTTGTACGTGCTAACGTTAGGACCGGCCGGTCGAATTGTCCACTTCGCATTCTGCACGCCGCACTTGTAAACCGGGGCATCGCCAAGGCTCTGCCCCAGCCACCAGTCACTAGCCACCAGCCACTATGTCCACCTTCCAATCTCATCGCGAACTGGCCCGCCGCGAGGCCGAGGCCGGTTATCAACGCTGTCTGAAGGCCGCCCGGCAAGTTGGTTCACCGCAAGATCTGCTGGCCGGAGGCGCGGCCATCGCCAATTTCAATGCCGACGCACAACAACGCCTGGCCGACGCCCGTGAACAACAGGCGCATTTTCGCGGGCAGGTGTATACCTCGGTGCGGCCGATCGCGCAGCGCATCGCCGGACAGCCGATCCGCCTGGCCCGCGTCGGGCCGCCGCGCGGAAGACGGCGAAGGCAAGCCGAGCCGCGGCATTATCGGCTGCCCGAGTGGGTGCGAGAGCTGACGCTCACGCGCAAAGCCAATGAACAGATCGAAGTCATCGATCAACATCCGCTTCTCGATGCTCTGCACCGCCCGGCGGTCAGCGTGCCGGGCTGGAACGATTGGTGTCTGAAATACGTAAGCGTGGCCAGCTTGGAGGTGACCGGCTATGCGTATTGGTGGTTTCCGCAGGTGGCCGGGCGGAAGGAAATCTGGTATCTGCCGAGCCACTGGGTGCGGCCGGTAAGCGGGCCGGATGGGTTGTTTAGCGGCTGGGCGGTGCGGCCCGACGGGCGCGTCGAAGAGAGTCTGCTGCCGGCCGACGCCATCGCGCCGTTCTGGTATCCCGATCCGGCACATCCGCTGCGCGGCCTGGGACCGCTGGAGGCCGGCGCCCGCGGCATCATGATCGACGAGTTCGTGCAAGAGGCGCAGAAACGGGCGTTTCAGTTGGGCATTCATCCCGCCGCCATCGTCACGGTCGGTTCGCAGGCCAACCGGCAGGGGCAGACGGCGCGGCCACGACTGAAGCAGTGGCAGCAGCAACAAATTCGCGAGGCGATTAACTCGCGATATCGCGGGCTGACGCATTTTGGCGAGGCGCTGATCAAAGACGCCTTGATCGAGTCGATCGAGCCGTGGGGCAACAAGCCCAAGGAAATGGATTTCGGCGGCAACATGGACAAGACGCAGGCCCGTGTGGAGCAGACGTTTGGCACGCACCCCTACATCGCCGGGGCGGCAGGCCTCGGCAGCCGGGCCGAAAGCGGCGAGGCCGACCGCCACTTCGTGCATCAGACAGTGAATCCCAAGATCGAGCTGCTCTCGCGCGTGCTCACGATTTGTGTGTTGCCGCAGTTCGCATCGGCCTCCGACGGGCAGTATGTGCTGTTCATCGAGCCTGCCCGACCGCACGACAGCGAGCTGGAGAGCAAAGAGTGGGAAGACGGGCTGAAGTATGCCTGCGTGACGGTGAACGAGTATCGTTCGCACGTGTTGCGTTTGCCGCCTCTGCCCGGCGGCGACGTGGCGCTGTTGCCCACGGCGGCGGCCTATGCGCGGATCGGCGGCGGCCCGGCACCGGCGGTGGTTACGCCGGAAGCCGAGGCGGAAGAAGTGGCCGAAGGGGAAGAGGCGGATGCTTCAGAGACTTGATGGTGCTTAGATTTGCATCTTGCAGCCGAGCATCTATCGCCTGAAAACCGGCCCCCCCATCGAGCCAGGCAATGCACAAAATGCAGGTCTTTCCGGCTAATGGACCCGTATATCGTATCAAATATGACGTGCGGTTAACTTGACTCCGCATCACATACGATATATGATTGAAAGAAGCTCGGCTCACCCCGAGGGAACGCGACATGACCGCGACCGCCTACATCACGCAGCTTGAGCGTCGGCGCCGAGAAATCGGTATGAGCCAGGCCGCGCTCGCAAAGCGCAGCGGGATTTCGTTGCCGACGGTTCAGCGAATCCTCTCTGGCAATCACCCGACGGCCAGTTTTGCCTCGGTCTTGGCAATCTCCGATGCGCTGGGGATCGAGATCGAAATGAAAAGCGATTACGAATTCACCAAACAGGTCGCGACGCAAAAGGCGAGGCGATTGGTCGGCGCGGTTCAGGCCACGTCCGGGCTCGAGGGGCAGGCTATCGAGCCGCAAAAGCTGAACGAGCTGGTCGACTCGGCGGTCCACACACTGATGGCCGGCTCCCGGCGAAAACTGTGGGCGGAATGAGCTTCCAAACGCTGCCTGGCGAAACGCCGATCGACGACATCTCTGGGCTGCGCATCAAGGGTATTTCGACCCGCTCCGAACTTAATGCCGCCGAAGCGGAGAACGTCCTCAAGGCCGCCCTCAAGTATCTGGCGAGTCGGCCATCGCGCCGCGTTGCAAAATTCGATGTTGCCTGGATGTTGAGGCTGCATCGAGAAATGTTTGGGAAGGTGTGGGATTGGGCGGGCCACATTCGCCAACGCGACTTGAATATCGGGGTGCCGTTCCATCAAGTTGAGCCGCAGCTCCACGGCCTGGCAGAAGACCTGGCGACGTGGCAAAAATTCGGACACGACCTCGTTGAACAAGCGGCGCGACTTCATTTTCGGGCGGTAAAGATCCATCCGTTTTTGAATGGCAATGGCCGCTGGTCTCGGATGCTCGCGAATATCCTTTTGAAGCAAAACCGCTCGCCGATCATCGAATGGCCAGAGGTTGTGATTGGCGTCGAGAGCGTAATTCGCGACGAGTATATTGCTGCCATCAAGCAGGCGGACGCCGGCGACGAAGAGGCATTGATTGCACTTCATCGCCGATTTCTTGGTCGGTAAAGAGGGCGAAGAACACCCCTACCAGATAGCACGCGGCGAGCAGGTTGGCCAGCTTGAATTGCCACCGCGGCGCAGAACCGGGCATTCCGGCATTCTAAATCGAGCCATTTCGCGGTGAAACCGACCAAGCCAGTTTTCTTCTAAGCTGCGGGGAGTGGAGCAAAGTGCCACCGCAGCGGTAATGGGGTGCTGCTTTCGCGCCAGCGAAGGGTGACGATTTCCGCGGAAAACCCACCAAGCCAGATCTTTCATAGGCTGCGGGGAGAGGGATGTGGAAGGGAATTCATTCCGTTCGTTTGGCGGGCGCTTTCGGCAAACGGAATGAATTCCGTTCTACGGGGCGAACGGAATGAGCGCCGTTCTCGGTGAAAACCC
>DATFDL010000440.1:0-2096 GCA_035252155.1 Pirellulales bacterium | reverse complement strand
CGGGGCATCGCTTAGGCTCTGCCCCAGCCACCGCTTTACGTTCGGATAGGTCTTACTTTGATTCTTTGCCGTCTTTGGCGTCGTCGCTTACCACGCGCTGGATGGCGGTGGGCAACACCTTGATTTTCGCGCTCGTCGCTTCATCGACGCGCAGCGTAATTTCGTCGCTGTCGAGCTGCACGTTCGTCACGACGCCATAGATGCCGCCGGTCGTCAGTACGCGATCGTTCTTCTTCAGGTTCCGCAGCATCGTCTGCCGGTTCTCTTGTTCTTTTTTGAGAGCCGGCCGCTGTACGATCCACATATAGAGGAAGAAGATCATCAGCACTGAGATCATCAACACCGACGGCGCCAAGCTGGTAGGTTGGCCCGCGGCATCGTCGGCAAACAAGAGCCAGATTGCAGTCACGCTTAGGATTCCAGGCACGCTCGCAGTGTAGCCCGGTATCATAAAGCTAAGCGCCGTAAGGGACAAGGGGAGGGCGGCCGGCTGCGCATAATGGTCTAGGTGCAGGAACGGGTTTGCGATGGATCTCTGTAGGGAACGCCCTCCGTGCCGTTCCGCGAGGGGCGGCGCGAGGTGGGTCCGCCGCGCACGGAACGCCACAGAGGGCGTTCCCTACAGACGTTTGTAGTTGAAGCAACGCCGCGATCTGGCTCGATCAATTGCCGTCGGTCCGCCGCCGTCGCGGCCGTCCAATCGGCTCCAGGCTTTCCATGAGCAACAACGAAACGTCGTGCCACGTCTCGTGGCCGTTCGAGGCCGCGGTGGTGTAGACGCGCGCCGTGTTGCGCCCCACCAGGATCGTCTCTGGATGACGAATTTCAAACGTCTGCCCGCTGGCCATCCGAATTCGGAAGGGCCGAAACGGCTCGGCCAAAACATAGTCTCCCAGTTTTCTGTAGTTGATCATTTCCGTCAGCTCCGCGGTCGACTTCGTAGCGTGCCTCTCGCGCGCTCACCAAAACCCATCTTACCGCGGCCCGCGCGTGCCGAGCAACGGACGTCCTGCCACTTCGGATGGGTCGTATCCGCGGCGGGCGTTCGCTAAAATCCGTGCATGGAAAGCCTAACCTACGACGTGATCGTCATCGGCAGCGGGCCGGGCGGCGAGGGGGCCGCCATGCAGGCCGCCAAGCTCGGCCAGCGGGTGGCCGTGGTCGAGCGGTTCGCCAAAATCGGCGGCGGCTGCACCCACTGGGCCACTATTCCCAGCAAGGCCCTGCGGCACGCCGTGTTTCAGTTGACCAGCATCGTCAACAACAAGCTCTTCCGCGACGCCGGCATCTCCGTCAGCCTGTCTTTCCCCGAACTGCTCCGTACCGCCGAAAGCGTCATCGAGCGGCAGGTCGAAATGCGGCTGGGCTTTTACGAACGCAACAACGTGCCGGTGTTTCACGGGCAGGCCCGCTTTCGCGATCCCCACACGCTCGAGGTCTGCGACCAGTTCGGCGGCAAACGCGATCTGACCGCCCGGGCCTTCGTGATTGCCACCGGCAGCCGCCCGTACCGCCCGCCCGACATCGACTTCACGCACCCACGAGTCTTCGATAGCGACACCATTCTGACGCTGGGTTACACGCCGCGGTCGATCACTATCTTCGGGGCGGGCATCGTGGGTTGCGAATACGCCTCGATGTTTCGCAATCTCGAGCTGAAGGTCAATCTGGTCAACACGCGCGATAAGCTGCTGGAGTTTCTCGACGACGAGATCATCGACGCCCTCAGCTATCACCTGCGCGACCGCGGCGTGATCATCCGCCACCGCGAGGCCTACGACCGCGTCGAGCTGCTCGACGACGGCGTGGTGTTGCACCTGAAGTCGGGCAAGCAGCTCAAGACCGACATTGTCTTTTGGGCCGCCGGACGCACCGGCAACTCCGACGACATGGGCCTGCAGCCGATCGGCATCGTGCCCAACCACCGCGGCCAACTGGAAGTGAACGATCATTTTCAGACGTCGCTGCCGCATGTTTATGCCGTGGGCGACGTAATCGGTCCGCCCGCCCTGGCCAGCGCGGCCTACGTGCAAGGCCGCTACGCCGCGCAGCATTGCCTGAACGGCTCGTGCGATCGGGCGATGATCGCCGACATT
>DATFDL010000439.1:0-10167 GCA_035252155.1 Pirellulales bacterium | reverse complement strand
TGGTGGTCATCGGCACGCCGGTCCACTCGGCGATGCCCGACCACCCCTGAATGCAATGGTGCAGCGTGATCTGCGCCGTCCGCTCCATCGACCGCAACTGATCGAGCGACAGTTCGGCGGGGTTCTCGACCAGCCCGCCGATCTTCACGCGGTAATCGCGAAAACCACCATCCCGCAGCGATTTCCATTCGTCGGAGGTCGGCACTTTGCCATTGGGCCAGAGATAGGGCGAGATATCGTCGCGGCGGTACTGCGCCAGCGGATTCGAACGGTTGAATAGAAATCCCATGACAGGCGTGACGATCAGCTTGGCCAGGTGCTGCACAGCCCTCGGCCGACGCCAGGCCGCCCAGTTGGCCAGCGCGTTCACCGCGACGACGATGGCGATGCCCAGCAGCCCCAAATAAATACCCGTCGGCTGCTCGTTGTCTTTGCCCACCACAATGTGGTTCATGTTGCGCACAACGCCGGTGAGCACGACCATCGAGACATGGGCCAGAATAAAACTGACGAACGACAGCATCATGAAGAAGTGCAGCGAGCGTCCGATCTGCCGATTGCCCGGCAACCGCGGATACCACGAGAACCGCGCGGTGAACGCCGGTGACATCGATGGCCCGGTGACGATCGCCAGTGGAGCGAGCACAAAGATCGCCGCGAAATACGAAAGCTGTTGCAGGGCGTTATAACGGTAGTAGCCGTCGGGTTCCGGCGGCAGATGGAAAGTGGCGTAATGCACGAAGACGTTCCAGGCGTCGGGCAATATCTGCCACGTGGTAGGCACCACGCGCCGCCAATAACTGGTGCTGAGCAAGAACGCCACAAAGACGACGCCATTGATCAACCAAAACAACGCACTGAGAAAATGCCAGTGCCGGGCCATGCCCACGCTGTAACGGTAGCCGGGCAGGCCGATCCAGGGCGAAAGATGCACCGCGTCGTCGTTGGCCGTCCAGACACGGTCGCGCGGCAGCTCGGCCACCGGCGTCAGCCGCAGCCATTCACTGGCCGGCGTGCAGTGTACCGTCCAATAAAGCCGCGGGTGGCTCATCAAGATCTGCAACCCGCTGCGAATCAGCAAGATCATGAACAGGAAGTTCAGATAGTGCCCAAACCGCAGCCAAACCGGAAAACCCTCGGGCTGGGGCCCGGCCGCTTCGGCCGCCGCCTCGCTGATTTGGGGCAGGCCGAACGACAGCCACTGCACGTAGGCCAAGGCGAAGGGAATGGTGGCGATGGCCACCAACACTAGCAAGGTGGTGCGGCCGATGGCGAACCTGTTGCCCAGCCGAACAAACCCCCTGGGCTGATAGTCAGTCGATTGCGTCAAAACCGCCTCCTCTCGGCGCCGCCTTCGGTTCGCGAGGGGTCACTGGTGCGGGCGTATTCTATGCTTCACGCCGTCAGGAGATCAACCGTCCTCTTTATCTTATGCGGTTTCCGCAATCTTCCATTGCGCATTTTCGCCGACCGAAAAAATCGCGTTAAAGCTCAAGCTCCGCGCGTTCAGAACCGATAGACACGGCTGTTTGATCTTACGTCGACATGTCAGGAGTCTTCATGCAAACCTCGCGGCTTACCGTGCGGCTGCCCGATCTGACTTCTCCGCGCCCGCGGCCAGTGGCCCCGTCGCCGGAAACGATCGACCCTCGCT
The DNA here is from genome assembly GCA_035252155.1 of Pirellulales bacterium. GTDB lineage: Bacteria > Planctomycetota > Planctomycetia > Pirellulales > JAICIG01 > JAICLL01. The sequence continues at coordinate 8,513 of DATFDL010000439.1, read as the reverse complement.
ACGTCGACGAAGCAAATCAGGCTCCGCCGCACGAAGCGACGGAGCACGTCGACGACGCGGCGGCACCGACTCTATTAGCACGGGTTTATCGGTTCATTGGGCAGCCGAAAATCTGGCTGGCGTGCATTACTGCGATTGCCGTGCAAGTGATTTTGGCCCTGGTCTTTACGCCGCCGGCCAAACCAACCGCGGCGCCGCGGACTCAACGTAAGCCGGCGTCCGCCGTATCGCCGCAACGCACGGGGGTGGCCCGGATCGTCGTGCCGCCCGCCGAAACGCCCACGACGGCTTCGGCCGAGGCGACTTCGGGGGCGACCGACCTCTTGGCCTCGCCCCAGATGCAGCCGACGCCGCCGATCGATGCCGCCGCGCCTTGGGAACCTTTGCCGACCACTTCGGCCGATCCGTCGGAAGGCACTGACACCAGGGGTGAAGCCCCCGGTGCGCCGCGGCTGGCTGAGCAGAAGCGATTGGCTGACGACCAACAGTACGATGGCCGCGCCGCACAAGAATCGCTCGGTGCCAGGCTGGAAGGGGTGATGCCGATCGACGACGTGGAACACGAGCCGAACGGCGGAAGTGGCCGATGACCGTACTCGACCAAGCGTTGATCAAGGCTTACCAACGGCGGACCGCCGGCGGACCGCATGCGCAGTTTCTGAACCAGGACCACGAACCGCGCGCGTCGGTAGCCCCGGCCCTTGTGGCCGGCCCGCCAGCCCTTGAACGGCACGCCAGCGCGTCGGTAGCCCCGGCCCTTGTGGCCGGCCCACCGGGGACTGACGACCGACCGCCCCGCACAAGGCCGGGGGCTACCTTGCCAGATCCTGTGCAAACCTCGCCCCACCCCGCCCTGGAAATCGAACGTTTCGATTGGCCGCCGCTGGTTGACGCGATGCGCGAAGCCGCGTGCGACCAGTGGGCATCGCTCGTCGAACAACTGCTCGGCGGCGCACAGACGTTGCTCGTGACGGGCTGCCGTCGCGGCGAGGGGCGCACCAGCATCGCGCTGTTCGTTGCCGCGGCCCTGGCCGCTGATGGTCGCCGAGTGGGCTTGATCGACACGGATTTTGCCAGGCCGCAACTGGCTGCGCGCTTGGGTGTGCTGGCTGCGGCCGGCTGGACCGAAGCGATCAGTCAGCGGCTAGCCGTCGCCGAGGCCATGGTCGAATCGCTCACCGACCGTGTCATTCTCTTGCCGCTGCGTGAGCTCACGACGGAATCGACTTCTTCTTCCGTCGATGCGACCACAGTGAAGACGGCCATTGCCGGGCTCCGCACGCACTGTGACCTGGTCTGCATCGATGCCGGTCCCGTGGCCGACGACACGGACCAGGAATATGCGGCAGTGCTGGCGTCGGGTATCGACGCCGCGTTGGTGGTGCGCGACGTCCGCCATAGCCGGTTGCAGCAAAGTCATGCCGTAGGACGCCGGCTGGCTCAAGCCGGCATCGATTGCTGGGCCATTATCGAAAATTTCACGCGAGACGCCCATGTATGAAGCGTATTGGAAGCTGAGCCGGCGGCCCTTTGGCAGCGGCGCCGACCCACGGGCGTATTACCCCAGCGACGCTCACCAAGGCGCCCTGCTCAAGCTGCGCTATACGATCGAAAATCAACACTCCGCGGCCCTGCTGACCGGCCCACCGGGTAGCGGCAAAACGCTATTGCTGCGGCTCTTGAGTGATCAACTGCCCGACCGATTTCAGCCAATCGTCGAATTGGTATTCCCGGAGATGCCGGCCGCCGAGTTGCTCGCGTCGTTGGCCGCTGGGCTGGGCACCATGCCGCCGATTGCGGCTGGCACGGCTTTGCCGACGATTGCCGATTCGATCGCGCGCATCCAAGCCAAGCTGCGCGAGCACGCCGCCAAGGGTCGGCATACTGTGCTCGCCATTGACGACGCGCAACTGCTCGAGGGCAACCGCACCTTCGAGACGCTGCGGTTGCTCTTGAACATGGAAGCCGATGGACGCCCCTTGCTGACACTGCTGCTGGTGGGCCAGCCTGCGCTCTTGCCGATGATGGAACGCATGCCGCATTTTGAAGAGCGGCTGGGAGCCAAGTGTCTGCTCCGACCACTCACCGTCGAGGAAACGATGAGCTACGTCTCGCACCGATTGACCACCGCCGGGGCGCAGCAAACGATCTTCGACACCGCGGCGCTTGAGACGCTCTTTCGGCTGACGCGCGGCGTGCCGCGGCGCATCAACCGCCTCTGCGACCTTGCCTTATTGATCGCCTTTGCCGACGAGCAGCCCACGGTCGGGTCCGCCCACATCGAGGCCGTGGCCCAGGAACTGGCCGTCGCCGCTGTGGAATGAGTCTGTCTTGGCATTGGGGCCGGGTTTTGCTACTGTACCGCCGCTGGATGAAGCAGCAGCCGGCATTCGGCCTGTTGACAAGAACCCTGAGCTCACCGCGGCAAGGAGGCCCCATGAGTTCCGATCAAAAAGAAGGCGTCCGGGTACATGTGCGTTGGATGATCCGCCGCGACATGCCCGAAGTTTTGGCGATCGAGAATTCCTGCTTCGAGTTTCCCTGGTCGGAAGACGACTTTATCCGCTGCCTGCGTCAGCGCAACTGCATCGGCATGGTGGCCGACATTGACGATGAGGTAGCCGGCTTCATGATCTACGAGCTGCAGAAGACGCGGCTGCATGTGCTCAATTTCGCGGTGGCCGAGCATCGCCGCCGCGAGAAGGTCGGCAGCCGCATGGCCGCCAAGCTGATGGCCAAGCTCTCCAGCCAGCGCCGCACGCGGATTGTGCTGGAAGTGCGCGAGACGAACCTGTCGGCCCAGCTTTTCTTCCGCCATTTAGGTTTTCGGGCGGTCTCGGTGTTGCGCGACTTCTATGAAGACACCACCGAAGACGCCTATCTGATGCAATTCCGCCATCGGCCGAGCGAAGCCGAGCTAGCGGCGTCCGCACCTCGCATCACGCGCCTGGCCGGCTAGCCGTTGTAGAACGGAATTCATTCCGTTTCATTCTGTGCAATCCCGCGGTCTGTGCCTACGGTCCCTGACCACCGTTCAATTGCACAACACCGCGGTATCGAATTGACGACGGATCCGACGCCGCTTGTTTAATCCGAAAAGTGCCGAGCGCTGTGCGGCCGCGCCACGTAAAGGCTTACGACGATTCGAGCTGCGATTGTTTGATGTCCGCAAGCTTCGCTGTCTGGTACGGCGGTTGCTTGATGAGGCGATCGGAAACAGTTCAAATCGCTCAAATCCGGACGTTGGAGGTTCGCCATGCGATGGATCAGGCCCAGTCGGGCGTCAGCACTCAGCGTCGTCGGTCTCCTGCTGATTTATGCCGGTGCGGCCTCGGCCCGCACCCCTTACCGCTCCAACCCGCCGGCGCCAGAGCCGGCGACAAGTCAAGTGTCGGCCACGCCGGCGCTGCCCATAGCGAGCACGCCGGCGATTTGCACTGACGGCACCTGCACGAAGCCCGTTGCGGGCACGGCCGACTTGGCTTCGGCCGACGACGACCACTATGGCACGGCGTTGCAGTGGGTCGACACGCCCGACATCGCCGCCAAAGAGGCCGCTCGCGATAAGAAGCTGGTGTTTCTGATTCAGATTTCGGGCAACTTCACGCGGCAGGAGTTTACGTGAAACAACGCCCAGCAATACAGGGCGGGCGCCCTGTCGGACCAGCGGGTCGGCGACTATGTCGGCCAGCACTTTGTGTGTGCGTATCAGCAAATCGGCGACTTTCAGGTGACCAACGTCAACGGCAAAGTCGAGAAGAAGGGTGGCAACGTCGTTAGTTACTTTCTCACGCCCGAAGGTCGGGTGATCGATGCAGTGGTCGGTCCGGTGGCGGCCGACAAGCTGCTCGACGCCGCCCGGTTTACGGTCGATGCCTGGCAGCGGGCTGTTGAGACAAGCAAGCGGTTCGACCAGCGGGTGCTGCTGATCGCCCAGGCGCATCGCAGCCAGGGCGGCGACCGCATTCATCAGTATTTGGCCGATCGGCCGCTGGTGCCCTTGGCGATGGTTTCCGATCATTTCTTCCGCGAGCTTGCCGGCGAAAAGCTGAACCTCGACCGCACGCCCGTGGCGATGGCGGCCGACGAATTCGCCAAAGCCCGCAAGGCCGGCCGACCGGTGCTGCTGGTGCTGGACAAGGCCGACGCCGCCAAGCACGGCGAGGCGCCGCTGGCGAACCAGGTGCGGATGACGCTCCTGAGCCGCCCGGCGTTAGGGCCGGCCAGCCACTGCCAGCTCGTCTACCTGCCTGTCAATCAATTGGCCGCGCTGTCGAACCTGGTGAAGGTGCCAGAGTTTAAACTGGCCGATGAAAACCTGCCGACCATGGTGCTCTGCCGCAGCACGGGCGAGCAGATCGTTGCCCTGCCGGGCAGCGCAACGAGCAAGGACGTGGCCGCGCATCTGATCGACGCCCTGAAGCAAGAACGGGCCAACCGCAAGGCAAAGGTGCAGTTGGCTCGCAAATTGTAGAACGGAATTTATTCCGTTCGGTTCAGTAGCTCTGGCACGCCGTGGCGAACATGCGGTCGCGTTTCGTGGCACGCGACCGCTACTTCTTGAATGTTTGCCACCCGAACGTGCGTTCAAGAATCTGATCTGAAATAAGCAACAGCAGGAAACCAAACAACAAAGTCGCCGGCACGAAGAAAAAGTGGCGCAAGAAGCTGCCTCGTAGGAAAGGAAAGACGGAATACAGCAAATATCCGACGGCCAGCGTGCAAACGATCGTCGCGATCAGATGCACATAGCCATACGCCGTCAGCCCTCCGCCGCTGGTTTTACCTGATGGAAATTCGAGCCGCATCACGCGGCCCGGAGCGCCGAACGTCGACGCGGCGTGGGTCACCTTGATTCTTTCGTTGGCGTCGAAGCCGATGGTTTCGCCATCTTTGATCTGGGCGCCGTCGAGCACGTAAGCCGCAAAATGCAGAAGCCGGTCGCGCAAGGCTTCGGGGGCGTCGGGCGAACTTTGCGTCTCGAACTCCATTTGTCCCAGCGACGACATCCCACGTGTGAATCCCGCAGTCGTTCCATCCTTGTTCTTCGCGATGCGAAAGTTCACCCAAATCGGAAGGGCCGGCTGACCCGGACCGAACTGAGATGCGACCTCGCAAAACTTCTTGGGTGGAAAGGTCTGTGCGGAATTGCACCAATAGACACCGAAGACGCCCTCGGCCGAATCGACCAGCGCAACAGTGGCGCGCGTAAGTGTTTCCGCCAGCGCCGGCCCCTCGGCTTCGCCGGCCACCGTGACGATTACGTGCCGTACATGATTCCGCATCGCCGCGGCGGCATTTGGCCAAAACGGCGTCGTTGCGCAGGGCCCTTCTAAATCGGACCACGGGATGGGCGCCGGCATGAGTCCGTAAAACACTTGTTGGCCGCCGACATCGAACGAAAGAACGTTCTCTTTTTTACCCGCTCCGGTGGGCTGAGCATCTTTCGGCCATCGCGCGGCCCATGCCTTGCAAATCCCGCCGGCAGAGATTTTCGACGATTTGCCGAACGCGACCATCGAAATGGTAAGGGCCACGTGAATCCCTCGCTTACGGTTGCCAATTTGTGTGGATTGCGATTGACCCGCAACGGGGCGGCGGTACTAACCCCGGGTGATGAATATCAAACGGAATAAATTCCGTTCTACGGGGCCGGTGCCGACTCTTCCGGCGGCTCGGGCTCTTCCGTGCCGCGTTCCTCGCGGGGGACGCGGACGGCCGCGGCCAACGTGTCGCCCTCGTCGAGCGACATGATCCGCACGCCTTGCGTGTTGCGGCCAATCACGCTGATTTCGTTCACCGCCGTCCGCTGGATTTTGCCGCGGGCGGTGATCATCAACAGCTCGTCGTCGTTGCTCACGCTCACCACGCTCACCACCGGGCCATTGCGCTCGGTCGCTTTGATGTCGCGCAGACCTTTGCCCCCGCGGCGTTGCGTACGATACCGTCGGCCGGAACCGCCCTCGTCGCCAGCTTCGTCTTCCGTAGGTTCTTCGGCCGCCTCGTCGGCAGGCGCGATATCGAGTTCGTCGGCGGCTTCGCCGGCTTGTTCCGGCTCTTCGCCCTCCGCCGCGGGGCTATTGGGGCCAAACGTGGTGCGCTTGCCATAGCCGTTGGCGCACACGGTCAGCAGCGTTGCCTCCGGCTCGGCCACCACCATGCCCACCAGCTCGTCGCCGCCGGACAAGCTGATGCCCTTTACGCCGCTGGTATTGCGGCCCATCGGTCGAGCGTCGGACTGGCGAAAACGAATCGCCATGCCGCGGGCTGTCGAAAGCACCACTTCGTCGCCGGGCTTGGTGATCGCCACATCGACCAACTCGTCGTTTTCTTTGAGCTTGATGGCGATGATGCCGTTGCGCTGCGGCCGGCTGTATTGGCTCAAGGCGGTCTTCTTCACCAGCCCGCGGCGCGTAGCCATCATCAGATAATGGTCAGGCAGCGAAAAATCACGCACCGCCCGGCAGTCGGCAATCGTCTCGCCCTCGGCCAGATTGAGCAGGTTGACGATCGCCCGACCGCGGCTTTCGCGGCCGAGTTGAGGCAGGTCGTAAACCTTCTGCCAGTACACCTTGCCGCGGTTGGTAAAGAACAGCAGATAGTCATGCGTGCTGGCGGCAAACAGGTGGCGAATCGGATCTTCTTCCTCCGTTTTCGCCCCTTTCAGTCCTTTGCCGCCGCGGCGCTGCGCCCGGTAGATGCTGGCCGCGGTCCGCTTGATGTAGCCCTGATGGCTGATGGTGACCACCATGTTTTCTTCGGTGATCAGGTCGCCCAGGTCGATCGTGCCCAGCTCTTCGCCGCTGATTTCGGTGCGGCGCGGGTCGGCGTGCTTGCGGCGCAGCTCGACCAGGTCCTCGCGAATGATCGCCAGAATGTTGGCGTCGTCCGACAAGATGCGTTGATACTCGGTGATCTCGTCCAAAAGCTGCTCGTACTCTTTGCCGAGCTTTTCTTGTTCGAGGTTGACCAACTGGCCGAGCGTCATCCGCAAGATGGCGTCGGCCTGCACGCCGGTAAGTTGGTAGTTTTCGCTAACACCGCGCTCTTGCTGGAAATCGGCGAAGCCCCGCTCGCCCAACGCCCGGCGCATCAATGCCGCCGGGCAGTCGATGGCCATCAGCCGAGTTTTGGCTTCGGCCTGCGTGGCCGACGTGCGGATGACTCGGATCACCTCGTCGATGTTGGCGTGGGCCAGCAACAAACCTTCGACCGTGTGCTTTCGCTCGCGGGCCCGGTTGAGTAGAAACTGCGTGCGGCGGCGAATGACCGCCAGGCGGTGGCGGATAAACTCTTCGAGCAATTGTTTGAGCGACAGCGTCCGTGGCTTGCCGTCGACCAGCGCCAGCAGGATAATCGAGAACGTGTCTTGCAGCGGCGAGAATTGATAAAGCTGGTTCAGCACAATCTCGGCGTCGGCGTCGCGCTTGATGTCGAGCACCAGCCGCACCGGCTCTTTCAGGTCGCTCTCGTTGCGGCTGCCCGAAATGCCTTTGATCTTGTCTTCGTTCACCAGCTCAGCGATGCGCTCTTCGATGCGGTCGCGGGCCTGCTGGTAAGGAATCTCGCTGACCACGATCCGCTGCCGGCCTTTGGCGACTTCTTCGACGCGGGCCCGCGCCCGCAACACGATATTGCCGCGGCCAGTGAAGTAGCTTTTGCGGATGCCGCTCCGCCCGCAGATGATGCCGCCCGTCGGAAAATCAGGACCGGGCATGATCTCCATCAGCTCGTCGATCGAGACATCGGGCTGGTCGATCACGCGCACCAAGGCGTCGCACACCTCGCCCAGGTTGTGGGGCGGAATCGAGGTGGCCATGCCCACGGCGATGCCGTTGGCGCCGTTCACGAGCAGGTTCGGAAATTTTGAGGGCAGTACCGTCGGCTCGGTGCGGCGCTCGTCGTAGGTCGGCACATAGTCGACCGTGTCGAGCCGGATGTCTTCCATCATCAGCGCGGCAAAGGCCGACATCCGCGCTTCGGTGTACCGCATGGCCGCCGGCGGCAGACCGGCGATCGAGCCAAAGTTGCCTTGCTTATCGACCAGCGTGTAGCGCATGTTCCACTCTTGGGCCATGCGCACCAGCGTGGGATAGATGACGCTTTCGCCGTGCGGGTGGTAGTTGCCGCTGGTGTCGCCCGAGATTTTGGCGCACTTCACGCGGCCTGCCCCCGGGGTCAGGTTCAGATCGTTCATGGCGACGAGAATGCGCCGCTGCGAGGGCTTCAGTCCGTCGCGCACGTCGGGCAGCGCGCGGCTGACGATGACGCTCATGGCGTACGTCAGATAGCTGTCTTTCAGCTCGTCTTCGATCGAAAGATCGACTAGGCGGCCTACGCCGTTTCCATCGGCGCCTGGCTCGGAGGGAATGTTTTCTTGGTTTTCAGGATCGTCGGAATCCGTAGACAATGCCGCTTCCTTTGACTGGCGAGTGGGATACGAAAAACGCCCGGCCGATCACACGCTTTCGAGGCAAAAAACCGGGCGTCGAGACGGCCTCTGGCGCTCAGAT
>DATFDL010000438.1:0-45274 GCA_035252155.1 Pirellulales bacterium | reverse complement strand
TCCGGTTCGCGGTGCAGCTCAAACGCCTGCCGGCCCTCGGCGCGCGTCATGGCGTCGTAGGTCTTCTCGCGCAGGTCAGACCAGTCCTTCACGTGCTGGAGCTTGTCGAATCTGCCGGATTCCAGCCCGCTGAGCAAGAGCTTGCGCGTGCCGAACCGTTCCTTGTCGTAGGAGTCGTAAATCTGTGGCGGTTTGAACTCTGGCATGGCCGGATGGTTGTCAGCCGAGCCGATGAACACCGGCGCATAAGCCGAGCCAAGGTAGCCGCCGATGCCGATGTTCGGCGCGCAAAAGACGGGTGGACCCACACATTTGATGAGCCACGCATTCGAGACGAAATTGCGTTTGCTGGGTTTGTGTTTGGCGACGAACGAGCCCAGGTAGGGTTGCTCGTCGGGCATGCCTTCCTGCACGCGCTTTTCCGACTGGCCGCTGAGCAGGTTGTGCATCGCGTCGAAGTGATTGGCGATCGCGCCCGGATGCGACATGGAGTTGATGAGCGTGAAGTGGTCCGTCACCCTGGCCAGCTCGGTATGCATCTCGTTAAGGAGCATGCCCGGCACCCTGGTCGAGATGGGTTGGTACGGCCCGCGATAATCCTGCGGCGCGTTGGGCTTCATGTCCCAAGTGTCAACGTGACTTGGCCCTCCGCAGAGCAGGACAAAGATGCAGGATTTTTCGGCGGCGACGGCCTTGCCCGAAGCATCGACCTTGTCGCTGCCCATCACGACGCCCGGCATACCAAGACTCAGCATGCCCAAGCCGCTCGCGACTAGCGCTTGCCGGCGGTTCAATTGCAAATCGTTCATGCGACCGCTCCCATGTTGTCCGGGGCCGATGTTGTACGGGGGTTCTTCCCGCGATCCAGATTCTAGCCGATACGGCTCGGCGACGCTATCTTCCGAGCGAGCAGGGCGCTAACTAGTCTTCGCCAGGAATTCATCCGACGCAAGCATCACGGCGACGACGTGCTCGTCGGGCGTGCCGGCGTCGAGCTGGGCGGTGAAATTGGCCAGCCCCGTGGGGTCAGTGGCCCGATCGAGATATTTCTCAAACCAGCCCTCGACGAGATCGCGGTGGTATTCATCGCTAGCAAAGACAATGTCGGCGATCTGGGTGTGGCTGAGTCCCCGGCCCAGCAGGCCGTCGTAGAACCTACGCGCGTCGGCATCGACCGACCGCTGCAACGCATCGCCAAACAACGCATCGAGGAACTGGTCGTTCGAGCCGCCTTGGGCATGCAAATACTCAGGCGAGGAAACCACTATGGAGTCGAGCAGTCCGGCATCGCCGCCCGCGTCGAGCAAAGCCGTGAAATAATTCATAGCTGCCGGCTCGGGAACGCGGTGGAGAAAACGATCAAACTCCGCTCGAATCAGGTTCGCATGATACTCGTCCGTGACAGCGGCCAGAATTTGCTCGGCTACTTGGGCTCGTACATCGCCACGTTCGAGATGACTGACCCAAAAATCACGCCCCTGCGGTTCGGCCTGCCGGCCCAATACATCTCGGTAGATCTCGCTGATGTATCTCTGATCGGCGCTGCCGGGTGTTCCCTCGCGCAGTAGTTCCTCCTGCATAGTTGCGATGGCGGCGATGCTCGTCGCCGCCACGGCATCAGCCACGTCGATGGTAGCGGCAAAGCGGCCTTCGTCGCTGTAGCTATGTGAGCCCGTCACGGTGAATTGGCTGCCTGACAAGCTGACCGTTCCCGGCGAGCTTGCTCCATCGCCCCAATGAATTGTCGCCGTGAAGGCGCTGGCAAGCTCCGAAGATCTCGAAGATACGAAGGTCGCAATGGCTACATCGGCCAGCGGCGACAGCTCGAAGCCGTCGACGGCCAAGCCCGCTCCGTTCAGCGTTTCCGGGGTGGCAGTGTCGGTGACTGTCAATGTCCCGTTGACGAAAACGAACGTATAATCTGCGGCGCTGAGCGTTCCTTGGCCGGCGACAATCGTGTAGTTGCCGACGCCGCTTGCCGCGGTTGCGGGCGTGTTGAGATTTGCCGAGCCGCGGACCACGCTCGCCGCATCCCCGTTGACAAAGCCAGTCAGTGTGTCCGTAAGGGCGGGATTGGCCGAGCCATGGACCTTGCTCTTGTTGTCGGCGGTGACGGTGAGCGTGGCCGGCGTAACCGCCAGCGCGCCGTTAACGAAGGCGAACGTGTAGTTGGCAGCGATGAGCGTTCCTTGGCTGACCGTGATCGTGTAGTTGCCGACGCCGCTCGCCACCGTGGCCGTTGTGCTCAGGCTCGCCGAGCCGCTCACCACGCTCGCCGCCTCGCCGTTAACGAAGCCGGTGATTGTGTCGGTGAGCGGCGGGTTAGCCGAACCATAGATCTTGGCCTTGTCGTCGGCGGTGACGGTGAGCGTAGCCGGGCTGACGACTTGCGTAAGTAAATCTTGGCTGTTCTCTAATCCGCTCGTATCGCTGGTGTAAGAGGCGACGATCGTGTGCGAGGCGGCCGCCAGGCCCGAAACCATCACGCTGGCCTCGCTGACGCCGTTCACGATGGCGAGTAGCGTTGCCCCGAGATCCTGGCCGGTGGTTTGATCGACAAAATCGACCGAGCCCGTGGGCGTGGCGCCGGTGGCGCCGACCGTGGCGGTGAAGTCCACCGTCTGACCGTAGGTCGAGCCACTGGCAAAGTCGCTCGATAAGGTTGTATTCGTCGACAGGGGCGACGTTTCGTTCGCCGAGACGACGACCGTGGCGACGGCGGCGGCGGTCGCCCCCCTAACGTCGTCAACGGTGATCGTCACCAGGTTCGCGCCGGCCGCCGCATAGGTATGGTCGCCGAGGATTGAAAAAACGCCCGCCGCGGCCGGGTTGGCAACCACAATGCCGGCAGATGAACCGCCGTCGCCCCAGTGAATCGTCGCCGTGAAATCGGCAGCCGTCGAGGTGAGATCGGCGTCCAAAAACGTCGCCAGCACGTGTTTCACGGCGGTGTTGACTTGGGTGGAGATCAGCGTGCCTGGCAAGGGCGAAAGCGAGGCGTCGGGTGCCGCCGACACGTCGATGGTGCTGGCGGCCGTCAGAGGCAATCCGTCGCTCCGGAGAAGGTCGACCGTGACCGAATAACTGCCCGGATTGGTATAGGCGCTGCTTCCCAGCACGCGAAACACGCTGGGGTTGTCTGGGTCGAAGCTCACCAGGCCGTGCGATTGGTGCCCGTCGCCCCAATCGATGTTGGCGGTGAAATCGCCCGGCTTTTCGCCGGGGTTCTCGTCGTTAATCGTGGCCACGACGGTATTGAACGAAACGCCGGCCTGGGCGAGCGACGAAGTGCCGGCGGCCGTCGGAACCATGCTGACAATGACAGTGCTTTGCACCTCAATGCTCGCGCCGCCGCGGTCGAGGATGTCGATGGTGACCGGCGACGAGCCCAGGCGGTTGAAAGCGATGCTGCCGCTTACGTCGAACTGTCCGGCGATGGTCGCGTCGGCAGTGATGATTCCGGCGAGAGACAGGTCGCCTGAGGAGATGCGCGCGGAGTAATCGCCTGCTACCGCGGCGGGGTCGGCGTCGATGAAGGTCGCCAGGGCGCCGGTGAACGGCTCAGCTTGGGTGACGTGAACGACGGCGCCGGTGGCCGTCAGGGGCGCATCGGCCACCGAGGCCGCGGTTTGGATGGTGGCCAGCACGCCGCTACGGTCGGCGAGGGTGACCGTGACGGAATCGCCGGAAATCCCCGACTCATCAGCGTAGGTGGTGCTGCCGCTGATTTCAAAGCGACCGGTGGCCAGGTCTTGGACGATATTGCCCGCCGAGGTCTGTCCGTCGCCCCAGTCGATGCTCGCCAAAAAGTCGCCAGGCCCACGCACCGCCCCTTCGCTGGTGAACGATGCCACGACGCCAGCGAACAGAGCTCCCTCGGTCGCTTGAATGAGTTGAGGTGTCCCCTGCACGACGGCCCCCGCGACGTCCACCAGCGTCTGTGCGACGGCGGTCGCGCCGCCTCGGTCGACAAGGGAGACCCGGGCGGCATACGTACCCGCCACGGCATTGCTATGCGAGCCGCTCACGTCGAAGCCGCCTGCGGTGTTGGGCGTCACATTGCCGGGCGACGTGCGACCATCGCCCCAGACGATGACCGCCGTGTATTCGTCGGCGCTGCCACCAGGGTTGTTGTCGTGGAACGTGGCGATCACCGTCGTGAACGCCACTGCCTCGGCGGCCTGCACGGTGGCGCCGGTGGCTACGAGCGGCGCATCGGTCACATTCGCGATCGAGCGAGCTGTGGTCGCGGCCCCGCCGATGTCGGCGATGGTAACTTCAACAGGAAAGACTCCTTCTTCGGCGTAGCTGTTCACTCCCGTGACGTCGAAGCGCCCGGGAATCAAGCGATCGGCGGTGATCGTGCCGGTCGAAACCTGCCCGTCGCCCCAGGCAATTGTGGCCCTGAAGTCCATGGCCGCGCTGAACGGGTTGGCGTCGTCAAACGACGCGACGACGCCCTTGAAGGCGACGCCTTCCGTCGCCGTCACGCGGCGACCGATCTCGCTAAGCGGCGCGTCTTCGACGACCGCCGTGCTTTGCGCCGTGGCGGTGGCGCCTTCGCGGTCGAAGACGTTGATCGCCACGAAAAAGGAACCGGCGCTGTGATAGCCGTGCGTGGCGATTATGTCGAACTGGCCGGGGACCGTTGGATCGGACGAAATCGTTCCGCTCGAAGTCGTGCCGTCGCCCCAGTCGACCGACGCGGTGTAATCGGCCGCCTGCCCCGTGGGATCGGCATCGGTAAAGCTGGCGACGATGCCCGAGAAAGTCGTCTGCTCGGTGGCATGGAAGGTGATGAGCGAGGGAGTGAGCGGCAGATCGGCATTCGCTGCTACGACGGTGCTGCCAGTCACGGCGACGGTGGCGCCGCCGGTGTCGATGATTGTGATGCCGGTCACGTAGCTGCCCACATCGGCGTAGGTGTGGGCGCCCACCACCTCGAAGCCATTGGCAGCCGGGTTCACGAATCCGGGCGAGGTTTGGCCATCGCCCCAAAGGATTGTGGCCGTGAAATCTTGGGCGCTGCCAGTAGGATCGGCATCGACGAAGGTGGCGACCACGCCGCTGAACGGGGCTTGCGCCATTGCGGCAACCGGCACGCTTACCGCCGTGAGAGCTGCGTCGGGGATGCCCGTGACGGTAATGGTGCTCTGCACGCTCACGGCGCTGCCGTCGCGGTCGGTTATCGCAGCAGTGGCGGAATACGTGCCAGCCTGCGCATACGAATTCGTGGCCACGACGAGAAAACCACCGTTAAGCTCGTCCTCGATCGCACCAGTCGAGGTGTGGCCGTCTGCCCAGGTAATCGTCGCGCCGAAGTCGGCGAGAGTTGCTAAGGGGTTCACGTCGGTAAAGCGCGCCACGATCGCTGTCATGGGCACTCCTTGGGCGGCCCGATGATCGAGGGGCGTGGCGATCAGCGGGGCGTCGGCAACGTTCTGCCGTAACACCACCGGCTGGTTGAGCAGCGACGCCACCTGCGAGGGTCCACCGAAAACCACATCCAGCACTCCATCGCCGTTGAGGTCGGTGAGCGCGAGCGGATTGAAGTTAATATTGGTGCCGCTGTCCAAACTCCAATCGACCAGATAGGTCATGGGATTCTGAAACGTGCCGTCGCCGTTTCCTTTCAGCAGGCTGGCCGTCGCATCGACATTCGCCGTGACCAAGTCGGCTTTACCGTCGCCGTTGAGGTCGCCCGTCGCAAAGGCCGTAGTTAAGAGGTTAACCGCCGACGTGATGGGTGGCGCGAACGTGCCGTCGCCATTGCCTGGATAGATGTTAATCGAGTGATCGACGGTGCCGATCGCCGCGTCTAATTTGCCATCGCCGTTAAAATCGGCCATGGTGAAGCCTTCCGCGCTCTCGGAGTTGGCGCCGAAGCCGCTGATGTTGACGTTGGCCAACGCGCTGGTTCGGATCGCATCCTGGAACGTCCCGTCTCCGTTGCCCAGGTTTACCTGCAGATAACTGCCGTCGAAATCGGAAGTCAAGGTAACCAGGTCGAGCTTGCCGTCGCCATTGACGTCTCGTGCGAGGAGTTTTTCCACCAGAGTGACCGTCGAGACGCTGGTAATTTGTGGCGCGCGGAACGTGCCGTCGCCATTGCCCAGCAGCACTGCCCGGACGGAACCGATCGATAAGCCGGCGTCGGCCACCAAATCGACAATGCCATCGCCGTTAAAGTCTCCTTCGACCATGTCGTGGATAATCGCTCCCTGATTCTGGTCGCCCGCGCCGCGCAAGTCGTACTCGACGAACTGTGGAAACGTGCCATCACCCTGGTTCATCAGGACATAGATTTTGTCGAGCTCCTCCTCGAAGGGGCCAAGCAACGTATGCTCGATTCCCATCAGTTCGGGCCGTCCGTCGCCGTTGAGATCGGCGGCCTGCACACTGGTGGTCTGATAGGGATAACCGCGCGCGCCGAGCAGAACGCCGCCGGGCTGACCAAGATAGACTCTTACCCCATCAGATTCGGCGGCGAGCAGATCGGTGCGTCCGTCGTGGTTCACGTCGGCGGCGGTCAAGCCCGCGGTTCCCGCGGAGGGATCGAAGCCAGCCGCCGCGTAGCCGAGGCCGGGTTGAAACGTACCGTCGCCATTGCCAAGCACCACCAGCAGTTGGCCGCCGCCTACGGCAAAGTCGGCTCGCCCGTCGCCATTGAAGTCGCCTGTGACGATCGAAACGCCGCCCGACGGGATACCGGTCGAAATTGTGACGCCGTCGGCAAAGCTGCCGTCGCCGTTGCCGAAAAGAACGCGGACCGCCCCCGCGCCCCCAGCCAACAAGAGACGGCCGATAAGATCCAATTTTCCGTCGCCATTGAAGTCAGCCGTAGCAATACTGTACGCGCTGAAGCCGGGATCATAGTTCATCGGCGCTTGCAGCGTGCCGTCCCCGTTGCCCAGAAGAATATTGACGCCGTTCGAGGCGGCAGCCACATCGAGCTTGCCGTCGCCATTGAAATCGCCGACGGCGACCCGGAAGCCAGATTGAGTCGCAATGGGGTAGATCAGCGGCGCCTGCAACGAGCCATCAGCGTTGCCGAGCAACACGGCCACCGAAGAATCTCTGCCGATCACCACATCGGCAATGCCATCGCCATTCATGTCGTCGATCGCCAGAGACGCGTCGCGCTCGCTGCCGGTAAAGCTACCGGCGAATCGAAACGTGCCATCGCCGCCGCCCAGGAATACGCCGACCGTATCGGCGCCCAAATTAAAATCATAAAACTCGGTGACGAGGTCGGGATGGCCGTCGTGATTGAAATCGCCCTGGCCAACGGGCAACCAGCCGCCAAAGTTCAAGCCGAGCGCGGGAAGGTAGGTGCCGTCGCCGCGGCCGAGCAACAGTTGGTTGCCATCCACGACGTCGGGAAATCCATCGCCATTGAAGTCCGCAGAGAGCGGGGCCGGCCCTGGCAACGCGGCGGGATACACGCCAGCGGTCTGAAACGAGCCGTCGCCGTTGCCAAGCAGGACATTCGGTCCGAACGTAAAGAAGCCCTCCGTGAGCGCGAGGTCGACGTGGCCATCGCCGTTGAAATCGGCCGGGGCGACATGGACGCCCCACTCGCCGCTGGGGCTGATCCGATCATCCACGAAAGTTCCGTCGCCGTGCCCGAACAGAATGCTGACGGTCGTCGGCGTCCGTATCGCGAGATCGAGGCTGCCATCGCCGTTGAAGTCGGCCGCGGCGTAGCTTTCTGACCCGGGCCCGTCTCCTGCTGACAGGAAGCCCGGCGTGGGAAAAGTCGAAGGCGCGGCAAAGGTTCCATCGCCAATTCCGTTGAGAACGCTCACGCCCGCGCCGATCGAGTTTTGGCCGACATCGTCGACCGCGAGGTCGGGTATGCCGTCGCCATTGAAATCGCCCACCGTCACAAGAGACGGTTGCTCTCCGGCCAGGTAACTGATCGGATCGCTGAAAGCGCCGTTTCCCTTGCCTGTCAACACGAGAACTTTTCCGCCACCCGTGCCGACCAGGTCGAGCTTGCCATCGCCGTTGAGGTCCGCCGCCGAATTAACGGTGAAGCCGCTTGCCACGGGCAGGTTCTGGTCAAAAACGCCGTCGCCGCGATTGACGAACAGAACCGTGCTGCCGCCGATCGCGGCCGAGAAGACCAAATCGGGCCTGCCGTCACCCGTGAAATCGCCGGCGACCAGGGAGATTCCCGTCGACGCGGAATCGTCAGAATAAGTCGTCTCCGACCCGAAGGTGCCGTCGCCGTTGCCCAGCAGGATGCGGACGCCGGGATTGGGACCATTGAGCCCGAAACCATTCGCCACGGCCAGATCGGGAAGGCCGTCACCGTTAAAATCGGCGACCGCCAGGCCAACATTGGGCGCCCCACCGTCATAGACCTTGCCGGCCTGGAACGTGCCATCGCCGTTGCCGAGCAACAGCGTGTCGTTCGAAGCGATATCGAGCTTGCCGTCGCCGTTGAAGTCGGCAATCGCAATCACCAATGAGTTCTGGGTTGCGTTGCTGATGGCGGTTATGGGAGCTTGAAACGAGCCGTCGCCATTGCCAAGCAGCACGTCAAGCGTCGTGAGCAGGGGTCCAGCCGGCGCGTTGTGCCAGATGGCCAGATCGAGTTTGCCGTCGCCATTAAAATCGCCCGAAGCGAATGAGACCGGCTGCCCGCCCGTAAGACCCAGGCCGGCAAATGCCACGCGTGGCGCCTGCAAGCCGGAGATCTGCGTTTTGCCGGCCGCCGCATCGGTGGCCGAGCCGACACTGCCGCCGGAATCGCGCACCACCACCCGAATGTCGAACGCCCCCGCCTCGAGGTAAGTGTGATCGCCGGTGACGTGAAAACTGGCATTTCCATCGGCCGCGATCGTGCCCGCCGTGGCGGCCGAGCCGTCGCCCCAGAGAATGCTGGCGGTGAAATCGGTCGGCATCGCGGCCAGGTTGGCGTCGGTAAAGCTGGCGACCGTGCCGGCGAACGGGGCGCCCTCGACTGCATCGATCGGCACCAGGCTGGTTGTGAGCGGCGCATCGGCGACCATCACCGCATTGACTGCCGCCGCCGTTACGTGCGGGGCGTTTGCCGACAACTGAGTGCCGCCGTCAGGGTAAACTGAAATTCGTAGGGCCGCGCCATCGGCCGCTGTTGTGTCAACCGGCGTACCGCCGTCGGCGGCCAGGAACCGTAGGGCAAACGTACTGCCAAACAGTCCGCGGCCTGGAAGCGTGAGGGCTTCGCCGTCGAGGCGGACGTCGAAGCTGAGCGACGTGCCGAAGGTAAAGCCTTGTTTCAATTCGTTCAGCATGGCGGCGTTTCCAAGAACCGCGGCGCCGCTTAAATCGCCGGAGGCGCTGCCCGTGGTGCTCACACCGCCGACCGAGCCGCCGACCGTCCGAAAGTTTTCGATCGTAGCGCCCGCCGATGGGGCGTCGGGCAGAGCGCCCGGGTTCAGTTGGAAATCGAGGAAGCCGCTCGTGCCGGCCAGCGACGAAGTGTCGACGCTGACGCGATAGGTGACGGGCCCGCCCGAGCTTTCGCCGAACGTTGTTTGGCTGATCGAAGCGACGCTGCCGTCGGCGTCGCGAACCGAGACGATTACCGAGTAATCGCCTTCTTCGGCGTACGTATGGGCGCCGCTCACCACAAAGCCGAAGCCGTTGGCGCTGTCGGAAGCGACCACGCCGGCTGAAGTGTTGCCGTCGCCCCAATCGATGTTGGCGGTGTAAGCACCGGCAGTATCGGTATCAGTATCAGTGAATGAGGCCACGATGCCGGTGAACGCAACTCCTTCGACCGGCTGGAAGGGAACATTGGCGAGTTGCAACACGCCTGCGCCTTGCGCCGCAATTCTGGCGACGAAGGCGGTGGGAATCTGCAGTTCGGTCCTGCCAACGGTGGATGCCGGAACGACGAAGGAATCGCCGACTTCGTTGTGCCGGATCGTCGTTCCACTGAGAATGCCTGGCTGGGCCTGGAGCGCGTTTAGCGTGGGAAAATCGAGCGAAGTGGTGACGCCCGTGACGACCGCGTCTCCCCCACGGCTAACGGCGATGGCATTGCCTGCGTCGAAACCACTGCCGCCAAGATATGTCGAGTAGTCGAGGGCGGTTCCGCTCTCGTCGATCCGAGTGACAAACGCATCGCCTCGGCCCGAGCCGAGATCGAAGGAATCAGCCTGCGTTGTTTCCGGGTTCCCGTCTCCTCGAAAAGTCGGCTGTAACGCTTGTTTGATCGGGAAATTGGCCGAGCCTGTTTGGCCGGTCACATAGGCGTTGCCCGCCCCGTCGATCGCAATACCTGTCGCGCGGTCAGGACCGCTTCCTCCCAGGTAGGTGGAATAGACGAGGGTCGAACCATCGGGGCTTAGCTTAGTCACGAACGCGTCGACAGCCACGCGGTCGCCGGTGGTGCCGCCAAAGGACGCCTGGACCGCTTGGGCGGTCGGGAAATTTTCGGACATGGTTGATCCCGCCACGTAAGCGTTGCCGGCGGCATCCACGGCGATGGCGTTACCATGATCGTCCAGGTTCCCTCCCAAGTAAGTCCAATAGACTAAGCCCGATCCCGCTGCGTTGAGCTTGGCGACGAACGCGTCGGCCCCGCCTCCATACACTGCTTGGGCGGCCGCCAGAACCGGACCACCGCCGCTGAAGGTATCACCGACGACATACGCCTCGCCGGTTGAGTTCACCGCAATGCCTTTCACGGTTCCACTGACCGCTTCCGTGCCACTCAATACCGTACCGGGCACGGCGGCGGCGTACAGCACGCGATCGCCGGCCGCGCTCAACTTTTCAACAAAACCGCCGGCAACTTGCGTCTGGGCGGCGCCGACGGTCAGCGGGAAGTTTCCTCCGATGGCGCCGGCGATGTACGCATTGCCGTCGGCATCTAGCGCGATGCCCGATCCGTCGTGGGTCCCCGACAAATAAGTGGAGAACAGTAGGCTGGAGCCGTCGGCGGCTAACTTCGCCACGAATCCATTGCTGAATCCGGCGACATCTGTTTCAGACGCCAAGGCGTTGACTGCGGGGAAGTCGAGCGAATAGGTTGAGCCGGTTACATAGACCTCGCCGGCCGCGTCAACAGCGATGGCATTGGCCTGGTCGCCCTCGGTCACCGGCAAGCCAAAAAGGGAAAGAAACAGTCCGCTGCCGCCCAGGAAGGTCGAGTACACCACCGCCCCCGTCGGATCGAGTTTCGTCACAAAGGCGATGGGGCCGCCGCCACCGAGCGAAGGCTGACCAAGCCGGTCAGGCGGAGGGCCGAGCGCAGCCAGGTTCGGGAATTCTGGCGAGTAGGTATAGCCGGCAAGGTAGGTATTTCCCGCGGCATCGGTGGCGACGCTTGTCCCGACATCCAGCTTGTTGCCACCCAGATAGGTGGAGTAGACGAGCACTGGGTCGATGACGAGTGGCGCATCGCGATCGTAGGAGCCAATCCGGTAGCCAACTTGGCCATCGGCCCCCATCTCGTAGGCGCCGGCTATGGCCTGGCGCGCGCCGCCGGTTTCCTGATAGACCACCGGCGCCTGCTCGATGACGTCGCCCGCGGCGGTGTGCAAGACCAAATTGCCGCCCGTATCAAGTGTCATGGAATCGGCGCCTTGAAAATCGAGTCGGATCAAGCCGGGATCGGCGCCGGACGCCACCGTGAAATCGTATTCCAGCCGCTCGGAAGACGAGCTGTGGTAGTCGAGCGTGATGCCGGGATAGATGTCTCGATATTCGACGCGGCCGAACGACGGCACGTTCGAACGCCATTTGCTCGGGTCGTTGCCGATCAAGTAGTTGGTGGCGGCGCCAAGCGGATCCAAACCGACGGGCTCTTCGACCGAATTAGCGCCGACAAGCTGCATTCCGACCACCGCCGACGTCTGGGCTTGCGAAGCGGGATCGCCAGTTCCGACAAGTGTCAGCACGGCCTCAGTGGATGTCAAAAAGAGCGAATAGCCGTTGCCCTGGGAGAGGAACCGCACCTGTGGATCGGTTTGGCCCTCGTTGGCCACGAAGCCGATGCCCGTGGCATTAGGCGTGCCAACAACACCGGCCAGCGTCGCTCCGCCGGGTGGCCCGTCGATCACCGTCACATGATAGCTGAACGGCACGAGCGTCGGATCGCTGAACTGAAGCGTGACCGTCGCCAGGGTCTGTCCCGGGTTCAGTTGGGCCACATTGGCGACGTAATACGGCTGGCCCGCAAAAACGGACCCACTCGCATTCGCCAGGCTTACGCCCGCCGGCAGCCCTTCGACGATCAAATAAAGCGGTCCGTGGATGTCGGCGCCGCCGACATTGGTGACCGTGCCGGAGGACGTAATCAGGCCCGTGGCGGCATTGATCGGTCCGCCCAACCCGACGACACGTGTCTGCGTCGAGACGTCGGGCGCGATGTCGATCGTCGTGGTCACGTTGATAGTATTTTGCGTATCGTCGCTGAGTGTGACGATGGGGTGAAACGCGCCGAGTTTCGCTCCCGGCGCGGTGTTGCCCGCCGCACGATACGTGTGGCCGGCGGACGAAACGGTGATCTTCGAACCCGATACGGCAATCAGGCCCGCTTCCGTGGAGCTGCCGTCACCCCAGTCGATTGTCGTGGTGTACTCGCCGCCGGCGGTTTCCGCCCCGTGCGGCACGGTGAACGCCGCGAGCGTGAGCGGGCCGCTGGCATAGCCCTGGAAAACGGTGACCGCCGGCGGCGAGGCCAGCGCCAGCGGCGGCTCGTCCACGACCTTGGCCGTGCTCGTGGCGATCGCCGCGCCTGAACCGATGTCGTGGATCTCGACCGTGAGCGTCTGGGTTCCCGCGACGGGATACGTGTGCGTGCCGACGATTGCCAGACCATTGGTAAAGTTCGGTATTTCATAGGCCGGCGTGACGACGCCCTGAACCAGGGAAATCGCATTGAGGAACGCCGAGCCATTCAGTCGGCTCGAAAGGCCGACGAGTCCGCCGAGCAGGCCGAAGGGATTCGGCGCACCGACGTAATGCGGGGGCACAGCTAGACCGCCCGTGAACCCGCTGCCGAGGCTGATGTCGACCGTGCTGAAACCGAGGGTGGCGCCCAAGTCAATGCGGTAGAGCTTCGATTTGCCGTCGGCGTCGGCCGCGGTGGCGTAAAACGTGCCGCCGCCCGCATAGGTCAAGCCGGCGTAGGCATGGGCCTCGATGCCGCCGATCACCTGCGCAGCGAAGGTCTTGGCATCAATGGAATAGAAGGTGGAGTTGCCGGCCGAGTCGGCGATTGCGTAGAAATGGCCGTCGCCGCTGTCGAACGCCAGGCCGCCGGTGAACCCGCTGCCTAGGTACGCCACGGGCCGCGCGGTTTGTTTCGGCAAGTCGAGCAGGTTGAGGAATGATTCGCCGGCGCCGTTGCTGCTTAGGGCATAAATGTCGGCGCTCGGTCCCTCGGCCAGACCGCCGTGAAAGTCGGCCGAGAGCGGCATCAGCGGCGTCGTCGCGGAAGAGACCGCGCCCAGAGCGATGAGCGACCGGCTGCCATCGGCCGCGTTGCCGATTGCCAACAAACTATTATTGGAGCTCCACGCCAGTGCCGCCGAACCATCGGAGATGATTGTCCCATCCGTCGCCGTGCCGTCGCCCCAATTGATAGTGGGGGTCAAATAGTCGCCGATCTTGGCGTTCGGGTTCGCGTCGGTGAAGGTGGCCACCACGCCATTGAACGGCAAGCCCTCGGCCGGCTTAAACGTCGGTCCGATGGCGGTGAGATCGGCGTCCTCGACGTCGACGTCGATCGTGGTCTTCGCCGAGGCGCCCCCCTTGTCGTCGATGCTGACGGTGATCGTGTAGCTCCCCTCCTCCTTATAAGCGTGCGTGCCGCTAACGATGAACTTGCCACTGTCGCTACGAGTTTCGCCGGCGACGAGTTTGGTATTGTCGCCCCAGTCGATCGTCGCCGTATACAGAGCGAGGTCGGCATTGGGATCGGCGTCGGTGAAAGAGGCGACGTCGGCGGTGAACAGCTCGCCTTCGGCGCCGACGTCGTCGGAGACGTCAAGGGCGGTCGCACTCAGCGAAGCATCGGCAACGTGTGCCGTCGGGGCGCGGGCCGCCGCAACCTCGAATTGAGGTCGATCCGGATTCAGGGCAAGTTCGGCGCTGTTGTCGGTCCAGGCGGGATAGACGATCCCCGCCTGCATGACGACGGCTGAATAGTCGCCGAACTGGTTCTGCTGCCCGAAGCGGTTCAGGCCCGCATCTGTGGCGTCGGAGGCGCCGAGGCTCACCGCCGCGCTCGGCGAGAATGACAGCCCCCCGTTGATGCTGACGGCGACGAAATACTCCGCCTTAACGCCGTCGGCATCGTGGCGCGCGTCATACCACGAAACGGCCACGTCGCCATTGCTCGGGTCGACGGCGATGCTCGGCATGAACTGGCTTTTGCCAGCATGGTTCGCGTCGACTTGAACACGCTCGCTCCAGGTTTTCCCGTCGTCGTCTGAGTAACGAACGAAGATGCTGGTGTCCGGACTGTTGACTTCGGGCGAGTCGGTATAAACCAGATAGACCCGCCCGCGATGCGCTGATGTGCTGAGATCCCATGCCAGATTCCCCTCGGCGTCAATCGATCGCTGCGATTGCGGAGGAATGGCGGCGAATCCACCGACATGGGTCGTGGTCGCCAGCACGGGCGCTCCGTAACTTTCGGGCTGCGTGGCGCCGCTGCCCAGATTGACGAAAATGTCCGCAGGCCCTGGACCGAGGGCAGGCGCTTCATAGGCGACGAGCGCCTGGCCATGCGGCCCGACGGCGATATCGCCAAAATTTCGACTGGCGACGCTGCCGGGCGAAGATGCCACCTGCACTTCGCTGAACGAACTCACCAGCCCCAAGCCGCTTACGGAGGCGTGCGCCGCCATGATCTCGTTGTTTCCGGTTTGGAACGTGACCCAGACGCTGCCTTCCTGGCCGCTGGTGTCTGGGCCGACGGCAATCGACGGCTGGTCTACCGAATCGGGGTCATTCAGCACGTCGACGACCGTGAATGTCTGGCCGTTATCCCGACTGACCGCGATCACGACGGTTTGCAGATGACCTTCGGTGAGATAGGCCAAAAAAAGATTGCCGAATTGATCGTAAACGGCCTTGGGATCGCCATTCGCAAGCGGCAGACCATCGATGCCCGACGCGAGCGCGCGGCGGACCCAGTTGACGCCGCCATCGGTGCTGGAGGCGGAAAACATGCCCGCGGCACTGGAATTGGAAGCCGCGAACAGCCGCGTGGGATCCTTGGGATCGATCGCGATCGTGGTCTCCCCTTGATAACCGGGGCTTTGACTGACATTGGTCACCGTGCCGCCATCGAGGTCGTGGACGTTGTCGTTAACTTTGATCCCCAGTATGTAAACGCCTGGCGTGGCATAGCGATGACTCCCGCGGATCACGTAGCTGCCATCGCCGGCCGCTGTGATCGTCACCAAGTCCTGCGAGCTATCGGTTCCGTCGCCCCAGTTGATCGCCGCGATGAAATCGGACGAACCCAGCGCCGGGTCGGCATCGTCGAATGTGGCCACAGTGCCATCGAAAAGTTGGCCCTCGGTCAGGTTGATCGCAACTCCGACGACTTCCGGAACGGTCGCCGAAACATGGGCCACGGCAATGCGTGCGGCGGCGATGTCTAACGGCGTGGCCGGAGCTTTTCCGAAACTATTGTCTGCCCAGGCGGGGTGCAGCAAGCCGCCATAGAAGGCGAGCGCCGAGTAATCGTAGTACTGGTTTCCGGCCTCGGCGATGGTGGCGTCGGAGGCCCCGAGGCTGACGGGCACGTTGTTCGAAAACGTTTCTCCGCCGTCCGCGCTGATTGCGGTGAAGAACTGCGTCAATTTGTCCGCCGACTGATCATTGCGCGTATCGTACCAGCCCAACGCCAGGTCTCCTGTCGTGGGATCGACGGCGATGCTCGGCAGAAACGCGTAGTCGGCGCCGGTGCTGTCGTTCACCTGGATGCTGTGCGGACTGCCGTTGGGGTTGACGCCGAACGCCGTCCAGTTTACTCCGTCGTCATCCGAAGCAAGTAATTTGACGTTCAATCCCGCAGCGCCCGGGCTGACGAAACTCAGATACACCCGTCCGGCGTGAGCGCCGTGACTCAGATCCCAGACGATGCGCGGATTGGCATCGGTGCCCCGGCGATTCTGGGGCGGAATGGAGTTCATCGTGCCAGCAAGAATCTCCTGGGTGACCACAACCGGCTGGTCGGCGAAATCGTCCCGGTTGCTGATGCCGTCCGGATTCGTGTTGGTGAGAATCCGTCCGCCGAGCACGGGATCGCTGGACGTATTCTCCCAAGACACCAGCACCTGGCCTTTCGGGCCGACCGAAATGGCGCTCAGCAAACCGTCGGCCGATCCCGGCACGGGAAACGGATCGCCCAAGTGATCGACCGCGCCCAGGCCGAGCACTCGATAGGCGGCGACCAGAATAGTCCGCGGGCTTTCTTTTTCAAAGGTAATCCACAGGCTCTCTGTTCCGGGCGAGTCTCCAGGGCCGATGGCGAGCTTGGGCTGATCGACGCCGGACGCGTCGCTGAAGGGGTCGCCGAGCGGCGTGAAGTTTTTGCCGCCATCGATGCTCATGGCAACCGCCACGCCGTGTGCGTCGGCCGTCAAATAGGTGATGAAAAGGTTGCCGAACGAGTCGAACAGCGCATTCGGATCGCCCAAGGCAAGCGGCAGACCGTCGTTGCCGTCGCCGAGGGTGTGATCGCGCACATCGCTGGGAACCCAAGTAACGCCGCCGTCGGCGCTGAAGGCCGCGAAGATGCCGCCCCCCGCGCCTGGCGCGTCGGTGTCGGCCTCGCTCGGTCCCAGCTCGATTTGGGTTTGCCCAGTTTGATCGATACTCAATTGGTCGTTGGACAGCGCAAACAACCGCTGGGAATTGCGCGGGTCGACGGCGATCGCGGTCTCCGCCTGATTGCCGAAATAGGGACTGGCATCGTAGGTCGTCGTAGCGCTTTCATGGTGCTTGTTGTCGGTAACGGTCACGACGACTGGGTAAGCGCCGAGCTTCGTATAGGTGTGATTCCCCAACACTTGGAAAGGCGTCCCCGGACCGCCATTGCGAGTGACCGTGGCATTGAGGTCCGTGATGCCATCGCCGTAATTTACGCTGGCGGTGAAATCCGCGGGCGAGGCGCTTGGGTCTGGGGCGGTGAACGTGGCCACGGCGCCAGTGAACGGATGGCCGACGAACGCTTGGACCGGCTGGGCGACAACCTGGAGGCGCGGCGCCAGTCGAGCGACGAAGGCCGACGTCTGATACCAGAAGTCGTCCGGAATGGACGTGAAGGGAACTCCCGGCTGACGGATAAAGTCCGGTTGCAGCGCTCCATTCGTCGTCGGGAAGTTGGTCGAATCGGTGGTTCCCACGACATAGGCGTTGCCCGCGCCGTCCACGGCCACCGCAAAGGCGGCATCCTGTCCTGTGCCGCCCAGGTAGGTTGAATACATCAGATTGGCGCCGCCGGGTTCGATCTCGGCGACGAAGCCATCGTTGTGCGGCTGAGGATCACTGCCGGCGGCGCTATCGGGCACCGGAGCATGTAGCTGTTGCACCGCATTGGCGATGGGAAAGTCTTCCGACGCCGTTCGTCCGACCACGTAGGCCGCGCCCGTCGCGTCGACGGCAATGGCGTAACCGCTATCGCCATAGTCGGCCGTCCGCTCCAAGCCGCCCACGACCATGCTGACCCCGGTGGTCCCGCCGAGGTAGGTGGAGTAAACCACGTGAGCGAGTTCAGGGTCGAGCTTCATCACAAAGGCATTCGGAACGGAGCCAACGTTACGCGGTTTTTCTTTTTGAAACGCCCGATCGGTGGTGGGAAAGTGCAGCGAGAGCGTCGATCCTGTCAGGTAGGCGTCGTTGGCGGCATCCAACGCGATGCCATAGGCAAAATCGTCGCGCTCGCCTCCGATGAGGACGAGGCCGAGCAATCCCCCATCTGGATCAAGACGCCCGACGATCACATCAGAGCCGCCCAAAGATCCGGCAAGTGGAGTGGCCGATGTGATGTCGTTGGTGCTGCCGGCAAAATAGACGTTGCCCTTGGCGTCGGCGGCAATGGCATTGCCCAGCGTCGAAGTGTCGCCTCCGCCGAACGACTGCTGATATAGCAAGCCGCCGGTCGGGCTGATCTTCGCGACAAACGCTTGTGCTTGCACGCTTTCGACGGAACCGCTGATGGTGCTACCGACCAGATAGGCGTTGCCCGCGGCGTCGACGGAGATGCCAGAGCCCACGTCGAGGACGGAGCCACCGAAGTAGCTGGAGTAAACCAGCGAGGCGCCTGTGGGGTCGAGTTTCGCCACAAAAGCATCGCTTGCGCCGCCCCCATACACGGGTTGGAACGCATGCACGATCGGCATAAAGCCGATCACCTTTAAGAAATCTCCGGCGTCAAACGGAGAGGTCGATCCAGTGACGTAGATCTGCCCCTGCGAGTCGACGGCGATCGCGCGTCCGCTTGTGGATGCACTCTGGTATCCTCTGAGGTCCGTGTAGCCGTTCTCAACGACCTCATGAGCGCCGCTCTCGTCCGGGTTGCCGCCGAGATACGTCGAGAAAACAACTTGGCCCGCCGGGTCGAGCTCCGTCACGAAGGCGTCGTAGCCAGCGGGCGTGAAGGTGGGTTGCAAGGCGCCGCTGGTGCCGCCGGCGGGGGTGGGAAACGCGCTGCTGAACGCCGCTCCGGTCACGAAGGCGTTTCCCTTACCGTCTGTCGCGATGCCATTGCCAACCGCACCCCCGCTCAACGTGCTCAAACCGCCCGCGTTGCCGAGATAGGTTGAATAGGCCAGCACCGGGTCGATTACCAACGGTCGCGCGGTGTCATAGGTTCCGACGGTAAAGCCGACCGTGCCGTCGTCGCCGATGGAATAGCCGCCGGCGATCGCTTGTCGAGCGGCGCCGTCACCCTGGAAAAGCACCGGGGCGTGCTCGACAAGGTCGCCGCCGGCCGTGTGCAGCAGCAGGTTGCCTTGAGCGTCGAGACCGATACCGCTAGCGCCCGTAAAACGAAGATGGACGGCGCTCGGATCGGCGCCGGCCGCCACCGTGAAGTCGTATTCCAACTGCCGGCCGCTGCCGTGGTAATCCAGCTCAATGCCGGGATAAACGTCCTGGTAGGCGACACGGGCATAATTGGGGACATCGGTCACCCATTTGCCCGAGTCGCTGCCGCGGAGGTAATTGCTCTTCGCGGTCAGCTCATCGACGCCAGTTATCGACGCGGCTGGATTCGCGCCGACCAGTTCCATCGACAGCACGCTGGCAGCGGCGTCGCCACCGGTCGTCCCGGCGGCGGGCGGTAGGCTAAGCACCGCTCCTGTCGAAGTCAAAAACAGCTCATAGCCTTCTCCCCGAGAGATGAAGCGAGCCTGAGAGTCAACCTGTCCCAGGTTCGCTTGAAAGCTCATCGGGCTTTTCGCATAATCCGCGTCGAGCGAGGGCGTCGGGTCGTTGCCACTGAGCAGCAGCCGGCGTTCGAGCGGTTCTCCGCGGAGACCAAAGAGCCGCCGGAGCCCGCGGCGTGCTCGCGGAGCACTCCGCCCAGGATGTTTGGATGGTTTTGCGCGAGCCATGGGCGGTATTCAGGAGTAGGAGATAACGTAAAATGAAATGGGTCGCGTCCTCGGCGCGCAAAGCGAGCGTCGACGTGGCTTTTGGCCGGTGAGGATCTTGCTTGGCCGCTAGGCCTCACCGGCCGCTTTTTATTTCGATCATTTACCGCTTGTCCGCCCCGCCCACGACGAGTTCCGCTTCCCGCAGCAGCACGGGATAAACGGCTTGCTCCGGCCAGCCGCCCCACATCGCCCGCGCTCCCGTGAAATTGTCGCCTGATTGGTGGTTTGCTTCCTCGATCCAGCGGCTGGCCTCGGTCAGCGCGAGACGGGCCTCGTCCAGACGACCCAGCCGGGCGCTGGCCATCGCCAGAAACGACCACTCCCAGGCGCCCCGGCGGTAGATTTTGGCCGTCGCTTCAAAGGCTTGGATCGCCTCGTCGTAACGGCCGGCGCGATATAGTGCCGCGCCGCGCACATAGCTGCCAAAGTGAAACGCGGGTGCCGCTACATCGGCTAACTCGGTGAGCAACGCCATGTCAGGCAGCGCCTCGTCGTCGAGAACGCAGGCGAACACCGTGTTGCAGGCCGCCCGAGAGTCGTGAGTCGTGCGGAACCGCGCAAACATCTCCTGGCACACCCGGCGGTAGTCGTCCAGTTCGTCCGCGCCCAAGTGAGCGACGGCTCGGTACCGCCACAGCTCGGAGTCGTCGCGGGCGAGTTCGCTGGCCTGGACAAATTCGACAGCCGCGTCGTGCCACTGCTTTCGCTCGACAAAGTTGTAACCCCGGCTGCGATGAGCTTCCAAGCGAATTCGCGGGTCGTTGGGCCGATGTTGAAGGGCCGCGGCATATTGGGCGTCCGCGTCGGCGTCCCAGCGAAGGCCGGCAAAGGCCCGCGCGCGCAATACCAGCAGTCGTGGATCGTCCGGCGGCGGCTGGCCATCGATCAATTGTTTCGCCTCGCGATAGTACCACTGGCATTCCAGCCACTCCCACCAGGCGACAGGCCAGACGGACGCGGCACCGCGGTGCATCACCCAATTGCCGCCGTTGGCCTCGTAGCGTTGCTGGTTCCAGCCGTCGATGGCCTGCGCGGCGGTATCGAGTGCCTGCCGCGCCTCGGCAGCTTGACCCAGCTTATGGCGGGCCATCGCCAGCACGGAGTAAGCGAGCTGCTGTACGCTAGAATCGGCCGGGGCGTCGAGCGACGCGCGCAACCGTTCTACCGCCTCTTCGTATCGGCCGGCACGATACTGCGAGATGCCTAACAGTTGCAGACGATATCTCGACTGGGGACTGTCTGCTAGCAGTACCTCGCAGCGCTCCACGTCGCCAATGGGGTCGCCCTCGGGATCTGGGCCCAAGAGCGAGGCGCGCATCAGTTCGCTGGCAAACGTGGGGTTGGTCGTGCCGCCAAACCGCTCGACCATTCGCGATCGGACCAGGCGGTAGCCCTCGGTGTCGCCTGCGTCCAACCGCAACAGCGCGTGCAAAAAATAGCGGAAAGGGCCGTCCGGTTGCCGCAGTTTCATTTCTTCCCAAAAATCGGCGGCGGCCAAATCCAGCAAGCCCAACAGCGCCAAGAGATCGCCCCGCTCTGCCCGAAGCGCGGCATGATCGGGTCGCAATTCAATCGCCCTGGTGAAGGCCGCGTAAGCGTCGTCCCAGCGGGTGACACTGGCATACCAGCGACCGCGGTCTGCCAAGGCGTTGGCGGCGGTCAGATTGCTCAGATCGCGGCGAATTTGGTCCGCCTGCTGTTCGGCCAGCTTTTCGGCTTCCTCGGCCCGTTCTTTTTCATCCTGAGTGCGCGACTGCTCACGGCGGATCAGCGCGTTGCTCGTCGCCAATCCTGCCAATCCCGCCAGCACCGCCACCAGCACCGCCACCGAGGCCACCAGGCCGGCGGTGTGACGCCGCGCGAACTTGCGGAACCGATACCATTTCGAGGGCGGACAAGCAAGCACCGGCTCGTCGGCCAGATAGTGCTGCACGTCGGCGGCAAAAGCGCTGGCCGTCTTGTATCTGCGGTTGCGATCCTTGTCGAGTGCCTTGAGCGCGATCCAATCGAGTTCGCCGCGGAACAACTTGCCAAGCCGCACGGGATCGGATCCGCGCAGCGACGAGAACGTGGTCGCGGCCTGGCCCAGCGTTGCCACGCGTGTGCTTGGCGCCGGCGGCTCTTCTTCTCGAATCAGCCTGCAAACCTCTTCATATCCGGCAGTGCGCACCCGTTTCTCGTCCAGCGGCGTGGTGCCGGTGAGCAGCTCATAAAGCAGCACACCCAACGCATAAATGTCGGTCCGCGTATCGATGTCGAGCCCGCCGTTGTCGACCTGCTCGGGGCTCATGTAACGCGGCGTACCCACCATTTGTGAAAAACCGGTAAACAGCGTCTTCTCGGTGAGTGGCTCGCCCAGCGCTTTGGCAATGCCAAAGTCGATCACCTTGACTAGCGGCTCGCCATCGCGAAGCGTCACCAGAATATTCGACGGCTTCAAATCGCGGTGGATGATTCCTTTCAAGTGCGCATGCTCGACGGCCTGGCATATGGAGAGCAAGAGCCGCAGCCGTTCGCGCACCGCCAGGCTGTGCTGATCGCAAAAATCAGTGATGGGCGCCCCGCACACCAATTCCATCACAAAATAAGGCCGGCCCGAAGCGGTTTCGCCGCCGTCGAGCACCCGGGCGATGTGTACGTCGTCCATCATGGCCAGGGCCTGGCGTTCGGCCTCGAAGCGGGCCACCACCCGCCGGGTGTCCATGCCCGGTTTCAATACCTTCAGCGCCACGCGGCGGCGAACCGGGCTCGTCTGTTCGGCCATAAAAACCAGTCCGAAACCGCCTTCGCCGATCTGCTCGAGCAACTTGTAAGGGCCAATCTGCGAACCGGGTCCCTCGTAAACCGCGGGAGCTTCGCCCTCCAAAAACCGGCCCGCGTCGTTGCTGGCCTGCAACAACTCTTCCACCCGGGCCCGCAATCGTGTGTCGTCGCCGCAGATTTGGGCCAGGTAAGCGGCACGGGCCTCGGGCGACGGGCGCGCCAACGCCTCGCAGAAGAGCTCCATCACTTGTTGGCCGGAACGATGCATGACTGGATGCCGGGCTGGAAACGGTGCCTATTCTTAAATGCCCGGTTCGCGGACAAAGTGCGCCGCGCCCATGTCATCTTTTTTTGCGGCCTAGCTGCTGGCGCGGTCGTCGGGCGTCCGCAGGGCCTCGAAAAGCCAGGCCCGCGCATAGGCCCAATAGCGATCGGCGGTGCGACGCGGCAGATCGAGCGCGGCGGCCGCCCCTTCCTGAGTAAAGCCGGCAAAAAATCGCAGCGTCACTAGATCGGCGCAGGGTTTGTTTTCCTGCGCCAACTGCCGCAGCGCGTCGTCGAGGGCCCGCAGATCGTCGTGTGAGGCGTCTTCGATCGACGCCAAACTATCGAGATCGACGCGCCTCCAGCCACCGCCGCGCTTTTGGCACTTTTTGTCGCGCGCCCGGTTAATGAGGATGCGACGCATGGCCTGGGCGGCGGCCTGAAAGAAATGCGTGCGGTTCTCCCATTGCGGGTTCTTACCGTCGCCTGCCAATCGCAAATAGGCTTCATGCACCAACCCGGTGGCGTCGAGCGTCTGGCCCGGCTGTTCGTCGGCCAGCTTGCGAGCCGCTAGTCGGCGGAGCTCGTCGTAGACCAGTGGCAGCAGTTCCTCGCTGAAGCGCGGATCGCCGGCGCCATTCGCATCCGGGGCCGTCATACGGGTTGCGCTGCTCATGAGGGAAAGGTGATCGATTGCGGTATCCTCTCTTGATACTCTGCCGGCGCACGGCGTGCAACACGCAGGACTGCCCACTCGCGCTCGTCGCGCACCCGTTGCCATTGCGCCTCGCCGAAGAACGCCGCCACTTCGTCGCCACCGCCAGCCGCTGAATCTCGGCGCGAGCAAACATGAACTCAGTTTGCGCGGCTGGCTCGAGGTCTTGGACGTTGAGCCGTCGAAGCACACCCATTGTTCTGCTCATTGCGTTGCCGCCTTCGAGCCGCCGTTGTCCCCATCGGCCTTGTGGACATAAAGCGTCTGTGTCGGAAAGGCGAACTGAATCCCCTCTTCAGAGAAACGCTTCACCAGCGCCAGGTTGATGGCCTGTTGAATGTCCATGTAGAGGTTGTAGTCGGGCGAGAGGACGTAATAGACCGCCTCAAAGAGTAGCGCCGAGTCGCCAAACGACTTGAAGTGGGCGCGGTCGAACCGCGTTTGTGCCTGGGCAAGAATGGCCTCGCGTATCATGCCCGGCATGGCCGCCAGCCGCTCGTGAGAGGTGCCGTATTCGACGCCCAACGAAAACAGGATGCGGCGTTCGTACATCCGCTTGTAATTGCGGATCCGGCCCTTGAGCAGGTCGTTGTTCGAGAAGACGAGCTGCTCGCCGGAGAGGCTGCGCAACCGCGTCGTCTTCAGGCCGATGCGCTCGACGGAGCCGAGAAAGTCGTCGACCGCGATGAAGTCGCCCAGGATGAACGGCCGGTCGAGGACGATCGAGAGCGACGCAAACAAGTCGCCTAGCACGTTTTGGGCCGCCAAGGCCACGGCGATGCCGCCGATGCCCAAGCCCGCCACCAGCGAATTGATGCGAACCTGCTGGTTCTCAAGGATCAGCAGGACGGCGATGGTCCAGGCCGCCATCCGACCCAAAAAACCCAGGGCGCTCATCATCGTGACGCTGGCGGCGTCGGTCTCGAGCCGCCGGCGCATGTACCGCTCGATGAGCAGCACAATCAGCACATCGGCCCAGACGGCAATCTGCAGCAGCAGCCCGATGACCACGATCGAAGTGGCCAGCCGCGTGGGCTCGCCACGGGGAAAATCGAGCACAAACGAACTGAGGTAGAACGAAATGGCCAGCAGAAACCACCACTTCGTGCCGTGGGCCAAAGCGGAGACCGAATGGACCACGTCCCAGTCGCGGCGCTGGGTCAGCGACGCCGCCCTGCGCCGGGCAAAACCCACCACCAGCCGGAGCAGCACAAATGCGACGATGAACGTGCCGGCCGCCAGCAGCCATTGCAGCAGCTCCGACTCGGACACACTCTCGGACAACTCACGCCAATCGAGCATCGCTGATTCCGGAAATTTGAGAAGCCCGGTCACCGCGGCCGCGCGAGCACAGCCGGCCATACCCCAGGTTAATCGAATCGCGGAGCGGTTGCACGGCCGAGAGTGGCGTAACGATACTTCGCACGCGGGCCAATTTCATACACTGTAACTACGGGAGCTGTTTTCCATGCGGCCGAACTTAATACTGGCGGCGGGCTTCTTGGCGTGCGTGACCCCGGCCGGTGCGCCCGCTCTGGAGTCCCGCAAGACCATCACGGTCGAGGTCTATCTGCCGCAGTGCGCCCGGCTGTTTATCGAAGGTCAGGCGACACGATCGAAGGGGCCGATGCGCCGCTTCGTGTCGCCGCCACTGTCGCCGGGCAAGTACACCTACACCATCCAGGCGATCATTCCCGGCCGAAA
Organism: Pirellulales bacterium; assembly: GCA_035252155.1. Classification (GTDB taxonomy): domain Bacteria; phylum Planctomycetota; class Planctomycetia; order Pirellulales; family JAICIG01; genus JAICLL01. The sequence continues at coordinate 20,206 of DATFDL010000438.1, read as the reverse complement.
CGGACCGCGAACGGTCACGCGCCGGATCGACGTTCGGCCGGGCGACTTCGAATCGATCGACCTGCGCTCGCCGGGCAATCGGCCCATTGCCGACGTCGAATATGAACCAACGCCGCAGAAGGTGGTCGAGGCGCTGCTGCGGCTCGCCAAGGTAACCAGCGACGACGTGCTCTGGGACCTCGGCTGCGGCGATGGTCGCATCCCGGTGACGGCGGCCAAGGAGTACGGCTGCAAGGCGGTCGGTTTCGACATCGATCCCCGGCGCGTCAACGATTCGCTGGCCAATCGGTGCAAGTACGGCGTGGAGCGGCTGGTCACGATCGATGAGCGCGACATCTTCACGCTCGACCTGAGCAAGGGACCCACCATCGTCACGCTCTACTTGCTGCCGCGTCTCAACGCCAAATTGTTGCCGCAGCTCCGCAAGCTGCCGCCGGGCGCCCGCGTCATTTCAGTCGCGCACCGGATGGCCGACATCACGCCGGACGAGCAGATGGTGGTGGATACTGAGCTGGGCGAGTTCAATGTCTATCTGTGGAAGGCAGAGACCCTCCGCGGCAATTGACGTTTCACGCTCTCGTGGACGGTTGCCATCTACTTGGCCTTGAGCGGATCAGGGATTCTTCGGCGACTCGGTTGCTTCGACTGTCGATAGTTCGGCGACGAATTCGACGAAGGCATCACGGCCGCGAAGAGCGTCGAAGGCGTGGTCTTGGCGAAATCGAGCGTCGTTGGTTGCGACGCCGAAAAAGCCGGCAGCTCGCGATTGCCTCAGCAGCTCTACCGCGCGCCCGGCATACCGATCGGCCAGCGCCGTATCGTCCTTGGCAGCTTCCGAGCATAGCGAAAACACCCCCGCCAATCGGTAAAGTGTTTCGGTCGACTCCTTGGCTGCCTCGGCCACGGCGGTGGCTTCTTGATCGGCGGTGTGGTGGTCGCCGGCGCGGGCCAGCGATTCGGCCAGTTCCAGGCCGAATGTCACGGTGGTTTCGGGTACGGTGTTTAACTCGATTGCGCGGCGCCACGCTTCCGCCGCTTCCGCAAAGCGGTCGAGCGCCATCAGCGTTTGCCCTCGGCCCCAAAAGGTGTTGCGCAAAAAAAGTCGCGCGGTGGACTGGCCGGGCTCCCTGGTGAGCACGTCTTCAAGGATCTCGGCGGCCTGCGCATAGTGCTCCAGCGCCGCGTGCAGTTTCCCCTGGCGCCGCTGCGCGTTTGCCAGGTTGCAATGCGTGCCGGCAAGACTGGTATCAAACGTCCTATTATCCGGCTGCAGCGCCGCCAGCGATTGGAAGAGATCGAGCGATCGCTGGAGATGGCCCAGCGCTTCGCGCTCGCCAAGATCGGTTTCGAGCAGTCCCAGACTGTTGTAGCAATAGGATAGCACCGAGCGATAGTCGGCGTTGGCGGGCTTCTCGGCGACTAGTTTTTCTTCGATTTCGATGGCCCGCCCATAAGTGGCCCGTGCGGCCGCGAGTTCGCCGCCGGCAACTTGCAGCCGCGCGAGATCGAGACACCTTGCCGCCAGAATATGGCGATAGGTCAACACGGCAGGATCGTCGGCGACCAGCTTTTCGGCCGTCTCAAGGGCGCGCTGGAGGGTGGCCCGCGCGGCCTCCCTTTGGCCGGATGCACTTTCGAGTTGGCCGAGACTAGCGAGGTAACTGCCCGCCAGCTCGGCGCGAAACGCCGCGACTGTCGGATGCTGTGCGGCCAGGTTCTTTGCGATCTTGATGGCGCGTAGAAAACTCGCACGTGCCGCTTCGCGCTCGCCGCCGTAGAGATCGAGCAGGCCGAAGCTGTAGCAGATGTTGGCCAGATCGAAGTGGTATTCCGGGTTTCCGGGCTGCTCGTCGACAAGTTTCTCGGCAATCTCGATCGCATGTTGGAAGTTCGCCCGCGCCGCCGTGCGCGGGCCGTGGTCTCGCTGCAGGCAGCCGAGGCTGTGATAGTGTCTTGCCAGATCGCAACGATAATCGGCGACCTGGGGAAACTGCGCGACCAGCTTCTCGTCGATTTCGATGGCCCGCCCGAAGTTGGCCCGCGCGGCATCCGGCTCGCCACGTTCCGTTTCGAGCATCGCCAGATTGTGGCAGGTGTAGGCCAGGTTGCTCCGGTATTCCGCGTTCGAGGGGTACTCCGCGACGAGCTTCTCGCTGATTTCGCGGGAGCGAAGGTAGAGTGCCTCCGCCGCCGATTTCTCGCCGGAGTTTTTATGAAGCACGCCAATGCTGTTGTAGATGACGGCCACCTCGTTTCGATAGCCCGGCACCGACGGTTCTTCGGCGCTGATTTGTTGATACAGCTCGGCCGCCCGGCTGTAGGCCGCCACCGCGTCGCTCAACGAGCCGGTGTCTCTGCTGATCGAGCCGACGCGGCGCAGCACTTCGGCCAGTTCGCGGCGCTCGGTGGTGTCGTGTTCGTGCGATTCGATAAACGTCTTGTAGTAGCCGAGCGCGTCGGACAGCAATTTTTTGCGCAGCGGCTGAAAACGATCGTCCTTCAAGAGTTGCGATTCGAACACGGTGTCGACATACCGGTTGATCGCCGCGCGGGCCTCGTTCTTGGCAGTCGTCTGCGCCGCTCGGGCCTGCGATTCGGCCTCCTTGGCCCGTGTTTCGGCAGCCAGCGCGGAGCGTGCGCGCGCGAGCTGCTCCGCCTCGGCCCGCTGCGCGTTTTGGGCGACGAGGGCGCTGGTCTCGGCGTCGCCGGCGCGCCGGTTCGCTTCGATCGCGAAGTAGGTGGACGTCGCCGTGCCGGCCACGAGTGTGATGCAGACCGCGGCAATCAGAGCTGCCATAACCGGTTTTCGGCAGCACCAGCGCCAAGCGCGCTCTGATCGACCGACAGGCCGGGCATGAATCGGTTCGCCGCGCGAGAACCGCCCCAGCTCGTCGGCCAGGTCGCGTGCCGTGGCGTAGCGCTTGTGAGGTTCTTTCTCGAGGCACTTGAGTGTGACCGTTTCCAAGTCGCGTGGTACGCCGGCATTCAACTGGCGCGGGGCGACCGGCTCTTGTTCAAGAACTTGTAGGATGGTGTCCAGAGGCGTGGCGGCCTGAAAGGGTGGGCGACCGGTGAGTGCCGCATAGAGCACGGCGCCTAGCGCATACACGTCGGCCGCGCGGCCGATCGCTTCCAACTTGCCCGAAGCTTGTTCGGGCGGCATGTAACTCGGGGTACCGAGTGCCTGGCCGGTGCGCGTCAGCCCGCTATCGCCGGCGACGCGTTTGGCCAGGCCGAAGTCGGTCACGCGCGGATGGCCCTCTCGGTCGAGCAAGATGTTGCCGGGCTTCAAGTCGCGATGGATCACGCCGCGCTGGTGGGCATAATCAACCGCCTCGGCGACCTGCGCCACGAGCTCGGAGGCGTGACGCGGAGGCAGGGGACCGCCGGACAGCACCGCAGCCAGGCTCTGCCCGTCGACAAACCCCATCGAAAAATAGTGCTGACCATTGATCTCGCCCGACTCGTAGACCGGCACAATGCCCGGATGGTCGAGGCCGGCGGCCGCCTCGGCTTCGCTCAAGAAGCGCTGCACATCGTTCTGATCGGCCAGCTCTCCGGCGAGGATCATTTTGACGGCCACTGTGCGGTTGAGCCGTCGTTGCTGTGCTTTGAAGACAACGCCCATACCCCCGCGCGCAATTTCCGCGAGCAATTCGTAATCGCCGAACGTGCGGCCTTCGGGCAGCTTGGCCGTCGAGAACTCGTCGCTTCGGCCGACCGTTTCTGCTTCAGCTGTGTCCGCCGGTCGATGCGTGAAAGTCGCCGCCGCAGCCGCGTGGTCAACGCGCGGCTGCGATGCGCCTGGGTAGTCGGGTTGAGAAGACACGTTCACACCGCAGTAGTGAATCGGACGCAGTGGACGACGCCTCAACGACGCGATTCCGCCTCAGGATGGCTGGCCACCCAACAGCAAATTACCGCCCCGATGGCAAAATGCAAGCTTTGTAGCCCTCACTGTGAGCATGTAGCAACGCCCCATTTTCCCTTGACTTGCCAAGCGCGGTCGGCACGGCAGATAATCAGAGGTCGGACCCCTAATGACAAAGGCGACGACGACGGCGATGCATCGTGGATTCCCGGACCAAAGCTTTCTTTCTGCATCTCACTCGACCGGCAACGATCATCGTTGTACTTGCCATCGCGGCCTGCATCGCCGTGGCCAACTTGTCGTCCGAACCGCTGGCCGCTGATGACATCGGAAAAGTCTTGTGGGGGGCTACTCTAGAACGCGCATGCGGCTGGCCTTTCACGTGGTATTGGCGAAGCCCGGTGGTTCGTGCCGTGCCCATGACAAACCCCGTCCAAATCCGCTGGGTCGTGGCGCGGTATAGCGCCGCGCACCTTGCCGCCGATGCGGCGCTGTGGCTGGCCATGCTGGCAGTTGTGCTGCTCTTTGGCGAATGGCTAACGCGGCGGTGTTGGCCTAGGTCGGCGTGGCGTCCGCGAGCCGTTACCGTGTTTGCGTTGTCGCTTGGCGCGGCCCTCACGGTACTGGCAAACTTGAGCTCCGATGTCGGCCCTCGCCAGCCCCAGCCACATTCCTGTGGCTGGCCGCTGATTTGGTATTGGCAAAGTTACCTCGCTATCTCTTGGCGGAGCGCCTCTCAGTGGCACTTTAGCGTGGCGGCGCTGGCAGGCAATTGCGTAATTTGGACAGTCCTCTTGGCGATGATCGCGGTGACGAGTGAACAGCTCCTGGGGCGTTATCCGCTACGGCTGCGCTGGAGTTTGCGAACCATGCTGGCCGGCGTGGCCTTGGTCGCCGTGGTGTGCGCATGGTTCGTCAATGCGCGGCAGCGGGCCCAGGAGGAAGACAAATTGATTGCGCGAGTGCAACCCAGCGACGGAGTAGTTTATCTCAAGGGTCGGGGGCCGGCATGGCTTGACCTTTTCGGCGCCGGTCGTCTGCGACGGCGCATCGTGGGTGCTTACATTCGGGACGTGACGAGGGAAAACGAAGTGGAGTTTTTGAAGAGGCTTGCCAAATCTCCGCAACTTCGCTATCTCGAAGTCCAACCCGAGCTGATACCGGAAGCTGAAGTTGTGCTCGGCGAGATGCGACAATTGCGAACGCTGCGCATGCGTTGCCGGATGTACGACCAGCTTGCGATCCTCGCCGCCGTCGGCAAGCTCGCTGAGCTGGAGCGCCTGGGCGTCAGCGTCTCGCTGGCCGGCCCGGGCGATCTCGATCCCTTGGCCGGGCTTACCAACTTAAAGGCGCTGACGCTGGATGTTCGCAGTGAAATCGACCCGCACGATGGTCTTGCGGCGCTTGCAAAGCTCCCTCGGCTCGAGCATCTCTTGTTGACGACATGGCAAGTCAGTACCGTCGACCTGGCGTCCATCGCGGGCTTGAAGAAGTTGAAGTCGCTTAGGATTCAATGTATGCCCGGCGGGCTCGCCCCGCTGCCGGCACTGCCGCAGCTCGAGGCCCTTGATCTCACTCAACTACCGGGCGGCGATGCCGATCTCGGTCGCCTTGCTGACTGTCCGCGCCTCAAGTCCCTTTGCCTTGCCCAAACCGGCGTCAGTGCAACCGGCTTGGCCAGCTTGGCCTCTGTGGAATCGCTGCGAGAACTGGCCATTGACGAAGACACGTTGACAGCGGAGGGTCTCGAATCGCTCGCCGCGCTAAAGAATTTAAAACGGCTGCACATCACGCACGTCATGGAAGAATACACAGACAATGACGTTTCTTGCTCCATTGTGCTCGACGACGGCCAACCCCTGGTTGTTCCTTCCAGTGGCCTCGATCGCTTACGCCAGGCAATCGACAGTTTGCGCCGGGCACACCCCGGCATTGTGATCGACACTGATTACCAGGGCTTCGAGGAGCGCGAGTTTCAGCGACTGTTTGAGCTCGCTCCGCCGCCAGGTTCCCACCCCGCCCTCTGACGGCAGCAGTAGGGGCCCATGATGCCGAGCCGCAGGGCCGAGCCATTGCCATCCAAATCGGGTAGAATGCCATCACGCCGGATGTTCGGAACTGAGTGTAACTGAACCGTTTGCCGAGCAAGCATCCGCGCCTTAAAAATGGATTCGAGCAAGCTCATCGTTCTCCAAGAGTGGAGGAAACGCCTATGTCTTCGACCGTGATTGCCACGGCAATAAAGATGTTGGAATCGTTGCCGGAGCCGGCGCAAGAGGAAGCGGTCGAGCACTTGCGAGGATACATTGTCGAACTTCAAGACGAGCGTGCGTGGGAGGCCCGGTTCAAGCGGACGCAGCCTCAGCTCGCCGCCGAGGCGCAACGCGTGAAAGAGGCAATCGCACGGGGCCAAGCCGAACCGCTTGACCTCGACCAGCTATGAACTCGAACACGGTTCCTTCTTTTTGGGAAGCGTACCGTTCGTTGGGACGAATCGGTCCGGCGCGCCGCGCAAAAGGCCTACCGCCTTTGGGCGGCAAATCCTTTTCACCCCTCGTTGCACTTCAAGTGCATCAACCAGGAGGAAAGCGTCTGGTCGGTTAGAGTGACGCTGGGCTACCGCGCAGTCGGCGTTTTTGGAGGGAAATACCGTGACGTGGTTCTGGATCGGCAGCCACGACGGTTACGAGAGCTTCTTCGGCTGACACCGCTCCGGCAGAACTGGCGGCCGATAATGTTTTGGCGCGCTTGCGCCAGCACAGTTTTTTCTCATCTTCTCCACCACGTTCAGCCGATAACCACCGGCGCGATTTCGTAATTTGCGCCAACCTCTTCAACTGAATCGAGCCGTTCGATGGTTTGCCGGCTTGGCACGGTGCTGCTTGCCGTTGCCGCCAGCGGCGCGCAACTAGGGTGTAGTCAGACGTCTAGGCTAGCTGGGCGGGTGATGTTCCCGGCCGGCGTTCGGTATGGCGCCGAGCAACGGCCCGCCGCGAATCTGCCGCAGACCGGAGGCCGACCGCCGTATTCGGTTCGGGCGCCGCTTGGGCCGCGCAGTCAGCCCTTCGGCCAGATGGTGCAAAACCAGCGGCCTGGAATCCCGCCGAATCTCGGCGCTGGCGGGCCGCCCGAGGTCATTGCGACACCGCGGCCCGTTCCTCCCGCCGCCGGCCGTCTGCCCGGCCCGCCCGAGATGATCGCCGCGCCACGTCCCGACGGCGCTTTGCCCGTTCCACCGGCGATGCCCGCCTGCCCACCGGGCCAGGCGCTTCACCCCATGCCTCCTGCTGAAAAGTCGGTTCCTAAATGGCGCGGGTTTTTGCCTTCCGACGGCAGCCGTGAAGACCGGCCGGGTTGGTGGACGCCGGATTACGGCGGCGGAACTTCGGCCTGAGCGGCGACATCTGTAGGGAACGCCCTCTGTACCTACTAACGGCCCATTTCTTTGTGCCCCGCGAAGATTTAAGGCCGCGAACGGCCCGCTTGGTGGTTGGGGAGTACCGGTGGCCTCTTCTCTGATCCTTGCAATCGGGCGCGGCCGCCCTGACATGATCGCGGTGGGTGACGGGGTGAAGCATCCACCCAAATGCATGTTTCCCCCGCCATCCTTCGATCGCAGGTAAACCAACCAACAGAGAAGAGGCCACCGGTACTTCCCCGCGTCACCTGTTGGTTCTCCCTCCGACTCGCCATCGCAACGAACCGTTTAATTGGTTGCGGCCGAAGGCCGCGTTAGGGCGTTCCGTGAAACGCGATACAGCCCGGCGCCGCCCCCAACGGAGCGCCACGGAGGGCGCTCCCTACAGAACCGTTTAGCTCGAAGTTGTTTTCCCTTGGCCCCCTTAAAAGTCGGCGGCGAAGCGCATCCCGAAACCGTAGATAAAGCCCGTCACGCCGGTGCCGGGGCTGTTGATGCGGTCGTTCGCCGTGGTGCTGCGAGCGTTGCGCTGCATAACATCGAAGTTGAACTGCAGCTTGCTGTTGGGGTTGAAAAACCAATTCAAACCAAGGGTGTTGCCGATCAGCGTGCCGCCGTTGACGCCCCTTTGGTTCAGATCGAGGTAGTTGAGGCGATAGCCGACTTGCCAGGCGCCCGTGCCGAAGATGCGACGGCCGTTGCGTCCGCGAACCCAAAAGGCATTTTCGAGCGGGATCACGCGGCCCACCAGTCCCTTTTGATAGTCGTAGATGCGGTGCTCGCCGGTCAGGAAGTACATCACCTGGCAATAGCCGCCCCAGTAATAGAGCGAGCCGAGATTCGTGGCGCCAGCGACGCTGTGCGGATCGCCGTTGGGCGGTGCGCCGTTGCTCCCGGTTCCGGCGGGAAACGCGACGGCGTCGGTCGTCCAGTTGCCCATGTATTCGGCCTGCACGAACAACGGCCCGCGCTGATACATGAACTCGGGGTTGACGATCATCTGGTATTGGCCGCCGATGTAGTTGGTGTCGGCCCAAGCGGTCAGCAGCGCGTCGGGACCGTTGCGCAGATCGCCGCGAGTGCGATACCGAATCAGCCCGTTATCGATCCCCCGCTGGCAAACGCCGACACCCACGTGCATGAAGTTGCGGCCGTTGGCGGGCTCGTCGTACCAGGGCAGATACGTAATGCGGCCGGCCCATTCACCCTGCCCGTCGCCGATATTAAAGACGTTTCCGTTGGTCACATTTTTAAAGATGCCCAGGGCATAAGTCATGCGGCGGTTTTCAGCCCAGTTCCAGGCCATGACGCCCGGTGCGAAACCGTTGGCCGAGGGCGAGATGAAGGCGTCGTTCGCGAAGTTTCGCTCCATGAAATCGAGGTAGCGGCTGCTTTCGAGGCGCTCGAGGCCGAAGGGCTCTTTCTCATTGCCGATCTGCACGTTGCCCAGCAGTGGCACGCGACGGAAGTTGAACCATAGGTCGGTCGGATTGATGATGTTGAACGTCCGGTTCTGCAGAAGTTGTGCGTTGGAGCCTTGATTGCCGATGCCCCCGGCTGGCACCTGGGGAGACGACGCTGTGGGGTCCTGCATCGACGCGGTATTGACGAAATTGATTTCGGTCACCCAATCGAAGAGCTCATACATGCTGCCTTCCGCGCGCAAACGCACACGACGGAAATCGACGGCGTCTTGAAATTGAGCGCTGTTGGGCGAGGTGTTGACTAATCCGCTCGCCGGACCATTCAACGCCACGCTATCGAGCTGCGTTCGGCCGCCGACGTGAAAGTAAAAGTCGCGGTTCGGCGTTCGGAACTCCAAGCCGTTGTTCCAGGCGCCGTACATGTTCAGATTGCTGCCGATGCGGTAGCGAGGCGGGGGACCTGTCGGGGCGGGGGTTGGCGGCTGTTGCACCTCCTGTAAACGTTGTTTCAGCGATTCGAGTTCAACCTGCTGTTCTTCGAACTGCTGCTCAATTTCACGCAGCCGAAGTTCGAGGTCGTTGTCAGGGCCTTGGAAATTGGCCGCCGGCTGGCGACGTGCGACGGCGAAGGCCTTCGCTCGCGGAGGAACGGTGCTGCGCTGCGGGATGGCATCATCAACGGAGGCTTGGGGAGTTTGCGCCTCGGCGGCGCGCCCGGCACACAAGAGAATCGCGAGCAAACCGTGCGACAAGGCGTGACGCACCGCCACGGAACCCCGACTTTTTCCCGAACACCCAACCATCCGGCCACCTGACGGCAATGCACGGTTACGGGGGTCTGGCCGTGGTCACGCCGAATACGGCGAAAAACGCTGGCTGGTCCAAGTCGGTCAGCAGGCCGTGGCACGCCCAGACCCAACTTTGCCGCCGGCTCCGTCTGCAACGGTTGCGCAGTTGAGGCCCGAAAACGTCCCCCTTGCGGCTTTTCATCGGCGGAACGATCAGGCAATCTTTGTGGCATATGCCAACTAGACCGTTTTTAACGACTGAAACGGCGTAACTCGGGCAAGATTTGCCGGTTGTTCAAACCGCGTCGCCGGTTCGGAATTGATTCCGTGGCAAGTAGCGCCGATAGAAGCCGATAGGTTCGTTTCTGTGGATTTTACCAGCACTTCCATATCGTGGCGAAAGAACGGCCGGGCATGAAGGCATCGAGTATCGCAGTGCTGCCGATTCTGACGGTCCTGGTGCTGGTCGCGGCCGCGGATGAACCCTCGCGCCCTCGCTGCGCGAACTGCGGGTGCTGTAACTTCAGGAAAGTCTGCCGGCTGGTTTGCGAAATGAAGGAAGCCACCACCTACGAATATGATGTCGATCACGACGACTACTGTTTGCCGGGCGTGAGCGAGATTACGGGCAAAAAATGGGTGCCCGACTGCAAGAGTTGGTTCGGGTGCCGCAAGGTGCTGCAATGGCGGCCGCACTGCCTCTGTAAAGTGCACACCCGAAAAACTTTGGTGAAGATCCCGGTCGCGAAGAAGGTACCCAGCTACAATTGTGTCGTCGATCGCGTGTGCTGCCAGTGCGGCAAGTCGGAGGTGGATGCCAAGGCCACGGAACAGGCTCGCCAGCGAGGCGCCCCGCCGAAATCAACCGGCGTGTCAACGGCTTTTCAGTTCGGAAACCCCAGCCCCGGCGATGCGATTCTCGCGTCGGGGCCGTCTGAACGGTTTTGACATTCAACGTCGGCGATGAGCTCTGATCGGTATTGATAAACAAAACCGACAACGGTCTCGATGAGCAGTCGCGATCTCGTGCGATCAATAGCGGGGCTGATTTCCGATGATGGCCGTTCAGTCATCCTTGCCGGGCAAGAGTTTTTCGATTTCGGCCCGTGGCGGCAGCGTGGGCAGGTTGGCCCACACGATTTTTCCTTCGCGGTCGATCAGAAAATAGCTCGGCATGTCTTCGACGCCGTAGCGGTTTTCGGTGTCGTATTCGTCGACCAGCACGGGGAACTTTAGTTTTGGGCCCGCTTTCTCGACGCGCTGCTCGCCTTCTTCCGCAGACGATCGCGAATGTACGCCCACAATGACCAGCCCCTTGTCGTAGAACTCATCCAGCGCTTTCATCTCCGGCAGACGTTCGGTAAATGACGGCTGGAAGCCCAAGTTGAAAAAGACCAGCAGCACCGCGTTGCCCTTCAGGTCGTTCCAACTTAATTCTTCGCCGCCCGTGTTGAGCCAAGTTCCGGTGAGCTTCGGAGCGGGCGAGCCGGGAAGTTTTTTTCGCAGATCAATGCGCGCGAGCGTTATCACGGCTACCCAGTTTTCGAGCCGCTGGCCGACCAGCAGTTCGCCATCGTCCATGAGATTGGTATCGCCGTCCGTGATCCGATTGGCTACCCTGCCGCCAGAAAACATCGTCCCGCCTTTTCGCATCTCCACGTGGTTGAGCCGCACCAGGCAGTCGGCGGCGCCGTCCGTCGGGCCGGCTGCGACGATGAACCACCCTTTGACCATCTTGCCAACCATCTTCCCGCCGCCGGCCGAACCCCAAAGCTCCCCCGGATCGCGCTCGGGCAGGTCGATCCGAGGCCAAACGTCGTCGGGTTGCTTCGGCTCGCGCAGGCAGCGGAATTCGCCAAACTCGTCGCGAATGAAGTAGCGCCCACTGCGAAAGCTCACCCGCAACGCGCCGGGACGACTCGCATCGATTTGCGGCGGCTCGTCACCGACGGCCTTGGCCAGCACGATCTTCCATTCGAGCTCGTCTTGATCAGTGCGGCGCTCGACGACCAGCCAACCTTGCTCGATCCAGGCGCGGCACTCGCCCGAGGGAATGTCATTGTTGGGATACGAATACGCGGGCAGGTGGACTTTCGTGCTCCACTTGTCGCTAAGCTTGGCCGGGGACGGCGAGGCTCGTTCTTCGGCCGCCGCGGCAACGGGCAATGCGATCAGCGCCGTGAACACCAAAAGAGCCCACCATGGCCGAAAAGCGGCGGCGTAGAACGGACTTCCAAGGTCGTCCATCGACGATCGAGGACGGACGGGATGAACTAGCGAGGTTATCCGACGGAAAGCGTTCCACATGGCGGCGGCCCTTGGACGTTGGCATACGTTCGCCGCTCATTGTATCGCGGCGCATGGCCAAAATCGAACGAGCCGGGGCATCGCCAAGGCTTTGCCCCAGTCACCGGGCGGAGAACAAATCGGTTCGTGGAGGATGGCCTTCGAGGCCGTCCCGCATGAAGTAGACGGCCTGGAAGGCCATCCTACCTGGGCCGCATGGGACGACGCTTGCACTAGGATGCTGAACCCTGAACCCTGAACCCTGAACCCTCGTCGAACCTTGATTCGTCGTCGTCGACGGCCGGCTCGGGTGGCGGCGGCGGCGCCTGCCCGCCGGCCTTGGCGTAACCCAGGCCACGGATCACTTCCAGCACCTCGCTGCAGGTGGGGAACATTCGGCCGCTCGTGCGCTTGTATTCGTCCATGGCGTTCATGAACTCGACCTCTTCGGGCGTGTATTCGCGCTCGCAGGTGGTCGGGTCGATCTGACGCCGCCGACTCACCTTTTCGCGCCGCTGAAGCTGCCGCCGTTCGACTTCCACCGGTTGCTCGCTCTGGCGGCGGTCGTCTTTGCGCCGCTCGGCCGATTTGCCGCGCCGCCGTTCGAGAGTGACCACTGCCGACTTCTTCGCCTTTGCCACGCTTGATTCTCCTCTTTCGGGGTTCACTAGCCGCGACTCGCCGGCCTGGGCAAGCTTTGCCGATGCCTTAAAGCTGCATCGGAACACCGCGTGGCGAAGATTCAACGATCGGCGAAAAAGGGCGGTTTCGGCAGACAATTCCCGGAGTGACGGTTGATCTGGCGTTGCCGGCCATGCCGGATAGAATGGAGGGGTCCATGGGTTTTTCGGTCGGCGGGTGAAGGTGCCGGCAAATTTCACGGAGTGTTGCCCCAGCTATGCCTAAGCCAGCGGCCTCGCCCGAGGCGACGACCCAAGACCCGGAAGAGCATCTGGAGATCGACCTGAAAGACCCGCTTCAGGCGGCGTTTCTGGCCTGGCTGCTGCCCGGCTTGGGCCATTGGTATCAGGGACGCAGGCATAAGGCCGTTTTGTTCTTTGTCTGCATCATGGGCACATTTGGCTACGGGCTGTACTTGGGCGAGGGGCGCGTGGTCTATGCCTCATGGCGTCCGCCCGACCGCCGGCTGCCGTTTCTTTGTCAGATGTGGATGGCGCCGGCCGCGCTACCCGCCGCCGTGCAGGCCACCCGTGCCAAGCCGTTCAAGGTTTTCGGCCAACAATATATGGCGCCGCCCCAAGTGAGCGCCGATGTCAGAGGCCCGGAAGACGAGCTCGATCGAATCCAAAAGCGGTTGCACCGTTACTGGGAGCTAGGTACGGTCTACACGATGATCGCCGGGCTGCTGAACGTGCTGGCCATCTACGACGCCTGGGGAGGGCCGGCTTACTCGGCGCCCGCTCCCGCCAAAAAGGAGGACGATGACTCCGGCGGCGAGAGCGACAAACGTAAAGAGGACTCGGCATGAACGATTGGTCGCAACTTGTCGGCGCATCGCTCGTCTTTGCCCGAATCAACGAGCTTTGGTTTGCCTTGCCTCTGATCGTGGTGGTGAGTCTGGTCTATTCGGCCACGCGGCACGAGCTGCCGGCGCCAATTCTTCAAGGGGCGTTGCGGATGGCGGCCTGGATCGGCGGTTTCATGTTGATCGGCTTCGCGGTGCTATACTTGATGTGCGCGATGCTCTAGCACTCGCCTCTCACGCAACTTCATACACCTTTGAGTTTGTCTTGAGCGGCATTGAAGACCCACTTCTCCTTCTCGTTGCTTCTGTTATGGCTCGGCGGGGCCGTCGCTGGGCAGGCGCGCGCCGCGACGCCGGCCGAATCGTTGCGGCTGTGGCTGGCGGAGCTTGAACGTTCGACCCCTCGGCAGGCCGCGGAGTTTGCAAAACCGTCGAACGCCCGCCTGGACAAGGCGGCCGAAGCGGTCGAGTTGTGGTGCCTGCAACTGACGCAGTCGCCCCCGGCGACGAACCAGGCGCTGCTGGAGTCGGTCGGCCAACTACTCTCCGCCAAAAACCAGGTCGATCGGCTGCTCGACGACACGCTCGACGTGCGGCGGCGGTTTGTCGAGTCGCCGGCCGACCAGACGAGGCACGATGCCCTGTGTGCCTATTTGCAAGCCGTCAGTCGCCTGACCGACCTTTCGGGCAGGCTGCGCTATCTGCAAGTCGACGCGCTGGGCGCGGCCACGCCGCGATTGGTTTCCCGGCCCGCCGATGCCGGGCGATTGCTCGAACGTTTGATGCTCGAACGCAGCAGCGTAGGCGCCTTCCTGGCCGCACAGCTTTGCTGGGCGACGCCGACGGGCGGCCGCGCTCCAACCGTCGAACCCGCGCTGCAACAAAAAGTTTTGCAATTGGTCGCGGCCACGGGCGAGACTTCCGTGCTGCCGCTGCTGGTCACGGTGCTGGAACAGGCCGCGCGTGATCCCGCCCTGGCCATCTCCGCGGCCGAAACGATCCGCCGCATCGGCCTGCCGCAAGAACCCTGGCCCGACCCTATCGAGACGCTGCCCGATCCACCGGTAACACCGCGCAAGTTGCGTGCCGCGCTGAGCCGCATCGCAGCGTCCCGGCTGCGGGGGGATTTGGCGCGGCGGCACGCCGAGCTGACGCGGTGGCTCGATCTCCTCGTGCGCGAAGGCGTCAGCGAAACGAGCTACCGCATTGGGTCGTTCGACGTGCAGCCCGGCGATTGGCTGCTGATGCGCAATCCCTCGCCGTACAATCAATTCACCGACTTGACGCCGGGCTTGTTTACGCACGTGGGCGTGGTGACGTTGGCCCGCGGCAGCGACGGCGTCCAGCGGATGGTGCTGGTCGACCTGCCCGAACGCGGTCGACGCATTCCCGCGGCCAACGTCGAGACCTATGTCTTGAGGTCGTTGAACTATTGCTTTCTCCGGCATGCCGACCCGGCCACCGCGGCTGCGATGGGACAGGCCGCCCACGACGTGATCGGCAATGAGTCGCTGTTCGATCTGAATTTTCGCCTCGACGGAGTGCTCGGCTTGCGGAATCAGCCGCTCGTGGGCAAAAAGATCGAGACGTATTGTGCCGGGCTGCTCTTGCTCTGCGCGTTGCAGACGACGTCGCCGCGCGAAGAGTTCTTTCCCATCCCGGAGCATCCCGCCGGCGGAAAGACCTTGGAAAATCTGGCCAAGCTCGGATTGTCGATGGACGACGACTTTATTTCGCCGACCGGGGCGATGTTTTCGACCAAACTTCGGCTGGTGGGGCGGCGCGAGCCGATGTACGATCCGCGCCGTGAAGTGGAAGAGGCGGTGTTCGATCACTTCGCGCATCTTTTGGCCACGCAGACGCTGGTGCCGTCGCCCGATTTGTTTCAGTCGCTGCGGTTGAAGCTGGCCGAGGCGTCGCGCGGCAACGCCTTGTTGGCCGAGGCCTTGGCCCGGGCGGCCCGCGTCAACACGCAGACCGACCTGGTCTCGGCGGCCAAGGCGGCGGCGGTGGTCGAGACGCTCGACGAGATCGCGTTTGGCGCCAGCCGCCAATTTCTCGACGCGCGTGAGAGCTTGCTCGACGAGCCGGCCGACGCGCTGGCGCGCCAGGGCGTAGCGGCCGGCGAGGTGGCGACCGTCGAGCGTTTTCAGCGGCGGCATGCCGCGCTCTATCAAGCACGGCGACAAGGCAAGCTCACTCCGCGGCGGCTCCGCGTCGAGTTGGTAAAGTTCTACAGCGACACCGGCAAGCGCGAGCTTGAGCGGCGGTTTTTCGCGCCCTAGCGCAGCGGACCCTGGATGACACATCATGCGGGGTGCCACGGCATCCGTCGCGGCGCTCGCGGCGTCGATCTCGGGCGCGACATCAATCGCCGCGGCGGACGCCGTGCTGGGCAGGAACCAGGCTCACTCACGGGATCAACCCGGCACGGCGTCCGTCGCGGCGGCTGCGCTTGCGTTTTTTGCGACGCAACACGCGCCGCGACGGATGCCGTGGCACCCTGCGATTCACGAATATCTATGCCGTACCCGAAAACCCGCGCGGGGTCATCAACCGCTGGATTTCCGGCAAGAGCTTGCGCAGGGCACGGGCGCGGTGGCTCAAACACGCTTTCACCGCCGGGCTCAGCTCGCCGAAAGTACGGTGGTACTCGATGATCTCGAACAACGGATCATAGCCAAAACCGCCTTGTCCGTGGTAATCATCTAGTATGCGGCCATGGCAGTATTCCTCGGCTTCGGCGCGGACGGCGCCGCTGGGATCGGCCAGCGTGGCGTGGCACACGTAGTGCGCGGTGCGGTGGTCGAGCGGCGTGTCGGCCAGCTCTTCCAGCAGGCGGCGGTTGTTTTGAGCGTCGTCGGCTTCGGGGCCGGCATAGCGAGCGGAATAAACGCCCGGCCGGCCATCGAGGGCGTCGACACACAGCCCGCTATCGTCGGCCAACACCCATTGGCCCAGATGACTGGCTTGCAGCGTGGCCTTCAGCGCCGCGTTGGCGGCAAACGTATCGCCCGTTTCGGCCACCGCAATCGCTTCCGGGCAGTCGGCCAGCGTGCGCACTTCGATTCCCAGCGGCGCGAGGAGCTCGGCCAGCTCGAGCCCTTTTTTGCGGTTGGCCGTGCCCAGTACGAGAGAGGTCAGAGGTCGGGGGTCAGACGTCAGCGGAGCCAAGTTTAGGGCGAGAAGCGAGTAGTTTTTCCGGGCGGGATGTTCGATTCTGACGGGGCGACGCGGTTTTGGCAAACCGGATTGCCCGCCAGTGTTGGCAAGATCTACGTTCAAGTCGTAGAATAGGGGCGCGCGTAACGGCGTCGGATTTCTGTAGTTCCGCGGAGGGGCGGCGCGACGTCCACCCCGCAATTCGCGGAGCGCCACAGGGGGCGTTCCCTACAGACGTCGGCTGGGACATTGTCGTGTTTGATTGAACCAATTACCTTGTGTCGCTCCTTGAGGCGTACCATGACCTTGATGAAACTTTTCTCGGCGGCGATGCCCGCGGCCGCCTTGACGGCCGCGGCTTTGGCAGCCGTCGTCAGTGTCGCTGGGGCCAAAGGACCTCGTGAGAAAAAGAATCCCATGTCAAATCCCGAATCATCCACTGCGGCGGCGACCGACGCCGAACCAGCCGAACTGGAGAAGGCCACCTTCGCGGGCGGCTGTTTTTGGTGTACCGAGGCGGTCTTTGAACGGCTGAAGGGCGTCCACGACGTCGTCTCGGGATACAGCGGCGGCGAGGTCAAAAACCCGACTTACGAGCAAGTCTGCAGCGGCCAGACCGGGCATGCTGAAGCGATCCAGATCAGCTACGACCCCAAAGTGATTGCCTACGACGAGCTACTCGAAGTTTTTTGGAAGACTCACGACCCAACGACGCTCAACCAGCAAGGTGCCGACTTCGGCACGCAGTACCGCTCGGCGATTTTCTATCATAACGAAGAACAAAAAAATCTGGCTGAGCAGTACAAGAAGCAGCTCGACGCCGAGCACGCCTTCCGCAAGCCGATTGTGACCGAGATCACCAAGTTCAGCGCCTTCTATCCGGCCGAGCCTTACCACCAGGACTATTTCGAGACCCACAAGAGCCAAGCCTATTGCCGGGCCGTCATCAATCCGAAAGTGCAGAAGCTGAACAAGGTCTTTCACGACAAGCTGAAAGACCCGCCCGCGAAGCGATCCCGGTAGAACGGAATTCATTCCGTTCTACATGACGGCGAAGTAGTTCTCGACGGCGAAGTCAAAATTTTCGGGCGACATCGTCGGCGGCTGGTTCTGGAAGTTGCAGAGGTTCTTGATCTGCAACAACAAGTCGCGCGGATGGCAGCAGCGCAGCGGCCGGTCGGCGTAGTGGGTGCGGATGAGATAGCTGACCGACTCATCGCAATACTCGAATCCCATCTTCGGCGCCAGGTTTTTGAAGAGCTGCCGGAATTCTTCCTCGGTGGGGTCGACCACGTCGATCTTGTAGGGAATTCGCCGCAGAAACGCGTCGTCGACCAGGTCTTTCGGTTCGAGGTTCGTCGAGAACACAATCAACTGATCGAACGGCACCTGTACCTTTTTGCCGTTGGGCAGGTTCAGGAAGTCGTAGCGTTTTTCCAGCGGCACGATCCAGCGGTTGAGCAGCTCGTCGGTGGTCATGCGCTGGCGGCCAAAGTCGTCGATCACCAGCGTGCCGCAGTTGCTCTTGAGCTGCAGCGGGGCTTCGCTGATGTTGGTCGACGTGTTGAGCGTGACTTCGAGCGAGGCCATCGTCAGCTCGCCGCCGACCACGATGGTGGGCCGCTTGATGCGCACCCAGCGTTTGTCGATCTGGCGGCTGTCGATCAGCCCGTCGTTTCGTTCGAGTGGAGCTTCCTCGTGGTTGCTGGCGTCGAAGAGCCGCAAGATTTCGCCTTCGACACCGATGGCCCGCGGAATCCAAATGTGGCTGCCGAAGGCTCGTGTGACGCGTTCGGCGATGCTCGACTTGCCGTTGCCCGGCGCCCCGTATAAGAAGAGCCCGCGGCCCGAGTTGATGGCCGGCCCCAGTCGGTTGAGCATCCGCCGGCTGAGCAGCAGGTCAGCAAACGCCCGTTCCAGGTCGGCCTGCGTGGGGCGCTGGCGGGTGAGCGACTGGGCCTCGACGGCCAGCATATATTGTTCGAGCGGCACCGGTGCGGCGCCGAAGTAGGTACAGTGGTCGGTGTATCGCCGGGCGCGTTCGCGGCCCAGGTCGGTCAACTGGTATTGATAGTCGTTCATCGGCGCGGTGTCGCGATAAACGACCAATTGATCGTTCTTGAGACTGCGGAGCAGCTCTTCGATCAGCTTGAAGGGCAGCTTGACTTGCTCGGCGGTTTCGCGGCCGGTGGCGCTGGAGGCGGCCAACAAGAATTTCAGAATCAGCTCTTCGACCAGCCCCTCGGCCAGGCCCGCTTCGCGAAGCGAGGCGGGTTCGAGCGGCAGATATTCTTGGGCCGTGCTGGCGGTTCCGCCGGCTTGGTCGCCCGGCGACGCTTCGGCCGGCGCGCCGGCGACGATCCGCTTCACCCGGCCCAGCAGCTCATCGAGCTTTTTGTCTTTGTCCGAAGGCTTGGTCGCCGGCCGGGCGGGTTCCGGCTCGGTGGCGACCAACGAACTCCACGGATCGGCCCCAGTTCCATTGCCTTTGCCGGCCAGCCGGGCCAGCAGGTTGTCTTGCGAGACTTCCGCCATAAGGCCACTCGCCTTTTGCTGAAGAAGATATGGGTTTCCGGTGCATCGGAACTCTACTTTTCCAGCCGAAGCGGTCAAACTCTGATCGGTATGTGGACCAGCCGCCCTCGGCTGGTTCCGCGACGCCGACTGCGTCGGCGATGCACAGCCGAGGGCGGCTGTGCCACATGCCGGTTGCCGTCATTACCGGTTTTGAACGTCAAAACCGATCAAAGCACGCAATGGGCACCATCCTCGCCCTCGGCACAACCCCCAGACAAACGCGGCCCGATGCGGTAAACTGCCGGCGCGGACGGCCCGGCCTTCGCTCGCCGGGCCACGCCCGATCCTCGGACAACGACGGAGTGCTTGCAAGATGGCCAACCAATCACGCGACCCCTTTGGCGCACGCGATACCTTCAACACCGGGCACGGGCAGGCGGCCATCTACCGCCTTTCGAAGCTCGAGCAGGCCGGCTTGTCTCGCATCGCCGAGCTCCCCTTTTCGATTCGCATCTTGTTGGAAGCCTGTTTGCGGCAGTGCGACGGCTACCAGGTCACCGAGCAACACGTGCGCGATGTGGCGGGTTGGCGTGCCGACGCCGTGCCCGAAATCGAAATCCCCTTCAAACCCGCCCGCGTGGTGCTGCAAGACTTCACGGGCGTGCCGGCCGTGGTCGACCTGGCCGCCATGCGCAACGCCATGCGGCAGATGGGCGGCGATCCGAAAAAAATCAATCCGCTGATCCCCGTCGACTTGGTGATCGACCATTCGGTGCAGGTCGATTTTTTCGCCGACCCGCAAGCCCTCGAAAAAAATTCCGACCTGGAGTTTGAGCGTAACCGCGAGCGGTATGAATTTTTGCGTTGGGGTCAGAAGGCGTTCGACAACTTTCGCGTGGTGCCGCCGGCGGTGGGTATCGTGCACCAGGTGAACCTGGAATTTCTGGCTAAAGGCGTCTTTGTGCGCGACGACGGCCAGGGGCCTGTGGCGTTTCCCGACACACTGGTGGGCACCGACAGCCACACCACGATGATTAACGGCCTGGGCGTGGTGGGTTGGGGCGTGGGCGGCATCGAAGCCGAAGCCGTGATGCTCGGCCAGCCGCTGTTCATGCTTTTGCCGCAGGTGGTGGGCTTTGAGCTGACCGGCGCGTTGCAGCCCGGCGCGACGGCCACCGACCTGGTGCTGACGGTCACGCAGATGCTGCGCAAGCACGGCGTGGTGGGCAAGTTTGTCGAGTTTTTTGGCCCCGG
>DATFDL010000437.1:0-3702 GCA_035252155.1 Pirellulales bacterium | reverse complement strand
ACTCGGCCTCGACGGCCGCAAATCTGGTGACGGTCGATCTCAGCTCGGTAGCCAGCGACACCAGCGGCTCGCTGCCGTTTAGCTCGCTAGCGGCCACTGCCACTCTGCCGGTCAAGCCCGACAACGATGCTCCAGTATTGACCTTGCCTACGGTCGCGCTGACGCCCTTGCACGAAGACGCCGGCAGCGGACTGCCCGGCGAGCCGGCCGACCCCGGCTTCCAAATCTCTTCGGTGGCCAACGGCCTGGCGGGCGACATTCAGCTCAAGGCCGAGGCCGCCGCGCTGGGCATTGCCGTGACCGGCGTCACGCAAACCGCCAATGGCAGTTGGCAGGTGTCGTTCAACGGCGGCGTGAACTGGACCACGATCGACCCCACCAGCATCGGTCTGACCCAAGCGCTGTTGTTGGATGGCAGCGATGATTTGCGGTTCCTGCCCAACAAAGAGTGGAGCGGCGTCGGCACCAGCGCGCCGGCGTTGACGTTCTACGCCTGGGACCAGACCTACGATGCCATCACCGGCAAGATTGATGCTGCCTCAACCGCCACCAATCTGGTGAAGGTTGATCTCAGCTCGGTGGCCAGCGACACCAGCGGCTCGTTGCCGTTCAGCGCCAGCTCGGCCGTGGCCACGCTGCCGGTGCAGCCCGATAACGACGCTCCCACGCTTTCGAGCAGCACGCTCACGCTGACGGCGATTGGCGAGGACGCGGGCAGCGGCCTCAAGGGAGAATTGCCCGATCCCGGCTTCCAGATTTCGTCGGCGGCCGCCGGCTTTGGCGGCGTCATTACGCTCAAGGCCGAGGATGCCAAGCTGGGCGTTGCCGTGACCGGCGTCACGCAGACGACGAACGGCCAATGGCAGGTCTCGTTCGACGGCGGCCAGACCTGGCCGATGACCATCGGATCGTCCACCACTCTCAGCAACGCGCTGCTCTTGGACGGCAGCGACTACATCCGGTTTTTGCCCAACAAAGAATGGAGCGGCACGGGCGCCAGCGCCCCAACGATCTCGCTTTTGGCCTGGGACCAGACCTACGACGCCATCACCGGCAAAATTGACCTGGCCTCGACGGCCGCGGCACCGGTAACGGTCGATCTCAGCTCGGTGGCCAGCGACACCAGCGGTTCGCTGCCTTTCAGCTCGACGTCGCTTACAGCCAATTTGGCGGTTAAGCCCGACAACGACGCGCCCACACTGTCGGCCACAAAAATCGCCCTGACGGCCATTCCCGAAGACGCCGGCAGCGGCCTGCCAGGCGAGGTGGCCGACCCCGGCTTCCAGATTTCGTCGGCCACGTCCGGCTTACGCGGCTATATCACGGTCAAGTCGGAGGGCGGCTCTCTGGGCATCGCCATCACCGGCGTCACGCAGACGGCCAACGGCCAGTGGCAGGTGTCGTTCGACGGCGGACAAACATGGCCCACGACGATCGACCCGGCGACCAGCATCCAGACCGCGGTGCTCTTGGACGGCAGCGATTATCTGCGGTTCTTGCCGAACAAGGAATGGAGCGGTACAGGCACCAATGCGCCCAGCTTCACGTTCTACGCCTGGGACCAGACCTACGACACGATCACCGGCAAGACCGATGCCGCATCGACCTCAGCGGCGCTGACGACCGTCAACCTCAGCTCGGTGGCGGGCGACACCAGCGGCTCGCTGCCCTTCAGCGCGCAAGCGGCCCAAGTGACGTTGCCCGTCACGCCCGACAACGACGCTCCGGTGCTCAAGTCGCAGGCGGTGCTGCTGACGGCCATTCCCGAGGACGCCGGCAGCGGCCTGAAGGGCGAAGCTCCGGACCCCGGCTTTGCCATTTCGACGGCGTTGGCCAGCGACATCACGCTCAAGGCCGGCAGCGCCGCCAAGCTAGGCATCGCTGTGGCGGGCCTCACTCAGACCACCAACGGCCAGTGGCAAGTGTCGTTCAATAACGGCGCGAATTGGACCACGATCAACCCGGCGACGAGCATCAGCACGGCGCTGCTGCTCGACGGCAGCGACCTTTTGCGGTTCTTGCCGAATCCCGAGTTCAGCGGCACGGGCGTCAATGCCCCAGCGCTCACCTTCTACGCCTGGGACCAGACTTACGATGCCATCACCGGCACGACCGACGCGGCCTCGACCGCCACGAACCTGGTGACGGTCAACCTGAGCTCGGTGGCGAGCGACACCAGCGGCTCGCTGCCGTTCAGCGCGGTCTCGGCTGTGGCCAGCCTGCCCGTCACGCCCGACAACGACGCGCCTGTCCTGCTGGCGACCAGCGGCGTGTCGTTCCAGACCATCGCCGAAGACCTCCCGAAGGCGAGCAACGCCGGCAGCACGGTATTGCAGATGCTGGAGTCGCTCTCCGGCGGCGCTAAGCAGCCCAGCGACGTGGTCAATCTGCAAACCAAGGCCCAAGGCGGGCAGTACGGCATTGCCGTGACGCAGGTCACGCAGTTCAACAATGGACAGTGGCAGTACTCGCTCGACGGCGGCAACACCTGGACCGGCTTTTCGGCGGCGCTCGACGCGCCGGCAGCTGGTAGCGCGGCCTTGCTGCTCGATTCGAGCGACCTGGTGCGCTTCTTGCCGAACTTGAACTTCAACTCCACCGCCGCCAACCAAGCGGTATGGGGGCCGGCCCCGGCCCTATCGTTTGTCGCTTGGGACGAAACGTACGACGCCTTCACCGGCCAGACCAGCGATGCGGCGGGCAGCACCGTCGATCTGACTAAATCGGGCACCGCCGGCAGCACGCCCTTCAGCGATCTCACCAAGCAGGCCGTCGCCACGCTCGCGGTCACCGCGGTCGACGACGCGCCCGTGGTCACCACCGCCAAGACTTCGTTCACCACGCAAGAGCCGGTCACGCCCGCCGACACCAGCCAGAACATCGTCATCAGCGGTATCACGGTCAGCGATGTCGACGCCATCGAGGCTTCGACCGGTCTGAATACGCAAGAGAAGCTCAGCGTGAGCATTCCCGCCGGCGCCGGCAGCCTGACGATCGGCGGCCAGACCGGCACGAACATCGTGCTCACCGACACGCTGGCCAATCTGAATGCCGATTTGGCGGGCCTGACGTTCGCCCCGGCCACCGAATCAGCGGAGCTGACGCCGGTGACGCTCAACGTGACGATCGACGATCTGGGCAACTTCGGCTCGCTGCCGCTGGGCGCCACGTCGCTGACCGCTCAGGCGCCGATCACCATCAATATCATCAAGATCCACCACGCCCCGATCCTCACCGGCACGCCGCAGACGCAGCAGGTGGCCGAGAAGGTTCATCCCAGCGACACGCAGGTCAACCCCGGTGTGCAGATCAGCTCGCTCTTGACCGGCAATGAAGCGCTCGACACCGACGAGAATGCCCAGTACGGCATCGCGGTGACGGGCGTCACGCTCGATAGCCCGGTGAGCGGCGTCTGGCAATACTCGGCCGACGGCGGCAATACTTGGACGAACATCGTGGCGAGCAGCGTATCGACGTCGAGCGCGCTGCTGTTGCCCGGCAACGACCTGATCCGCTTCGCCTCCGACGCGGGGACGGCGGGCAACGCCCATCTGCAGTTCGTCGCCTGGGACCAGACCGACGGCTCGGCGGCCGGCAGCACCATCAACCTGTCGAGCTCCGGGACCACCGGCGGCACGACCGCCTACAGCGGCACGTCGAGCA
Source organism: Pirellulales bacterium (assembly GCA_035252155.1). Taxonomy (GTDB): domain Bacteria; phylum Planctomycetota; class Planctomycetia; order Pirellulales; family JAICIG01; genus JAICLL01. The sequence goes on along the minus strand of DATFDL010000437.1, from coordinate 39 downwards.
CGATCACCTGGCAGGTGATCGAGCTCCGGGACCACCGCC
>DATFDL010000436.1:0-11950 GCA_035252155.1 Pirellulales bacterium | reverse complement strand
CAATTGTCAGCCGCAGTTCGGGCTGAGCGAGCATCACGCCCGCGCCGCCGAACTGCCGCACGCCCCGCTGACCGAACGACAGCATGCCGAAGTGCAGGCGGCTCGGGGCGGTTACGTGCAATTCGCGTGGCGGCGGCATGCCTACAGCATAGCGTGTCAGGACGGAACAAGGGATTTTTGTCGACGAACGTCTGTAGGGAACGCCCTCCGTGGCGTTCCGTGGGGGGACTCGCTTCGCGCAGCGCACGGATTCGCTGTGCCGTCGCATCGCCTAACAGGGTGGCACCTTTTTCTGTAGCCCACCCCTACGCCCTCCATTTTTTTGCCTGCCTTGAAACCCCATCGCTCATCGCCGCCGCTGGGGTTACAATCGCCGCTTGAGCAAAGCGTATGGGAGAACTCTATGTTTTATCGCACTGCCATCATGTTAGCACTATCGTTTGCCTCGGCCGCGGCGGCGTTGTCCGCCGAGAGCGACACGCGGGTCTTTGAGTTGCGGACTTACGACTCTCCGCCGGGCAAGCTCGACGCCCTGCACGCCCGGTTTCGAGATCACACGATGCGGATCTTCGAGAAGCACGGCATGACCAACATCGGCTATTGGACGCCGATCGAGAACAAGCAGAACCAACTGATCTATTTGCTGGCCTTCCCCAGCCGCGAGGCCCGCGAAAAATCGTGGCAAGCTTTCGTTGCCGATCCCGAATGGAAAAAAGTGCAGCAGGCCAGCGAAGTGGGCGGCAAGCTGGTCGACAAAGTTGTCTCGCAGCTTCTCGCTGCCACCGACTACTCGCCCGACGTAGACGCCGCCCGCAAGGCCTCTGAAGAAAAAGCCGGCGGCCCGCAGCAGGCCGACCGCGTGTTTGAGCTGCGCACCTACGCGGTGACGCCGGGCAAGCTCGACGCCCTGAACGCGCGGTTTCGCGATCACACGATGCAGCTTTTCAAGAAGCACGGCATGACGAACATCGCGTATTGGAACCTTCTGCCCGACCAGAAAGGCGCCGACCGCACGTTGGTCTACCTGCTGGCCCACCGCAGCCAGGAAGCCGCCGAGAAATCGTTTGCCGCCTTTCGATCCGACCCCGACTGGATCGCCGCCCGCAAGTCCTCCGAAGAAAAAGCCGGTGGCTCGCTCACCGAGAAAGACGGCGTGCGCTCATTGTTCCTCAAGCCGACGGATTATTCGCCGCTGAAATGATGGAGCTTATGCACACACACCTTGCTGTTTTAGGCGGGGGGCCGGGCGGGTACGCCGCGGCCTTCATGGCCGCCGATCTGGGAATGGATGTCACGCTGGTCGAGGCCGATCGACGACTGGGCGGAACTTGCCTGCTTCGCGGGTGTATTCCTTCAAAGGCCCTGCTGCACGTCGCCAAGGCCATCAGCGAAGCCCGCGAAATGCACGAGTGGGGCATCGATTTTCCGAAGCCCAAAGTAAAAATCGACGCGCTTCGGGCACGCAAAGAAAAGGTCGTGCAGACGCTCACCGGCGGGCTGAAGCAGTTGGCCAAGCAACGCAAGGTGCGAGTGATCGAAGCCAAAGGCGTGTTTGAGAACTCGCAAACGTTGCGGCTCGAAGGCGGCGACCCGGCCACGCGCGACGGCGACCGATTGACGTTTGATTTTTGCATTCTGGCCACCGGCAGCGTGCCCGCCAAAATCCCCGCCTTCAACCTGCCCACCGACCGCGTGATGGATTCGACGTCCGCCCTGGAACTGCCCGACGTGCCCGAAAGCCTGCTGGTGGTCGGCGGCGGATACATCGGGCTGGAGATGGGCACCGTCTACGCCGAGTTGGGCAGCAAAGTGAGCGTGGTGGAGCTCACCGGCGGGCTGCTGCCCGGCGCCGATCGCGATCTGGTCAAGCCGCTGCATAAGCGTCTGGAGCAACAGTTGGCGGGCATCTATCTGAATACCAAAGTCAAGTCGCTGGCCGACCGGGGCGACTCGATCGCGGTCACATTCGCAGGGCCCGAGGGCGAGCGGTCGGAGACTTATAGCCGTGTGCTGGTGTCGGTGGGCCGCAAGCCGAACAGCGCCGGCATCGGGCTGGAAAAGACCGACGTCAAGCTCGATGCCCGGGGGTTTGTGCAGATCGACCATCAACAGCGCACGGCCGATCGCCGGATTTTCGCGATCGGCGACGTGGCGGGCGAACCGATGTTGGCCCACAAGGCCAGCCATGAAGGCAAAGTGGCAGCCGAGGTGATTCACGGGGCCAGCGTGGCCTTCGAGCCGTTGGCCATTCCGGCGGTGGTCTTCACCGATCCCGAAATCGCCTGGGCCGGCCTGACCGAAGAGCAGGCCAACCGCGAGGAGCGCGAGGTGGAGATTGCCCGGTATCCGTGGGCCGCCAGCGGCCGGGCATTGTCACTGGGCCGCACCGAGGGTTTGACCAAGCTGGTGATCGACCCAGAAACCGACCGCGTGTTGGGCATCGGCATCGTGGGGGTCGACGCGGGCGATTTGATTTCTGAAGGCGTGCTAGCCATCGAAATGGGTTGCACTGCCCGCGACCTGGCCGAGGCCATTCATCCGCATCCCACGCTCAGCGAAACCGTGGGGTTTGGGGCCGAGGCGCATCTGGGATTTGCCACGGAGATTTACAAGCCGCGGAGAGCTTGACAGGTTTAACAGACCAGCGACGTCTGCTAGGGAACGGACTCCGTGCCGTTCCGGCAGCGGCGGAGCCGCCACAGTAGCTCCGACACTCCGTGGCGGAGCTGTGCCGGTCGCCGACGGCGACCGCGGTCCCCGTCACGGAGTGCCGGGGCTACTTTGACGCGGATAGCGGCGCGATCGCAGCTCACGGAACGGCACGGAGTCCGTTCCCTACAGACCGCGCTCGGCGCTTACTTCTTGATCGCGTCGGACTTGTTGAGCGGCACGGCAAGGCGGCGGATCTCGCGCGAGTCGAGCGGCCGTTGGCCGGGATGATAGCCGCTCTTCGCGCCGGAAATGACGTCTTCCCAATAAAACAGCTCGGGCTTGAACTCCTGCCGCGAGAGCAGCTTGGCCTGATCGAAGAAGTGCGGCGAGCGCGGATCGCCGCTGGCGCCGAACTGCACCAGCGTGGCCCCCTGCACCCGCTCGCCAAACTCAAACACGCCGGCATACGTGTAGCCGATCAGCCCGTAATGCTTCGACACTGTTTTGACGAACGGAATGCGAATGGTCGGCGTGTAATACTGCGTGAAGATCACGCCCATCGGGCCGTGCGTGCCGGCGCACGGCAGGCTCGGCAGACGATCGTCGAAAGGCACGTTCACCAGATCGGCCACGTCGGCGTGCCGCTGAATGCGGTGGGTCTCGCCGAACGGCACGCGCCAGTCGCCGTGCATCGAGCGCAGATCGCCGGCCGCCTTGACGAGCGCCTCGAACCGCAAGGGCATGTTGTCGGTAAACCGCTCTTTGAGCTGCTCGCCTGGATAGCCGCCGCCATAAAGCTGCTCGTACCAGGCGACGCAGAGCGTGGCCTGGGTCGATTCGTGCGTCGAGCGGCAGTCCCAATCGAGCAGGTGCTCGAGGTAGGGTTTTACCTGGGCCGCCAAGCCGGGGTTGGTCTGCTTGAGCTCCTCAAACGCTTCGGCGTATTTGGGCAGCTCGTGCTCGGCCCAATAGATTTTGGTGTCGAAGGCGGCGATCCGCAGTTGGTCGAACGTCACCTGGTCGAGTTCGGCGAGGATCTCGCGCGAACGCTTGGCCCGGCGCTTGTCGTCGTCTTTGTCTTCGACCATGTAGGGCGGAAAATCGGTCTGCCGCGGATTGTCGAGATGCGTGGTCGTGAAGGGCGACGAGTTGCAGTTCTGAATGTAACCGGCCTCGGGATCGAGCAGTTGCGGCAGCTCGTCGATCGTGTGATAGCCGTTCCACTCGGTGCGCGGATCGCTGCCGTCGACCGGCTTGCTCCAGTCGAACTCCGGATCGCGCTTGGCAATCGTGCCGTTGTAAAGAAAATAGATATGCCCGTCGCGGTCGGCGTAGATGGCATTCATCAGCGGGAAGTTGAGTCCGCCCATGCCGGCGCGAAAATCGTCGAGGTTTTTCGCCCGCACGAGCCGCTCCATCTGCGTCAGCAGCAGCGAATCTTCCAGCCGGCCGATGCGCGCCGCCAATTGATGCTGCTCATCTTCTTTGGCGACAATCGGCCCGTGGTGCGTCTTGCGAAAGGTATAAACCTTCGCCTGGACGCCGCCGTGCGTTTTGACGTGGATGGTGTCTTGCCACTCGACGGCCTTGCGATAGCCGCCGTTGTAGCGATAGTGGAGCGGCTCGTTGGGATCGTCGAACGTTTCGCGCCACAGATCGGCGATGTCGGGCTCGTTGGTGGTGAAGCTGAAGCCGACGTGCTCGTTGTGGCCCATCGTAGGCAGCGGACTGCCAAAGAACGTGGCCCCGGTAAAATTCCAGCCTTCGCCGCTGCGCAGATGGGCCTCGTACATTTGGCCGAAGCCGAACCACGGCTGGTGCGGATTGGCAAAGAGCATGGCCTTGCCGGACTTGGTGCGTTGCGGCCCGATGGCCCAGGCATTGGAGCCGGTGGCGGCGGCGATGATCGGGTGGACGCGCGGCATATAGTTGCTGTGGATGCGCGTGTAGCGATAGGTCAGTTCGAGCATGAGCTGCCGCCCGCAGGCGACCACGTGCCACGGCTCGAAGTGCGTGATCAGTCGCGGCTTGACATGCGGGTTGGTGGCCAGAAAGTAGTTCAGCCCCGCCACATAGGCCGCGCAAAGCGATCGGGTGCCTGGGCTGATGTTCGGAAAATCGGCCTTGGCTCGCGGCACGATCTCAAACGCCCGGTTGAGCAGGTCGGAGTTCAATCCTTCCGGTCCGTGGGCTTCGGCATATCGACCGAGGCTGAGCAGATAGTTGTCTTCGACCTGCCAGAAATAGTCTTGGGCTTGGGCGTAGGCGAAGCCAAACACCGCGGCTTCGTCAGTGGCGGCGTCGATATGCGGCACGCCGTACGAATCGCGATAGATAACCACCTGCCGGGCAAGGTCGGCGGCGTCGAGCGCCGGCTCACCAGGTGGCTGGGCGCCGCGCTCTTCGATGGGTATGGGAATTGAATCTTCGGCCCGTAAGTAGTTATTCGCGGCGAGGCACCATACTGTTGCGAGCGACACCAAAACGGCCAAAAGATGCTCGCGCCGACCACGAACGGGCAAATCAGCGCCTGGAGGATGGGCTTCTAGCCCGTCGCGGGAGGGCGTGGATGGCCTGGAAGGCCCACCTCCCCATCCTAGCCACCAACGAATTGTCAATCCGAACCGCGGGGAATAATGTCGTTGCACGGATCTACCCTTGGAGCAAATCAATGGCGGCATCGTACCCTCCCTGCCAATACAATCATATCCTAAAACTAGGCACAGCGGCGGGTGCGGCGCTCGACAATTCGGCCGTCGTCGAGCAAGAGCACCTGATCGGCGTTGCGGATGGTGCTCAGGCGGTGGGCGACCACAAAACTGGTCCGGCCCCGCAATAATGCGGCCAAAGCCGCCTGCACGCGGGCCTCGGTCACGGTATCGACGCTGCTGGTGGCTTCGTCGAGAATGAGAATTCGCGGGTCGGCCAGCATGGCCCGGGCGAAACAGACAAGTTGCCGCTGTCCCAGCGAGAGGCTCGTGCCCCGCTCGCCCACTTGGGTGTGCAGACCCTGGGGCAAGGCTTCGAGCAGATCGAGGCAATCGAGACTGCGCACGGCCTCAAAGACCTCTTCGTCGCTGGCTTGAGGTTTGCCCAGCCGGATGTTGTCGAGCACGGTGCCGCTGAACAGAAAGTTTTGCTGCAACACGATGCCGATTTGCCGCCGCAGCGAGGGTCCGGTCACGCCGGCGATGTCCAGGCCGTCGATCAGCACGCGGCCCGCCGTGGGCTGGTAGAACTTCGCAATCAGGTTGGTGATCGTCGTTTTGCCGCTGCCCGTGTGGCCCACCAAGGCGACCGTCTGGCCCGGCTCGACGGTGAAGTGAATGCCGCGGAGCACTGGCCGCTGTGGATCGTAGCCGAACGAAAGCTGTTGAAACTCGACGCGGCCGACAATGCCGGGCAATTCAATCGCGTCGTCGGCGTCTTGCCAATCGGGCTGGGTGTCTAAGAGCCGAAAGACCCGCTCGGCGCCGGCCATCGCCGTGAGCGCCTGATTGTATTGGTTGCCGAGCACCGTGATCGGCGAAAAGAAGAGGCCCGCCATGAACAGAAAACTCACCAGATCGCCCACCTCGGCGCCGCCCGTGACCAGCACGCGATAGCCTCCGACCACCAGCAGGGCGGCGTAGCAAAGTTGGCTATTGAAATCGAGCAACGGCAAGAAGACGCCCTGCACCCGCGTGACCGCCATGTTGTAGAAATGCGAGTGATCGGTTACCAACTCGCTGAACAGCTCCGAGTTGGTTTGTTGCCGCACAAAGCCCTGCGTCACGCGAATGCCGTTGACCGACTCGGCCAGCGTGGCCGTCACTCGGCTGAACGATTCTTGCACGGCGCGGAGCGACTCGCTCAGCCGCCGGTGAAAGTGCTTGTTGATGGCCCAGAGCACCGGGGCCAACCCCAGCACCACCAGAAACAGCCCTGCGTCGTACCAGAGCATGCAGGCCGCCGCGACGGCCATCTGCCCGATCTGGACGATGCTCACAAACAGCACCTCTTGCACGCCGACGCGCACGTTTTCGACGTCGGTGGTCATGCGGCTGATCACGCGTCCCAGCCGCGTCTGATTGAAGAAGCTCATCGGCAGCCGGACGAGATGGTCGAACAAGTCGCGCCGCAGGTCGTGGACGACCGCTTCACCCAGCTCCAGCGCCAGCCGCTGGCGATAGTGCATGACCACTTGCGTAAAGACGGCCAGCACCGCGAAGGCGAGCGTACCCCAGGCGACGCCCGCCGCGTCGTGCCGCTGCACCGGACCGGTGATGACGGCGGCCGTCAACCACGTCAGGCCGGGAAGCTGCAACGAGCGGAGAAACACCAACAGCAGCAGCCAATTCCGCTTGGCTCGATACGGGCGCGTGTAGCCGAAGATCCGCGAAACCAGCCGCATTTCGAGCGGATGGCGGTCGCTTTCATAATCGTCGGGCCGGCGAATGGTCAGCGAAGCGGCGGCGGTTGACATCAGGCCACCTCCTGATGGAACTCGGCGAATGGTTCCGCATCGGTCAACTGCAATTGCGCGGCGCGGTAATAGGGGCCGGGCTGTCGAACTAGCTCGTCGTGCGTTCCGACTTGGACGATCCGGCCTTCATCGAGAACCACAATAAAATCTGCTCGTCGCAACGTGCTCAGCCGATGGGCCGCGATCAGCGTGGTGCGGCCCCGCATAGCCCCATCGATGGCCGCCAGAATCTCGTCTTCGGTATGGCGATCGACGGCCGAGGTGGCGTCGTCGAGGATCAAAATGGCGGGGTCGAGCAACAGCGCTCGGGCCAGGGCGAGCCGCTGCCGCTGTCCGCCGGAAAGATTCGAGCCGTACTCGCCCACCACGGTGTCGTAACCTTGCGGCAGCGACGTGATGAATTCGTGCGCGGCGGCCAGTCGGGCGGCGCGTTCGATCTCGGCCGGCGTGGCCAGTGGATGTCCGAACGCGATGTTCGCTGCGACCGTGTTGCTGAACAAGAACGTTTCTTGAAACACGATGCCGAGGTTGCGGCGCAAATCGTCCAGATCAAGATCGCGCAGATCGTGTCCGTCGATCAGCACGCGTCCGGCCGTGGGGTCGTAAAACCGCGGCACAAGGCTCAATAGCGTACTCTTGCCCGAACCGGTGGCGCCCACGATCGCCACCACCTGGCCGGGTTCGATCGTCAGATCGATCGCTTCGAGCACACCGTCGCCGGCGTTGTAGGCGAACGACGTGGCCTGAAACTCGATCCGGCCGCGCACGTTGCCCAAGCGCATCGCGCCGGGGCGATTAGCCACTTCGAGCGGGGCATCGAGGATCTCGAACACCCGCTGGGCGCCCGTCAAGCTGGCCTGAATGCTGTTGGCGATGTTGGTGATCTGGCCGACCTGGTTGGCGAACTGCTGCAACAAATTGGCGAAGACAAACAGCCCCTCGCCCAGCGGCAAGCGGCCCGCGATGACCAGCCAACCGCCGTATCCCAGCAGCACGATCATGTTGATCTGCGTCAAAAACCCCATGGCCGGCTGAAACAGGCCGATCTGCCGGAAGATGCCTTCCTTTTGGGTTTCGACCGCGCGGTTGGCGGCCGCGAACCGGGCGATCTGCTCGTCCTCGCGCGCAAAGCCCTTGATGACGTGAATGCCCTGCACCGTTTCCGAAAGCTTCAACACCAGGTCGTCGGTCAGTTCGCTGGCGTGATGGTAGGCCGGCCGCACGCGGCGCGAAAAGATCACGGCCGCCACCCAGAGCAGCGGCGTGGTGGCCAGCGCCGCCAGAGTGAGGCCGACGTGCAGCCGCAGCATGTAATAGAGGTAGACGCCCAGGCACAGAAACACCGACAGCGTCTGCACCACCACGCCGTCGATGAACATGCGCACGGCCTGCACGTCGCCGGCCACGCGATTGATGATCGCGCCGGTGCGATGGCGATCGAAGTAGCGGAAGCTGAGCCGTTGCAGTTTGTCATAGACTTCGCTGCGCAGATCGACCACCACATCTTGCACGAGCCGCCCGGCAGACATCGCGGCCGCGAATCGCAGCAGCGCGTGGCAAGCGGCCAGGCCCAGGATGCCGCCCGCCAGCAGCGCGGTCACGGCGATCGGCGTCGAGCTTGCCGGCGGTTGCAGGCCCAACGGCCAGCGTGGTGGATCGCTTTGCGGATCGACCCAATGCCGCAGGGCGTCGATGCCTATGCCGGTCAAGTTCAGGGCGGCCAGCGACAATGCCACCAGCCCCGCCTGCTGCGCCAGCACCAGCAGCGACCGCCGGCGATATCGCCAGGCGAGTCCCAAGAGTCTACAAATAAGCTGCCAGTTGGAGGGCACGGAACACGTCAGGCGGTCGGAAATCTCGAAGTAGATCGACCGCGCGGAGCGAACCGGCCAGCAAGGTTCGGGCAAAAACGACCAGAAGCGGTCAACGGGGTTGCCTGCCCTGGGGATCGACGGCCGCTCAAGCACGGGCGAACGACCATCCTACCGCAGGCACGGTCGGCGGCACAAGAGAAATTACAACCGGGCGGTGGTACTGCGACAGGGTGGACGCCCATCGGCTGTCACGCCGTCTGCCTAGGCTGGCGTCCGGCCTGTTTTTGTGGCCGTGCATCGGCTAGACTGCGTCCCCATGATCTAATGGCCGTCGATGAATCGCAGGCTCCAATTCTCCGTTGGAACGTTGCTAGTCGTTATGACCGTGTGTGCGGTGGATTGCGCGTTCGTGGCCCATCGCTACTCGAAATGGCGCGTCGATGCGGCACGCCACGCGCTTACCCAAGCATGGGTTTCAGGGGCAGGTGACGAAGAGGTCTACGCTGCCTCGCTCAATCTGCTGCGCGCTCAATTAGCCGTTCCGTCCGCAGAACGGTCACGGGCCATTCTGGAGCACGTAGACGGGATGAGACAACGAGAGGAAGTTTTGCGATCGCTACCGTTTAACCCTTACAATCCTTCGGAAGAGTTCCGGCGGTCGTGCAAGGAACGGGCAGACAAGGTTCATGGTTGGGTCGAAGAGGGGGAGCGTTGGCTAGACGAGGCATCGTGAAACTCTGCCCAATTTTCAGGCACGCCCGCCGGCGAAAACCTCCTTAACCGAGTGCCATTCTCCCCATGATCCGATGGTTTCAGTTCAGCTTACGGACGTTGCTAGTGGCGACGGCTATCATCTCGGCTTTCCTTGCCGGTGACCTGCACGGTCGAAAGCGGGAAGGCGACCGGCTGATACGCATCAAAGATGTTCATGAAGAAATACAGGGCATCATACAGGTCTACGAACGTGACCCAATGCCGCCGGAGATACGCCGAAAGGTAGAGGGTTTGTATGAGGAGCGTGCAGCACTTGGTTGGACATTGGTTATTCCGGTTGAAAACGACCTGCCTCCTCTTCGGCAAGAATCTCCATAGCCTCGTGGAGCCCTGCCGACGCGCAGCCACCTAGGAATGGCACACTACTGCCGGACCCAAATAACTGGTAGGGCCGCCGCCCTAGAGCCGATCTTTAATCGACCTTAGCTTGGCCAGCAACTGCTCGGCGTGCAATAAGCCGCCGACCTTGGTCACAAACTCGAAAGCCGAATCGAGCGCCGCGTGGGCCGCTTCGGGGGCGGTGACTTTGCCCGGCTTTTGGCCTGGCTTGCGTCCTGGTTTGGCTCGTGTCTTGGCCTCCTTTTTCATGTTCGCCTTGACGTTGTAGACCAACGACGGCGTGACGCGAAGCTCCTTGACGATCTCCGGCACGGGCCTGTCGGGATTGGCGGCCAGGGCGGCACGGATTGCTTCAGACTTGCTGGGACCTGTTTTGGCCATGGTGTTTTTGGGTTGCTGGGTGGCGTTGTCCAGGTTTCCACGATAATTCGAGTCAAGCCGCGGTTCTAGTGCTTACACTTCTGACCGCCTAGCGGCCAGGCCGCGCGGGCAGGCCGCGGAAACTGAGAAATATCGCCTCAGTGCTGTTCAAGTCGAACGCGAAACGCCGTCCCGCGCCCAGCCTTTGGCCGCTGCGCTCGTCGACGACGTCGTCCACGTTGGTCGGGAACTCGATCGAGAGCTTCGCCTGTTCGCGAACCAGCCCCTGCGCACCGCCGCCCCCGAGCACGCCCCCGGTGACGTTGGCGTTGACCAGCACAAACACCAACGTGCGGTCGCCTTTGGTCCAATACGTCGCTTCCAGGCGCTCGGGGCGACTGCCTTCGCCGGCGCCGACCTTGAACCACGGCTGCACGCCGGCGGCCAGCAGATGTTGCAGAAACGGCTTGCGTTTTTCCTCCGACGATTGCTTGTCTTCGCGATACTGCAGGTAGCGCTGCGGCGAAAGATTGACATAGACCGCGCGGCCGCGACCGACTTGCCGCCCGGTGTGCAGCGGCAGCTTCGTCTCCGCTTGAGCATACCCATCGACCAATTTGCAATCGACCGTGGCGAACAGGTCGGCGTAGCGCGCGTAACCGTAGCCGCGGTCCTGGTCGGTCTCGACCCACAGCCTGCCGCCAAAAAAGTCGCCGCGGGTCTCAGTGCCGTCGTGCCGCACGCCGAAAAGGTCGTCCAACGCGCCCGTCGATCGGCCGCGGCCATGCTGGTCGAACAAGCCGCAGGCGAAATCGGCGATCACCGTGCCGCCGCGCCGGCAAAACTCGCCGATGCGCGCGGCCTCGATGTCGGACAACGCATAACAGGCCGGCAGAATCAGCACGCGATACTCGTCGGGCACGCCGCGCGTCACCACTTCGTCGTAGGCCAGAAAGTTGTATTGCAGCCCCGCGTCGGTCAGCAAAAACTCCCAGGCTTTGCGAACGTTATGCGACGTGCCGAGCCGGTCGTCGTTGCCCCGGTTCACCCAGGTGCCGCCGTGCGGCTCGATGTCGAGACACCACGACACCTGGATCGACGGCTGCGAATAGTAAATCGCCACGCCGTCGTGCAGCCAGCGGGCACCCACGAGCTTCGGTCCTTGCACGGTGCTCAATTCTTTGAGCGTGCCGCGAAACTCGTCCAACCAAGGCCGCGGCTTGCCGCCGTCGAACCAGCCATCGACCCAGCCGATCATGCCGCGGTTGCCGTGGGCGAAGTAGTGCCAAGCCTGCCAGATGTCGTTCGCTGTGCCGCGGCGGTCGTCGTGAAAGTGCGTGGTGACGACGGGCATCGTGTTGCCGGGGTTGAACGAGCGCACGATCTCGGCCGAAGAACCCAGGTTGTAGGCCTCGATGAACTGGATCTTCTTCGAGAGCTTGGCATAGTCGAAGCCGCCCCAGAGATTCGGGGCTTGCCCGCCGACGAAGCCGCAGGGCGCGTCGCGATCGGCGGCGTTGGCGGTGGCGACCAACTCGCCGACCAG
>DATFDL010000435.1:0-23080 GCA_035252155.1 Pirellulales bacterium | reverse complement strand
GGATGTCGCATTCGCTGCCGCGTGGAATATAATTGACCACTGAGAGCAGCAACATGATTGTACGATTGACCTTCCTTTTGTTGGCGACATGCGTCGCTTCGGCGATGGCGGCCGACGACGAATATCGCGCCGAGCCGACCGACGCCGCGCCGCCGGCCGATGAGCTGAGCCCGGCCATCGCCAAGCAGCTCTCCGACAGCGGGTTCAAGGTCGTCACCGCCCAGGATCGCACGCTGTGCGAAATCTGGCCGGCCAAGGCTTGGACGGTCGCGGCCGATTTCAAACCATCGGGCGGCATCGTGTATCCGTTTGAATTCGGCGAGTTGATCGGCGTGGTGCGTTACGCCCGCAAGGCCGGCGATTTTCGCGGCCAGTCGATTCGTAAAGGCACCTATACCATGCGCTACGGCCTGCAGCCGCAAGACGGCAACCACATCGGCACGTCGGATACGCGAGATTTTGTGGTGCTCATTCCGGCGGCCGACGATAGCGCCGCTCAGCCGCTGGAAAAAGATCCGCTGTTCAAGGAAAGTAAAAAGGCGTCGAAGACCACGCATCCGGCCATTCTCAGTCTGCTGCCCGTGGGAGAAAAGTCGGACCAATTGCCGCGCATGGTGCACAACGAACCGCGCGAGCTGTGGGCCGTCGATTTCGCTGGAAAAGCCTCGGGCGACAAGGCCAAACAGTTCGTGGTCGAGTTGGTCGTCGTGGGGCATGCGCCGGAGTAGCAGAATTCGTGAGAATTCTGGAGGCAGGCCGCGCTGAAGACCTGACTTCTCACGAAGTCTGCTACGAGCGGATGCCTATCCGCACGCGGCAATTGATCTTGAGTGGTGGCAATGATATACCGCTGGCCTCTTCTCTGTTTGCTTAATCGGAGATGCTACCGCTGTTGGGCGGTTGCGGTTTTAGCTCTGGCGCCTGGAGCAGCGTTTGCCGGCCAGCGCGAGCGTGAGTCGAAAACCGACAAGCGACCCTACACCACCGAGTCGATTCAAGGCCGCGTGGTCTGGATGTCCGATGCGCTGAAGGAGCGTTTCAACATTCACACCGATGACGACGCCGCGGCGGCCTTGGTGGCGCTCGAAGAGCCCGACGGCCGGCTGCACCCGATTGTCAAAGATCAGCGCGGCCGCTGCTTCTATACCGACGAGCGGCTGCGCGACATCGACGTCGAGTTGTTCGTGCGCCGATACTCCGGCTCGCCCATGTTGCAAGTGGTGCGGGTGTATACCATCAAGTCGGGCAAGAAGTATGAGCTAGACTATTGGTGCGACGTCTGCTCCATTCCAATGTACGAGCTCAAGCCGTGCGAATGTTGCCAGGGACCGACTCGCCTGCGCGAGCGGTTGGTCGAAAAGAGCGACAAGATCGACGCCACGGAACCAGACGCCAAGCCGAAACCCAACAGCAAGTAACCAATCGTTCGGAAACATGGCACGCAACGCCTCACACGATCTGCCCGAGCTGGCCTTTGTCGGCGACCTGAACGACCGCGAGACCGACCTGACGCAGCAATTGCTCGACGTGCCGCCGGGCGGCGAGTGTCTGCTCTATTTCGATTCGCCGGGGGGCAGCCCTTACGCGGGCATTTCGTTGATGACGCTCATCTTGCTGCGCCGCCTGCGGGCCACCGGCATCGTGACGGGCGAGTGCTCGTCGGCCGCCCTGTGGCCGCTGGCCGCCTGCACGCGGCGGATGGTGACGCCGCACAGCGTGCTGCTGTTTCACCCCATGAAGTGGCAAAGCGAGGAGCACGTGGGCCTGGCCGAGGCGGCCGAGTGGGCCAGGCACTTCGGGCAGCTTGAAACGAGCATGGACCACCTGCTGGCCGACCTGTTTGGCGTCTCGCGGTTGGCGATGGCCCAGTGGATGCAGCCCGGCCGATATCTGAGCGGGCAGGAGATCGCCGAGGCCGGTCTGGCCGAAATGATCGACCTGAAATCACCCAAGCTATTCGAGCTGAACGGGGCGCCGCGGAGCCGCAAACGGGCAAAAATCGGGCGGTGAGCCTCGTGGTGCGGGCCGTGCGTTGTGCTACAATTACAAAAGTCGGACGACCTCAATTCTCCTCTTGCTGAAGGGCCGAATCATGCGGCACACGCTTGCCTTTCGATGGTGCGCCGCGCTACGAACGCTGCTGTTCGTGGGCGCGATGCTGGTGACCGCCGGTGTTTGTAACGCTCAACTGGCCAACCCGTTGCTGCCCTCGGGTGTGGGCAGCGCCCGTGACCTTGAATCGTATTCGCGCGGCGGGGGCAGTGGCGGCCTGGGGCCCAGCCTGCCCGGCGAACGGAATCCGGCCGACGTGCTGCTGAACGAAATCAACGGTGCGAACCGCGGCCGGCGAACCGGCCGGGCCGCGCTGCGCGGTACGCGGCCCTACCGCGCGCGGCGCGTCGATTTGTCGTCGCCTCAACAGGAGCGCGAAGACAAGCAGGCGGTCTTTTTCGATCGGCGGGGAGCGTATGAAGACGCCATCTACACTCCCACCCGCGGCACCTACCGCACGTCCACTCGTCGGCCACGAGCGACAAGCAGCCCCGCGCCGCGTGCCGGCAACTAGGCCCCGCGTCGGGCGGCGCGGCGGCGGTCGTGCTCGCTGAGCAGCATCTTCCGCAGGCGAATGTGCGACGGCGTGACTTCGACCAGCTCGTCGTCTTCAATATACTCCAATGCCATCTCGAGCGTCATCTCGCGAGGCGGTTTTAACAGAATGTTGCGGTCGCTGCCCGAGGCCCGCATGTTAGTCAGCTTTTTCTCTTTAGTCGGGTTTACGGTCATGTCGCCCGAGCGACTGTTTTCGCCAACGATCATGCCTTCGTAGACTTCGTCGCCGGGACCGATGAACAGCTCGGCCCGCTCTTGCAAACCATCGAGCCCAAAGGCCACCGCCTTGCCTGACACGATCGACACCAGCACGCCGTTTGGCCGGCCGGTGATCTCGCCTTCGAGCGGCCGATAGCCCTCGAACCGATGGTGCATGATGGCCGTGCCTTGGGTGGCGTTGAGCAGCCGGGTGCGCAGGCCGATCAGACCACGGGCCGGTATCGAGAACATCACATGAACGTAATCGCCACGGGTGTGCATGCCGAGCATTTGGCCGCGACGAGCTCCGGTGAGCTCCATTACCGCGCCCAGCCGATCGGGCGGCACCTCGACCAGCAATGTCTCGAACGGTTCTTCGACAATGCCCTCGTGCTCGCGCGTAATGACCCGCGGCTTGCCGACCGACAACTCGAACCCTTCGCGGCGCATCGTTTCGATCAACACCGACAGGTGCAGCAGGCCCCGGCCCGAAACGGCGAAAGCGTCGGACCCCTCGACCGGTGCGACGCGCAGCGCGACGTTTCGCTCCAGCTCTTTCATCAAGCGGTCGCGCAGATTGCGGGTGGTCACATATTTGCCCGCCCGCCCCGCCAAAGGCGAAGTATTGATGCTGAAGATCATCTCCAGCGTGGGCTGGTCGATCTCCAGCCGCGGCAACGGTCGGCGGACCTCGAAATCGCTGATCGTGTCGCCGATTTCGACATCTTCCAACCCCACCACGGCCACAATTTCGCCGGCAGTCGCTTCTTCGACCTCGGTGCGGCCGAGCTTGTCAAAGACATAGAGGTTTGCCACCTTGGACGGCATGGCCACGTCGTCGGCCTGCAACAAGGCCACGCGTTGGCCGCGGCCAATGCGGCCCGATTGAATCCGCCCGATCGCGATGCGGCCGACGTACTCCGACCAATCGAGCGTCGTCACCAAAAGCTGCAACGGCGAGTCGGCGTCGATCTCCGGGCCGGGCACCGCCTCGAGCACCAGGTCGAGCAGCGGCCGCATCGAGTCGGTTGGCTGATCCAGGTCGTGCGTGGCGAAGCCCTGCCGCGAGCTTGAAAAGATGTACGGGAAATCGGCCAGCGCATCGCCCGCCCCCAGCTCGACGAACAGTTCGAACGTCTCGTCGAGCACTTCGTGCGGCCGGGCATCGGAGCGGTCGATCTTGTTGATGACCACCACCGGCTTCAGCCCGAACTCCAACGCCTTGCTCAGCACGAAACGGGTTTGCGGCATCGGCCCTTCGGCGGCATCGACCAGCACCAAGGCGCCGTCGGCCATTCGCAGCACGCGCTCCACCTCGCCGCCGAAATCGGCGTGGCCGGGCGTGTCGATCAGATTAATCTTCACACCGCGATAAGGGATGGCGATGTTCTTGGCCAGAATGGTGATGCCCCGTTCTCGTTCCAGGTCGTTCGAGTCCAAAATCTGCTCGCCCACGAGCTGGCTGGCGCGGAACTCGCCGCTTTGCCGCAGCAGGCAATCGACCAGCGTCGTCTTGCCATGATCGACGTGGGCGATGATGGCGATGTTTCGCAGGTCCGTCCGACGTTGTACGCAAACAGTATTTGACATGCCAATCAAAAAAAGGTCCAAGTCTGGCGCGGTCGAAGCCTAGCCGGCGGGCAGGGCGGCGTTCGAGGCGAGTGTTCCCGTTTCAGCACTCGGATGTGCTGCCCACCGGGTAGCGGAATTCGTGAAAAATCTGGCCGTAAGTCACGCAGACGACCTGGCTTCTCACGCTCGTCAGCTACCGGCTGAGTGATTGAATAAGCCGGGTTTGACATTCTAGGCGAGTAGGTGCCTGGAAGTGAATGGCGCTTTGCCGGTTTTTCCGTCAAATCGCCTCCGCCTACCGGGGTAGGCCAACGCATCGGAGGATGGCCTTCCCAGGCCGTCCAGAGTCGGCCCAGGGATTGCCCCCTTGCCCCGAATACTTGACGTGCGTACAGTATTTAGTACACTTAGTTTGTACACCATTGGCCACCGGGCGAAGGAGTCCAAAATGCCTCTCGCATTAATGTGCGGTGAAAAACTTCTCGATCAATCCGCCTCGCAGTGCAGCCTTTGGCAAATTGGCGAGGTTGTCGAAGAGCTGCTCGAACAATATGAGATCGACCTGAGCGAGTCGCCCATGCACGCGGTCGAGTTGGGCGTGTCGGACGACGCACTGGCGGTGTGCGCGTAGACCCCGGCTTACGCCCCTTCTCGCAGCCGAAAAAAATACCGTTGCACCTCGGGCATGCAGCATTGCCCGCTGGGCGACATCGTGGTGCATCGGGCCTCCGCCGACTTCGACTTGGCCAGCAGTTGCTTGACGCGCCGCGTGTCTTGCTCGCGCACGTCAGCTTCGATCTCGTCGCAGGTGAAATTGAAGCACGGGCAGATCGGCGCCGACGGATCCTTGGGATACGAGGGGTGCAACAACAGATCGGCGTTGACCCACCGCTCGAATTGGTCGAAGTAGCCCACCTCGCACCGCGGGTAGGGACAATACCAGGCCGATTCCGGCAGCTTGCCGCGCTCGTCGGGCGGCAGTTGAGCGTTTAACGTCGTTGAACCGACCGCCACGCCTAACGAGCCGCACCTCGGGCAAAGCCGGTCGCCCGTGTCCTCGGGTTCCTTAACAAAAGCTTTATTCATGCGGCTTTGCTTGCTGAACCCTGAACCCTGAACCCTGAACCCTGAACCCTGAACCCTGAACCCTCCCGTGGCTATTTCGCTTGCAGACGCAATCCGATCTGCGCCAGCCGTCGTCCCAATGCCCGGCAGATGGCAGATTCGTGGGAGTCGATGTCACGTTTGTTGTCGCCGCCCGCCACATGCCCGGGGCCGTAGGGCGAGCCTCCGCCCTGCGTCGTGAACAGATCCTGCACTGAATACGGCACCCCAACCACGACCATGCCCAGATGAATGAGCGGCGCCATCAGCGTCAGGGCGGTCGTCTCTTGCCCGCCGTGCAAGCTGCCGGTCGAGACGAACACGCCGGCGGGCTTGCCTTCGAGCTCGCCCTTCAGCCAGAGCGACGTGAGCTGGTCGATTTGGTTTTTGAGCTGCGAAGAAACATTGCCGAACCGCGTGGGGGTGCCAAAGGCGATTGCGCCTGCCGCCCGGAAATCGTCGGCGGTCACCAGCGGCACGTCTTTTTGCAGCTCGCGGCCGGCCTTCATATCGGGGCGCGAATCGATCACCGACTGTGGAATGAGCTCCGGCACGGTGCGGACCACCGGCACGGCGCCGTCCACTTCGCGCACGCCTTCCGCCACGAGCTGGGCCATTCGGTACACGTTGCCATAGGTGCTGTAGTAAACGATGAGAACGTTCATGGCGGGCGATCCTTTCCGGGGGCGTTGTGGCGGCGCCGGCCATTATACCGCGTGCGGCACCGCCGCAACGATCATTTGCTGGCCGGTCGCGCGCGTGGCGCGTTATACTATACGCCTACTCGCGGGCGGTCCCTTCACCGATCCCGCCTCAACGCCCCACCGCGAACGCAGTGATCAGCTTTCGTCCGTCAACATCGCAGAGCTTCCGTGCAGCGACCCGACGCGCCGGCCTGGCGGTCGCCGTCCTCATCGTGTTGTCGGCGGGCGCCACCGCGGTCTACCGCTGGCTGAAGCCCTCGCCGGAGGTGCTCGCTCCCCGGGGCGCCCGGATCGAAGATTACGTCGGCGCCGCCACCTGCGCCGAATGCCATCAAGACATCAGCGACCGGCAAGGTTCGAGCCGCATGGCTACCACCTTACAGCCCGTGGAACAATTTCTGCGCGAACGCTCCTTGCCGCTGCCTGCGACCGTTTTCGATGCGGCCAACCAATTGCAATACCGCGTCGAAGAACACGACGGCAAGCTGCGTCTGGAAGTCAAGCGCGGCAGCGCGGTGGCGGACGCCGAAATGACTTATGCCCTGGGTTCGGGCAAACTCGCGATCACGTTCGTCCGCGAACTCGACGCCCAAAACTACCAAGAGCTGCGGGTCAGCTATTATTCGCAGACCGGCGGCTGGGACCTGACGCCGGGCCAACGCTCGGCCCGACCGGCCTGGGTCGCCGACGCGCTCGGCCGGCCGATTGACAAGCACGGCGATCAGGGATGCTTGACCTGCCATTCGTCGCTGCTGGTGCAATCGGGCGGAACGATCGACAGGCATCGCTCCCATTTCAACGTCGATTGCGAGCGCTGCCACGGCCCTGGCCGCGCGCATGTCGAGGCGGCCCGCGGCGGCGAGTTCGCGGCCCTTCGCGCGCCGGAGCTGAGCGAAGCGCTTGGCGCGGTGCGGCGATTACGCGAAAGCGAGCGCCCGGAATCGCCCTCCGAGGAGCTGCTCCAGTCGTTTGCCGAGCTCGACGATGACCGCCTTCTCCACGATCTATATGTCTGTGGGGAGTGCCACGGTCGAGCACGGCTCGCGGACCGGCCGACGGACGTTCATATGTCGAAGTTTCCGGTGGCGGCTCTGGCCCAAAGCGCCTGCTATCAGCGCAGCGCCACCAAGCTGCTCTGCGGCGATTGTCACGATCCGCACGGCGATTCGCCGCGCGACGACCGCCCCTATGTGGCCGTCTGTTTGCGATGCCATCGCAGCGATCTCTGCCCGAAGAATTCAAACGACGAGTGCATCACCTGTCACATGCCTGTGCGCTCGCCGATTCCGCACACTCAGTACACGGATCATCGCATTGCGATTTATGGACGTCCCGCCAAGTCAAGCGTCACCCACGATCGAGGCCAGCCGGGCCGTGGCGAATCGGCCTCCGGTAGCGCTACGTATCCTCATCCGCATCCACTTGCCGACGAACAAACCGATACCAGATGATCTGCCCACACCGTATACTCAGAGAATGAACGACGCCGTCGGAGCCCTCACTTAGCCACTCCCAGAGGGAGAGGAAGTACCCCTCCAAATGCACTGCCATCGTTACCTGTCCGAGCCGGTCTCGCGCCGCCAGATGCTGGCGCAATGCGCCAGCGGTTTCGGCGCCGTGGCGATGGCCGCGCTGCTGGCCGAGAACCACGGCCGGGGGGCAGATGCGGAAGCCCCGGCGGTCGCCGCCGCCCGGCTGCCGGCCAAGGCCACCAGCGTCATCTTTCTCTATATGGATGGCGGGCCGTCGCAGGTCGATTCGTTCGATCCGAAACCCCGGCTGGACCGCGAGCATGGCCAGCCGATCAAGATGAAGGTGCCGGCCACGCAGTTCAACAATGTGGGCAACGTGCTGAAATGCCCGTGGCCGTTTCGCCACTATGGCGAAAGCGGCCTGGCGGTGAGCGATCTGTTTCCGCACATCGGCCGGCGGGCCGACGACCTCTGTGTCATCCGCTCGATGGTCTCAAAGTTTTCCGAGCACACCAGCGCCAACTACTTTTTGCACACCGGGTCGGGCTTGCAAGGGCGGCCGAGCATGGGAAGCTGGCTCACCTACGGGCTGGGCAGCGAGTGCCAAGACCTACCCGGCTTTGTGGTGCTCAACGGCGGATTGATTCCCGTCGGCGGGCTCGACAACTTTGGCAGCGGGTTTCTGCCGGCCAATTATCAAGGCTCGATCCTCAAGCCCGGCAAGCGGCCGATCGAGAACGTCGAGCCGAGCGAGACGACCGCCGAGATCCAACGCGCCAAGTTGGAGCTGCTCGGACAGATCGATCGCGGCTTTTTGCAGCGTCAACCGCACAACGATCAGCTCGAAGCGGCCATCGCCAATTACGAGCTGGCATTTCGGATGCAGGCGGCCGTGCCCGAGGTGACGGACCTAAGCCGAGAGACCGCAGCCACCAAGCGGCTATATGGCATGGAGGCCGACTACGAGCTGACCCGTGGTTATGGGGCGCTGTGTCTGCTGGCCCGGCGGCTGGTCGAGCGCGGCGTGCGGTTTATCGAGCTGACCTGTCCGTCGGTGGGCGCCGACCGCTGGGATCAGCACGGCAACCTGAAAGACGGGCATGAGAAAAACGCGCGTGTGGTCGATCAGCCGATCGCCGGCCTGCTGGCCGACTTGAAGGGCCGCGGGCTGCTCGAAACGACGCTGGTAGTGTGGGGCGGCGAATTCGGCCGCACACCGATGGCCCAAGGCGCCGACGGCCGCGATCACAATCCATTTGGCTTTACCATGTGGCTGGCCGGGGGCGGCGTGAAGGGGGGCATGGTTTACGGAGCGACCGACGATTATGGTTATTACGCCGTCGAGAATCGCACCGAAATCCACGATCTTCACGCCACGATGTTGCACCTGTTGGGCCTCGATCATACGCGGCTGACGTTTCGCTTCGGCGGGCGCGACGTGCGCTTGACCGACGTGCACGGCAACGTGGTGCGGGAGATCTTGATGGAAAAGGGTTCAGGGTTCGGGGTTCAGGGTTCAGCATGAGCAACGATGCCCCGATGCCCCTGGTGCCGGCGCTGAAGGTGGTGGCCAATTGGCGCACCGATCAGATCGTCGTGACGACGATGGGTTCCGCGCGCGAATGGCCAAAGCTTTCGCAAGATCCGTGCGATTTTCATTACATCCCTTCCGCCATGGGGCACGCGCCGATGCTCGCGCTGGGCATGGCGCTGGCCCAGCCGAGCCGCGACGTTGTCGTCTTCAATGGCGACGGCTGCATGCTGATGAGCTTGGGTTGCCTGGTGACGATTGCCGCCAGCGGCGCGACGAACCTGACGCTGATCGTGCTGGAAAATGGCATATATGAAGTGACTGGCGGCCAAGCCACCGCGGCCGCGGCGCAGGCGCCGACAGTCGATTTTGCCGCGGCAGCGCGGGCGGCGGGTTTCGCCCACGTGGCGGCGTTCGATTCGCTTGACGACTGGCGGCGCGGCGCGGCGGCGGCCTTGCAATCGCCCGGTCCGCGGTTTGTGCTGCTGCGGGTGGCGCCGGTCGGCCCGGAATATCACCTGCCGACGTTGCGGCCGATGGCCGAGCGCATCGCGGCGTTCCGCGCGGCGCTGGCGTCAGATGGATAAGAACCACGAATCACACAAATCACACGAATGAGCAGGAGGGTGCGCCGAGCGAAGCGAGTCCCACCGTCCAGGCTGGTTCGGCGACGCCGACTGCGTCGGCGATGCACAGCCGAGGGCGGCTGTGCCACATGGCTGTTCCGGCAATTACCGCGCTTGAATGGCAAAACCGATCTAAGGTTCGTAGAAGTTCTCACGAATCTGCTACGGCTGTTTGACATGACCTTTGTTTCGCTCGATATTATTGTCTCGCGGGGCGATACGCCGTCATCCTTCTTTAGGACATGCCGATGAGTACACCGCTTCCTGAAGCAGTGTTCACGCCGCCGGCCGACTATGAGTTCGAGCCGGAACTGCAAGGCCCGCCGCCACGCGAAGTGCCCGACGATGTTTGGCACGGGCTATATGCTCGACGGCGTCGGCGGCTCTTCACGGGGCTGCTGGTCAGCGGAGCCATCTCGCTGGCCCTCAGCGGCGTGCCGTTCATCAATGCGCTGGCCGTATATATCGTCCCGCTCGAATACCTGTCGTGGATCGGCGCGGCGCTGCTGGCGATGGCGGTCTTCGCCAAGTTGAGGGACCGGTTCACGCAGGGACCGTACCGCTACATCCACGAAGGTCAACCGCTAGTGGCCCGAGTCGTTGAGCTCGTCAAGGCGCCCACGGTCGTCGTCAATGGCCAGGCTTCGCGACACGCCTTTACGGCGGTCATCGAGTTCGTGGACCCGGTGACCGGCGTAACGGCGCGCTACCCGGCCAAGTCGTCGGATTTCATCGACAAGAACGCCTACCAGACGTCGTTTCGCGTGGGCGATTATGTCACGGCGATCTATCTGCCGAACAAGTACCCGGCCAGTTTGCGGCTCTATGCGTTTTTGGATCTGATGCCCGACTTGGGGCTGGTCCGCCGGCAAAAAGGCGACGAGCAGACGAGTGCTTGGTGGACGCTGTTCGGCGTTGCGCTGATCTTTGGGATGTTTCTCGCGCTGTTCTGGAATGTTTACGCTTATGGCCGCTACGAACCGATCGCCTTCGATCACCGCCTGGCGATGTGGCCCATGATCGCGGGGGCCGTGATCTTGGGCGGCGGATTCTTTGTAGGCATTTGGATGCACGAGCGGCGCACGCAGCGCCTCAAGCGAGAGCGCAATGCCAAGGCCGAGGCCGCCGGCGAAGCTCTCGAGGTTGGTGAAGCGACCCCGTTCGAACAGCGCGGGCTGCACGGATGGTTTCTGAAGATCATTCTGCCGTTCGGTTGCCTGCTGCTGGGGGCGGGCACGGCGCTCTGCTGGTGTTTCACGATCAACGCTTGCCTCGATACGTCGCCCCCCGAGATGCGGCCGGCCTTGATCACCGAAATGACGATGACCACGCACAGCTTCTTGTTCCGCCATTACGACATCGAATATATGGTGCCGCCCGACACCGCGAAGATGACCTTTCTGACGACGCCGGAGCACATGATGCAGTTCGCTGGCAACACGGGCATCGCCGAGATTCACCAAGGGTATTTGGGCTGGCCGTGGGTGAAGAACATTCTTCCGGCCGCCGCCGATGCCGTGAATGGTCAGGCGGCCCTAGCGCGCTGAAACGGTGATCTACGATGTTGACTTGCTCGTTCGTCGTGATCGTGCTGTTGCTTGTGGCGATGGTCTCGCCGGTGACGGCGAGCGACGAAACCGATCGAAGGCCGAATATTTTGCTGGCGATCGCCGACGACTGGGGCTATCCGCACGCGGGCTGTTATGGCGACCCGGTGGTGCGCACGCCGACCTTCGATCGCCTGGCCCGCGAAGGGGTGCTGTTTACGCAGGCGTTCGTTTCGTCGCCGTCATGTACGCCCTCGCGCGGGGCGCTCTTGAGTGGTCAGCATTTTTGGCGGCTGCGGCAGGGAGCCAACCTGTGGTCGACGTTGCCCGCCGACATTCCGGTTTACCCCGACCTGCTCGAAAAGGCGGGTTACCACGTGGGCTTCACCCGCAAAGGCTGGGGGCCGGGCAAGCTGGGCGATCGCCCGCGGAACCCCGCCGGGCCGCAGGCCGCGGATTTCAACGAGTTCTTGCAAAAACGTCCGCCTGGCAAGCCGTTTTGCTTCTGGTTCGGCAGCGTCGATCCGCACCGGCCCTATGAGCCTGGCAGCGGCCGCAAGAGTGGCCTCGATCCGCGTGCCATCAAGCTGCCGGCGGCGTTGCCCGACGCGCCTGAAGTGCGCGACGACGTGGCCGATTATTACTTCGAGGTCGAGCGGTTCAATCGCGAAGTTGGCGAACTGCTGGCGCGGTTGGAGACCGATGGCGACTTGGAGAATACGATGGTGGTGATGACCGGCGACCACGGCATGCCCTTTCCGCGCGGCAAGGGCAACCTGTATGACCTTGGCGCGCGGGTCCCGCTGGCGATTCGCTGGGGCGACAAGATCGCCGCGCCGGGCCGCCGCGAAGAATGCTTTGTCAGCCTCACCGATTTGGCGCCCACTTTCTTGCGGGCCGCCGGCGTTGACGTGCCCGACGTGATGACCGGCCGCGATTTACTGCCGGTCATCACCGCCGCGCCCCAACAACCCGCCGAAGAGCCGCGGCGCGATCATGTGCTGCTGGGCCGCGAGCGGCACACGCAAGCCCAGGAAGCGCCCGATGGCGGCGGGTATCCTAGCCGGGCGATCCGAACCAAAGAATACTTATACATCCGTAACTTCGCGCCCGAGCGGTGGCCGGCCGGCACGCCGGACTATCGACGGGCGTTTCTCGATCGCGCCTGGCTGGCTGATTGCGACAACGGCCCGAGCAAGATGTATCTCTGGCAGCGGCGCGACGAAAAGCAAGTGAAACCAAAGTACGATCTAGCATTCGCCAAGCGCCCGGCCGAGGAGCTTTATGATCTGGCGGCCGATCCCGATCAGATGGTGAACGTCGCCGGCGTTGCCCGATACGCCGCGGTGCAGCAAGAACTCGCCAAACAAGTGCTGATCGAGCTGAGGTTGTCTGGCGACCCACGAGCCACAGGCGGCGACCAGGCGTTCGACGAATACCCCTACTATGGCGGCGTGCCGCAGTGGCCGGGTTACCCCACGTCGCCCAGTTCGAGCACGCGGCCGTAACGGCGCAAGACCATCGCCCGCAGCCGCGAATGTTCGGGCCGCGCGAGTCCGGGATCGTCGGCGGAGAGCTGCTGGGCGTCGTGGCGGGCTTCTTCGAGCACGGCGGTATCTCGCGCTAGGTTCGCGATGCGCAGCGGCGGCAGGCCGTGCTGCCGCGTGCCCAGCAGATCGCCCGGTCCGCGCTGGTCAAAATCGATCTCGGCCAGGCGAAAGCCATCGCTCGTTGAAACAAACGCATCGAGCCGCCGCCTGGCGTCGTCGGACGACGCCTCGCAAAACACGGCGCAAAAGCCCGGTTGGCCGCCCCGGCTGATTCGGCCGCGCAACTGGTGAAGCTGTGAGAGGCCGAACCGCTCGCCGTTCAGAACGGTCATGAGCGTGGCGTTGGGCACGTCGACGCCCACTTCGACCACGGTGGTGGCGACCAAGACTTGCGTCTCGCCGCGGCGGAAGGCGGCCATTGCGTTTTGCTTGGCGGTGGGCGTCATCCGGCCGTGCAGCAAATCGAGCCGGAATGCCTCCAAAGGACCGTGGGCCAGCGATTCGTAGGTCTGCTCGACGCTGGCGGCGGCCGCCTCGCTGGCGTCGTCGACCAGCGGGGTGATGACGTAGCCCTGGGCGCCCTCCCGCAGCTTACGGCCAAAGAACTCCCACCACTTGGCTCGCCGGTCGTCGCCCTCGACCAGGTAGGTGTTCACGGCTTGCCGGCCCGGAGGGGCGTCGCGCAGGGTCGAAACGTCGAGATCGCCGTAGAGCGTCATGGTCACCGTGCGAGGAATCGGCGTGGCCGTCATCACCAGATAATGCGGATCGAGGGCCGCTTGTTTGAGGCTGGCCCTTTGCCGCACGCCAAACTTGTGTTGCTCGTCGATTACCACCAGACCCAATCGCGCGAACTCGACGCCGCCGTGCAGCACCGCCTGAGTGCCAATGACCACATCGATCTCGCCGCGTTTGATCTCGTCGAGCGTCGTCTGCCGCTGGCTCGCACTCAGGCCGCCGGTCAGCAGCGACCATCGAACGTGGCTGGCCGCAAGCACTTGCTCGAGCGTCGCCGCATGCTGCCGGGCGAGCACTTCGGTCGGCGCCATCAGCACCGCTTGATGGCGATGGGCCACCGCCAGCAGCATCGCGTAGACCGCAACCACGGTTTTGCCGCTGCCCACGTCGCCCTGCAACAGGCGGTTCATGGGAGTCGCGCGAGCCATGTCGGCGGCGACTTCCGCAATGGCCTGCTGCTGTCCGGCCGTCAGCTCGAACGAAAACAATCGTCGAATTCGGGCGTCGATCTTGGCCGTCGCCTCCAGCGCCGGAGCGCCCGGCCGAGTGTGCCCCTGCTGCCGCTTCAGCGCCAAGGCAAGCTGCAGCACCAGCAGCTCTTGATAGATGAATCGCCGCCGCGCCTGCTCGAGGGCCGCGCGATCGGCCGGATTATGAATCTCGGCCAACGCCTTGCGGAGCGGCCAAAGCTGGTGCGCTGCCAGGTACTCGGGCGGAAAAACCTCGTCGAGCACGTCGGCGCAAAGCTCGACCACGCCGGCCACGATCCGCCGGATTTGCCCTTGGCTCAGACCCTCGGTCAGCGGGTAGACGGGCAGCAACTTGCTCGCCGATTCGTGCTCTTCCGTATCGAGCCACTGCACCTGTGGATGGACCAGTTCCCACATGCCGCCGTTGAGCTTTGCTTTGCCGACGATCAGCAGATCCTGCCCCAGCAAAAACCGCTGTCGCATGTGCGGCTGGTTGAACCAGAGCAACCGCACCCGACCTTGCTGAGCGGCCAGCAGCACGCCCAGCACCGAATTGCCGGCGGCGCTGGTGCGGGCGTCGACCTCTTCGACTTTGCCGCGGAGCCGCACCAGGCTGCCCTCGCTCAGGTCGGAGACCCGCGACAGTTCGGTCAGGTCCTGGTAGTCGCGTGGAAAGAAAAACAGCAGATCGCGAGCAGCCCGCAATCCGAGACGTTCGAGCAGTTCGGCACGTTGCGGTCCGACGCCCTTGAGAAACTGCACCGGCGTGGCCAACAGCTCGGCGGCGGTTTTGACGGGCGGATTCATACCGCCCATTGTAAGGCATTTTATCTCGCCCGCACCGGCTGGGGATGCCTGGTGAGGAAGTACGGGAACAGGCGGCGCGGCTCTTCCACCGCGGGCTTCGGGTCAGGCAGTTCAAAGTCGTTGGCGGCGGCCGGTGCCGGCTGGCCAAATGACTGCTCAGCCGCGTTCAGCGTCGCTAGTTCGACCTCGGAGAAAGAGCCGCTGTATTGATCGACCGGCAGGCGGGTGGCCAAAGGAAGCATGTACTCATTACCGGCGAGCGGGAGCTGGTCGAGGGGCGTCTGCGCTTTAGAATCGGACTTCGGCGCCGCGCGCTTCTCGCCGTCGGCGTCATCAGTTTTGCCCGCTTCAGCCTCGCGTTCGACTTTCACAAACACGCCGCAGATGCAGCAATATTCCTCGACCACCCATTTATAATCGGGCACCTCTTGGGTGACTTCCTTTTTGACGAGCTTTTTGCGGGTATGCACCTTGGCGCAAGTCGGTTGCCAGATCGGCTTGCGGTGTTGGTGGCCGTGCTCGTCGCATTCGCAGGTGTAGCCGCGCTTGTGGCTGGGGCCGGGCACGCAAAAGTCTTCGCATTCGCACGAGTATTCGGTTTTGGTCACTTTTTTGGTGTCGCAGACCAGGCGACAGATCTTTTTGCACTTGGTGTGACAGCCACAGCGGTGGCAAAACAAGTGCCCGGCCCATGCGTCCTGAGCCAGCGTGAGCACCGTGGCCATCAGGAAGACTGCGGGAATGAATCGCATGTTGATCTCCGAGCGTGAATGGTCGCCAACACCGATAGGACCGGCACAGGCCGTGTTACTAGTTTCATCGGCGTTCTTTGCGCGATCGGCAAGTAACGCCCGCCCACAGTGCATTCTTTGCCCAAACGCGCCTCATTCGCAGGTTTGACTTGTTGGGTGGCGACTGAGCTCAAGCGGAGTGGCCCGCAAAAGCGCGCCGGACGTAAGCGATGAAGTAGATGGAGGTTATGGCTGGCAGCTTGGCTCGCTGCACCGCACCTTGGTGGCTGCCGGACCGATGCCGGCACGTCGCTTGCCTAACGGTTCGTTAAGGCTATGAATGAGATAGGAGGCAACGCGCTTGCCTCCTTGTGGATTCTGAGAGAACACCCATGCCGAACCGCCCTAGTTCGAGCGGCCGTAGTTTGATCGCCGAGGTTTATGCCTTGGTCAGCCTGATTGGCTTGGCCGGGTACTTGGTGGCCGCAATGGCGTTTTGAATCGCTCCTTGCGATAATTGCCTCACGGTCACCAAAAGGGAACCGTTTCCGTTCTATCGGGGAGGCTTGGGGATGTTGGGCGCGTGTGCCTTGCTGGCGATGCTCGTCGGCGCTCTGGCGATGGCAGGCGGCATTTTCGATTGGGAGTTTCTGTTCTCCGACGGTCGAACTGCGCATGAGTGGGTGGCGTCAATGGGTCGCGCCGCCGCGCGAACGCTGATCGGGCTTGGCGGTGGCGGACTGCTGGCTCTTGGCTTCGTGTTGCGGGTGATGGCGGTGGCCGAGATGCCGCTCGACGCATCGCCAGCGCTCGGTGATTCGAGCAGTTCCTCCGCGCAGCCTGGTGACATCGGCAGCCCGCCAAAACATGCCTTAGAACCCACCAGTGCCGCGGCGGATTCTCGCGACCGAGACGATAAGACGCCGACGGCTTCGGCTCGTGGCAATCTTACCACCACGGTGCCGGAAACATTGTCGGCCAAGTCTCCGCCACCTCCGCCCGAATCGGCATTGCAAGCGGTCACGCTGTGGAACCCAACCGCGACGCTCGAGCCGCAAGGGACGACGCTCTTCACAGTTGAATACCGCTTTGAAGTCGGACATCGGCCGAGGCCGGGCGAACAGTACGCCTGGGTGATTGATCTTTCCGACAAAACGCGCGCGGTGCAGTATGAGGGAGACGTTTTGCAGACGCGGGGCCAACTACGACACGTCATTCACACGCCGGCCGAATTGAGGGGCGGCCTGGGCTCGTGGCACATGGCTTTGAAGCGAGGTTCAGACGATGCCGCCCCCGATGTGTCGAACCGGCTCACCATTAACGGCGACCGCGTGGACTCCATACCGCTCGCGCCCTAGCCCTCAGCCTGGGCGAACGGTTCGACGGGTGACGTTGAGCCAAGGAAGTAATACCGCGGATGCCCCTCGATTACTTCCAGTTCATACACGGCGATACTCGTGGTGACCATGTTGTCTGAGGCCGGCAAGCCCGCCAGCATGCGGTAGACGTTTCGATTGACTGGCAGCGCCACGGTATCCGAAAGCGCCTCGGGCAGGGCCACGACCTGGCGATGACCATCGAACGGTCCGCCGATAAACTCCACGCGATTCGTCGTCGTTTGCATGATCTGTTCCCTTCCGACAGCCCTGCTGCTCGTCGCCTTTCACTGGCCGCGGACGAACCCGACGCACTTGCCGTGCCTAACATGGGGCAGCCAGCGATAGGTCCGCGCAAGTCCAAGCAGTACCCCGATTAACGCAAACCACCGCACATGCGAGTCTGAGGTCCGACGTTTGCTAGCGCTGGAAAATGCTGGCGTCTGCTAAGCCAAACCGCACAATTGAAAACGACCCGCTTGTCATGGCCGTTGGCCACTGTCAAAATCAGTAGTTTCCCCGAATGACCGGCGGGCGAATGTCCGATCCTCATCGCACCGACACTGAGATGCATTTCGCCGCCGCACTTTCCACCGCGGCGAATACACGCGACGCAGTAGACGACGTTTGCCGACGAGCGGGCGAATCGCTGGGCACCGCGCCGACTCTGGCGATGGTTTTTTTCTCTCCGCACCACGCTGAGCACGCTTCGCTGATCGCGTCCGAAATCAGCGGAACGCTCTCGGCCGAGTGCCTGCTGGGTTGCACCGGCGAATCAATCGTGGGCAACGAGCACGAGATCGAGGGCGAACCGGCACTGGCCCTGTGGCTGGCGGTGCTGCCTGGCGTTTATGTGCAGCCGATGCACTTGCAGTTCGAGCGGACGCCCGAAGGAGGCACCGTCGTCGGTTGGCCCGACGATCTGCCTGCAACATGGCCGGCGGGCGCTGCGCTGTTCGTCCTGGCCGATCCATTTACCTTTCCGGCCGATTGGCTGTTGGAGCGGCTGAACGACGACCGGCCGGGCGTGCCCGTGTTAGGCGGTATGGCCAGCGGCGGCTATCGCCCGGGCGACAACCGGTTGCTGCTCGGCACCCGCGTGTTCGAGGCGGGCGCGGTGGCGGCGCTCGTGCACGGGCCGGTGCGGATCGAGGCGGTTGTTTCGCAAGGCTGCCGGCCGATCGGCCGCCACTACGTGGTCACCAAGGCCGAGCAAAACATCATTCTCGAACTGAGCGGCAAGCCGCCCTTGCAGCAATTACAAGAGCTGTTCGACACGCTGCCCGCGGCCGACCAGCAACTGGTGCGGCACGGGCTTCATGTAGGCCGCGTGATCAACGAGTACCAGGAGCGATTTGATCGCGGCGATTTTTTGGTGCGCAACTGCCTGGGTGCCGACGGCAACACCGGAGCCTTGCAGATCGGCGACTATGTGCGGGCCGGCCAGACGGTGCAATTTCACGTGCGCGACGCGCAGACGGCCGACGAAGACCTGCGCGATCTCTTGGGCCAGGCCCGACGCAGAGGCGAGGCCCGCGGGGCGTTGCTCTTTACCTGCAACGGCCGCGGCACGCGGCTGTTTGAGCGGCCGCATCACGACGCCGGCGCCCTGGCCGACGTGCTCGGCGCGATCCCGGTGGCGGGCTTCTTCGCCCAAGGCGAAATCGGCCCGATCGGCGGCAAGAATTTCTTGCACGGCTTCACCGCCAGCGCGGCGCTATTTTCGCCGATGGCCGGATAAAGCTGCTGACGGCGCCGGGTGCTCGACCCCGCCGTAATGCAGAAATGGGTCGCACCCGATGATAAATTCTCCGGTTTCCTCGCAGAGACGATCCAAACGGCATTTGCCGCTTTACCTCGATATGCCCATGCGAGAGGCTCTTCTTTTTCAAGCTTAGTTATGCACCTGAGTTCGGTCAACGGTCGAGATCGGAGGTACCGCCTTACGCCGCCGCGGCCGGAGCCAGCCGCTCAATCCGCTCGATGACCATCGCGGCCGTCACTTCGTGCATGCAAACGTGGTGGTGCCCGCAACGGGCGAGTTTGCGCAGGTAACAGGGTGAGCAGGACACGGCGGCCTGCACCACCGCGTGCGGTCGGCCGTAGGGACCGGTGAGCACGGGATTGGTGGGTCCAAACACGCTGACCACCGGGCGGTTGAGCGCCACCGCCAGGTGCATCGAGCCAGAATCGTTGGTCACGCACAGAGCGGCGCGGCGCAGCAGCGCCGCCATTTCGCCGAGCGTCGTCTGCCCCGAAAGATCGCGGGCGCCCGCCGCGAGCAGCGCCACCTGCCGGCAACGCGGGCGGTCTTTCGCCACGCCGGCCAGCGCCACGCCGTAGCCGCGCCGCATCAAGTGATTCGCCACGTCGGCGAAGCCCTCGATCCGCCAATGCTTGGTTTCCCACACTGTGCCGGGCACCAACACCGCCAGTGGGCGGCCCACCAGCCCATGCCGTCGCAACAGCTCGCCGACGCGATCGTTGGCGCCCGGCGGCAAGTGAATCGTAAAGTCGGGCCGCGCGGCGTCGAATCCCAGCACATTGCCCAGCCAAAGATAACGGTCGGCCGCGTGGACTTCTAGCGTCGGCAAGGCAATGTGGTGCGTGTACACCAGCCAGGCGCCCTCGCGTGTGCGCTCGAAACCCACGCGATACGGCGCGCCGCTGGCCACCGCGAACAACGCCGAGCGAAGCTGCCCGTGCAGATCGACTACCAGCTCGTACTTGGCGGCCCGGATGGTCGAAAGCAATTTGAGCATGCCGGTGGTGGCGGCCCAATCGCGGCCGAAACGGGCAAACCGCCGCCGATCGAAGAGCACCACATTCGTCAGGGCCGGATGGTAGCGCACCAGGTCGGCGTTTTCGGGTCGCACGAGCCAGTCGATGCGGGCCGCCGGATAACGCTCGCGCAGCTTGACGAGCACCGGCAGCGCATGCACGATGTCGCCCACGGC
The DNA here is from genome assembly GCA_035252155.1 of Pirellulales bacterium. Classification (GTDB taxonomy): domain Bacteria; phylum Planctomycetota; class Planctomycetia; order Pirellulales; family JAICIG01; genus JAICLL01. Next base: position 3,087 of record DATFDL010000435.1, on the reverse strand, counting down.
CGAGGGCTTGAGGACCAGAATCCGCTCGAACGATTGATCGGCCAGGGACGACATTAAGACGCGGTGCGGTACGATTTTTTGATGGGCGCGTGGTATTCGCCTCCGCGTGAGCCGGCGAACGACAGCACCCGCTTGGTCCAGGCCGAAAAGCGGTGCCGCTTCAGCTCGCGATCGACCACCTTTTGATCGGTGATCCAGTTGAACTGAATCACGCGGCGCTCGCCGATGAACGGCTTGTGACCATGGAACGAATTCTCGCTGCGGCGGAAAGCCAGCAGCGTGCCCTCTTCGGGCGGTATTTCCAGAATCATGTCGTCCAGGTCGTCGGCCGAGCGAAGCAGCCGCAGCCGCCCGCCCGCCGCCTCCCAACGCGAGTTCATATAGATGAGCACGGTGATGATTTTCGAGGCGGTATCGGTATGGATGCGGCCGTCTTTCTGGCCAGCCCGCCCGCGCACGGTGATCATCGTCGGCCGGCCCGTCAGGTCGATGTCGAACTTTCGCTCGAACGCCGTCCGCATCGGTTCGCCGTTCAGCTCGTCCATCAGCCGCGCGAAGTCGGCCTCGTACTCCAGTTCGCTCAGCGGAAAGCTGCCGGGCCGCTCGATCCGCGGATAGGCCTCGTTCACCCGCTCGCGTACTTCCGGCTTCACGAAGCCCGGCACGACCACATATTCGAAAGGTTCGCGAACCAACGGTGTGGCGCTCAACGCCGCCAAGTCCAACATGCCCATGGACGGGTCTCCCAAGCTGTTATCTCGCTAAGCCGGGCAAGCGAGATAAGGTGCGTCGGCCCACCCCGGCTCGACGATACCGCCGCCCGGCCGTAGCTGACTTCGTGAGAAGTCAGGCTGCTGGCGCTGGGTTGGTCCAGAATTCTCACGAATTCTGCTACCACGCGCGGGCGGCGTCGAATGACCAGTCAAGTCGGCTGACGACGCGGCCCGACTTGAGCAAATCTGGCGAATCTTGGCAAGCCGAGTTGTTCGTGGCTCGTCGCGGCGAATGGGTCCGTTACGGTGCGAGACTCCTCACCGAGGAGATCACCTTTTTTGCTCATGGTTTCGAGGCGCCCTGTTCCACCGTTTATTGACGTGTTCGATAAATGAAAATTGGCGCAATCCACCCCTCGCTTCCCCGGTGTTCGCCATCGTCAATCCGCACTTTGTTCAGGAGCGGACCGATTTCCAAGACCGACACCCTGGTGTTCTTGCGCACTGTAAATACCTTCTTCTGGTCCATAAGCTCTTTCAGCTTGACCTGATCCTGTTGCTTTGCCGTTTGGGTCCACTCAGCCACCGACTTTTCGTCCACGCCGACCCAGATCAGTTGCTGATTCGCCACCGACAGAAAGCCAGCCTCGCCAACCCCCACTGGATTAGGCTCCACGGGAAAGGGCTGCGGTACGCGATTGATCAGCCAGAGCGCCAGAGCGGCTGCGGCCACCATTGAGCAAAGCCCAAACGCTCCTGCGAAAATCAAACGCCGGGTGCCCCATGAGCGTTGGCCGGTCGAAGTGCGCTCGAAAGGCCTAACCTCGATCTTCGCACCGCAGTGTGGGCACTTCACCGTTGTTCCGACGAGGAACTCGTCGCAACGGAAATACCTCTCGCAGAACGCGCAGCCCGTCGTTATATGAGCCATCTACGACCTCCCGTCCTTCTGTGGCGAGAGTCGGTTTGCCCCGCTTCAGGATTCCGAAAGGCAGCGCAATTTGCAAGCCGTGGCGAATGATCGGCTTCCGTTTCCACGCCCTCGCGCATGCCTCACCGCCATCATAACATGTCGAGGCAATTCACGCCGCTAACATGCAACGACTTACGGGAAAGACGAGAGGCTACGAGGCCGGAGACGGGAGGCCTGCCGCAAGGGCAGGGACTACCTGCGGATCATTGCGACTACTGGATAAACTCTTCGACCTCGTCGCCGGCGTTGACGGTGATCTCGCCGGCGTCTTCTAAGCGGCGGATGATGTCGACAATCTGCTGTTGCACTTGCTCGACCGCCGAGAGCCGCACAGGACCCAGATACTCCATCTCTTCCCGCAGCATGTCGGCGGCACGCGACGACATGTTGCCCAGGATCTTTTGCTTCAGGTCTTCGCTGGCGCCCTTGAGCGCCATGGCAAGCTGCGAGCTTTCGACGTTCTTGAGCACCGTCTGAATATCTTTGGCGGTGAACTTGGCGATGTCGTCGAACACGAACATCAGGCGGCGGATCTCCTCGACCAGATCGGGGTCTTCCTGGGCCAGGTTTTCCAGCAGGCTGCGTTCGGTGGCCCGGTCGGTGACGTTGAGGATCTCGGCCACCGCCTCGACGCCGCCGGCGTTTTCGAACTGCTGGCTCATCACGCTTGCCATCCGATGCTCCAGGCCCTTTTCGACCTCGTGGATGATTTCGGGGTTGGTCTGGCCCATCGTGGCCACCCGCCGCACCACGGCCAACTGCCGGTCGCTGGGCAGGCCGCTGATGACGTCGGCGGCCTGCGACGGCTGCAAGTGCGAAAGAATCAGAGCGATCGTCTGCGGATGCTCGTCCATGATGAACGTCAGCAAGTTTTGGCTGTCGACCTTCTGCAAAAAGCCGAACGGCATCGCCTCGATTTGCTGGCGAACGCTTTCGATGGTCGGGCTGGCGTTGCGGCCCAGCGCCTTCTCGACCAGGTTTTTGGCGACCTCCAGACCGCCCGAGCCGGCGCCGATGCTGCTGGGTGACGCCTCGGCAAAGTCTTTGATGGCGATCTCTTGATCTTCGCCGCTGATCAGCCCGATTTTGGCGATCTCGACCGAGACCAGCTCGACTTGCTTGGCGCTGAGCTTGCCCATGACCCTGCCCGCTTCGTCTTGGGGCAGGCTCATCAGCAGTACGGCGGCTTTACGCAGGTCGGTCATTCCCACGGCGTTGGCCTCGCAAAGGGCGGTTGGCAGGCGATGAAAGGAGACAGCGTTTTTGCCGACAGTATTGTCCGTCTCTGGCGCTATCGTACGCCGGGCCGCGCCACTTGAAAAAATGTAGGTCAGGCTTGCCGCAGGTCAGGCTTTCCAGCCTGACGGGTCTTGAAGAAATAATCGGTTTTGAAACTCACAA
>DATFDL010000434.1:0-2465 GCA_035252155.1 Pirellulales bacterium | reverse complement strand
ACTCGTGGCTAGCACCGAGCCGTGGGATACCGTGCTGGCCATCGGCCCCGATGAAGCCTTCGGCGCCGAAGCCGAGCGGCGGTCGCGGCTGCTGGCCCAGGCGCAGCCGTTGGCCGACGACGCCGTCTCGGCAGAGCTGGTGCTGGCGGCCGATCAATTTGTCATCACGCCCGCCACCCGCGTGGCCGACGCCGCGCGCTCACACGCCGCCGGTGACGAGGTGCGCAGCGTCATCGCCGTCTATCATTGGTTCACCGACTGGGGCCGCGACACGATGATCAGCCTCGAGGGCCTGACGCTCGACACGGGCCGCCACGCCGAGGCCGGCTATATTCTGCGGTCGTTCGCGCATCACATGCGCGACGGCTTGATTCCCAATCTCTTTGCCGAGGGCGAGCGCGAGGGCCTCTACCACACGGCCGACGCCACGCTCTGGTATTTTCATGCTCTCGATCGCTATGTGCAGGTGACGCAAGACCGCGTGACGCTGCGGTTGCTGCTGAGCGTCTTGCAAGAGTCGATCGAGCACCACCTGCGAGGCACCCGGTTTGGCATTCACGTGGACGACCGCGACGGATTGTTGGCGCAGGGGCAGTCGGGCTATCAACTCACATGGATGGACGCCAAGGTGGGCGACTGGGTGGTGACGCCCCGCCGCGGCAAGGCGGTCGAGATCAACGCCCTCTGGTACAACGCGCTGCGGCTCGTCGAGCGTTGGGTCGGCGAAGAGCACGGCCCGCAGGCCGCCAGCCGCTACGCCGAGCTGGCCGAGCGCGTCCGCGGTTCGTTCAACCGGCGATTCTGGTATGAGCAGGGCGGTCATTTGTACGACGTCGTCGATGGCGAAGCCGGTGACGATGCCGCTCTGCGGCCCAACCAGGTCTTCGCCATCTCGCTGCCGCACCCCGTGCTCGATCCATCCCGTTGGCGGCCGGTGCTCGGTCAGGTGGTCGATCGGCTATTGACCCCCATGGGCCTGCGGTCGCTGGCGCCCGGCGAACCGGGTTACCATCCCCGCTACGATGGCGATCTGCGGGCCCGCGATGCCGCCTATCATCAAGGCACCGTTTGGGCCTGGCTGATCGGCCCGCTGGTCGATGCCTGGCTGAAGGTGCATCCGGGCGATTACGCCTCGGCCCGCGGTTTTTTGAGCGGTTTTCGTGGGCATTTGGGCGAAGCCTGCATCGGCTCGATTAGCGAAATTTTCGACGCCGAGGCCCCCTATTCGCCCCGCGGCTGCGTGGCCCAGGCCTGGAGCGTGGCCGAAGTGCTCCGCGTCTGGCGCAAAATCGGTCGCCCCGATGCTGTGTGAATTGGCGATTCTCGCGATTGTGCTAGATTTGGATAGGACGAACACCTTGATTTTGCCTTCTCGATACAGCCGTGTTGGACCGTGCTAGCCTAGCCTGGCAAGTGCGTGGGCGGAGCGCCGTTGGGCTCGCCGCCGTCGTGATACTATTGATCGTGTCGCCGACCGCCGCTACTCGCCTGCAGGCGGCGCCACGAGGCGGCGGTGTGCCGTGGCCGCAAGATCAGGTCTGGATTGTCAGCAGCCGCGGTCTGGGCGGCCGTTCGACCGAGAAAGTCGCTGAACGCTTGCAGTATTGGCGGAACATCAACGGCCGCTGGGTGGCGTCGGACCTCGCCGAATTCTTGCGGCAGCCCAAGGAGATGGCCACCAGCATTTTTGTCACGGGCAATTATTTTCGCGAGCACGAAACGATCGAGGCGGGGTGGCTGCTCTACCGCCGCCTGGTTGAACAGCGCCCGGACGATCGTCCGCTGCGGCTTGTCATCTGGTCGTGGCCGTCTGATCCTGTGCCTGGCCGGCGGCTGCAAGACGCCAAGATCAAATTTGCCCGGATGGACACCGGTTCGTTCCACCTGGCAAGTTTTCTGGACCAGTTCGACCGCTCGACGCCGGTTTCGCTATGTGGCGGGAGCTTTGGGGCCGGCATTGTGGTCGGCGCGCTCGAACTGTTGGCGGGCGGCCGGCTGAGTGGTTTTGGACTGCCGGAGGGTGAGCGGCTGCCGCACCGGGCGCGGGTAGTGTTGATCGGCGGAGCGTTCGACAACGACTGGTTGATCTCGGGCCGCAAGTACGGCCGCGCGCTGAGCCAGGTCGAGCGAATGCTGGTGTTCGTCAATCCGCGCGACACGCCGCTGCGGTTTTACAATCGGCTTTACTTTCGGCATAGCCCGGCGCGGGCCATTGGCCGCACTGGACCCGCGGGCCTGGCCTGCATCGACGAGGCGGAGAAACTCTATCTCTTCAATTCTCACCCGTATGTGGGACATCGGCATGTGCCCCGGCACTACTTTCACTCGCCCACGCTGGTGGCTACGATGCGGCCGTTCTTGTGGGTGCTGGACGACTTGCCGCCCGGGGCGGTAATCCGCACGGTTCATCAAGCAACTTCGCGCCGCTAGCCCTTTGTAGAACGGAATTCATTCAGTTTCGCAAA
>DATFDL010000433.1:0-4411 GCA_035252155.1 Pirellulales bacterium | reverse complement strand
CCTCGTCAGTCAGTACGTCATTTATTTGCCCGGTCATGCCTGAAAAAACGCACCACCGCCCGACCTAACGGCGTTACCCCCGCCCACCGATCCTGCGGACGAGGCACGATGTGTAGATACCGATGCGCTGAGGGAGAGGGATATGGTCATTCCACGGGCAGTTTGTGGTCTTTCAGCCGCTCGCCGAAGGTTGGGCCGGCCGGCGACTTCTGGCCCGACACGGTTTCCAACGCCTTTTGGATCTTGGCCTTGTCCTTTTTGTCGTCCTTGCCAATCAGCTTCGAGAGAGCCTTGCCGTATTCGTTGCGGATTTTCTTGTTTTCCTTGCCCTGGGCGTCTTTGCCGTGACATACGCCGCACTTCGCTTTGTTGTTGACCAAGTCGGCAAAGGCCTTGTCTTCGGCGGTGCCGTTCTCGTTGACGTACTTGGCCTTGAACTCGTTGAAAAACTGCGGAAACGCGCTGGCCGCCTTCGAAAAACTCACGGCGAAGCAAGCGACCAAGACAATCAAACCAGCCCTTCTCATGCAACGGATCTCCCAAATGCGGTATTTCTGGAAACCAAGTTCCATCCAATAAAACGAGCAGCCCGGCCACTGTCAAGGGAGTCGGCCGCCGGGCAGGGTCGAACAGTGAGTTGCTGGGCAGCGGATGGACACTAACCCGAAGCGTTAGCGAGGCGGAAAAGCAGATATTTCCTCGCTTACGCTTCGAGTTGGTGTGTACGAGCAACACGCTGCTAAGACACTGCCGGCGGTCAGGGGACTCGGCCGTCGGGCAGGGTCGTGGCGTCCATGCCGGGCGGCGGGCCTTTGGGGGCGGTTCGCGAGTCCGCCCGGTCCGGCTCGTCGAGATCGAAATCGGCCATGGTGGCCAGGTGGAGCGGCCGTTTGGCCAGATCGCGCCGGCCGCGCCAGTTGGTCTCCCGGGCGTCCGTTTCGCGGCTGCCCCACAATTCGAGCCAATCGGTGAACGTGGCGACTTCGCTCTCGCCGGCCGAGGCCGCCAGGCTGGTGATTTTCCAGAAGGTGCGGTAGCCCTGATAAAGATTGTGGACTGCTTCCCAATGCAATTTCGATTTGAGCCGGTTGACGGTGTCGACGCCCGTCTGGTCGATCAGCGCCGGCTCGGCCCCATCCGAAGCGAACACGCATTTGCGCGAGCGAATCTCGACGTCGGGCGACGGCAACGAGAGATCGGCCGCGCCGATCCGGCAAAAACCCAGCCGCGTAAACACCGTAAGCTGCTCCAGGTCGAGGCGCACGCGGCCGGCTTCCGACGATTCGCTCGTAGCCGACCCGCCGACCGCCAAAAAGCGCTCGGTGGTGGCCAGCAGCCCGTTGTGCCACGCCAGGCCCATCGGCTGCCCCTCCGGGTTGAAAGCGAACACCGCCTCGCCGCGGGCAACGCAATCGCGCAGCGTGATTTGCACCGGCGACCCCGCGGGGAAGGCGCCGGGCATCAGCATGTCGGCGCGAGGACTGGCGTCGACCCGCACAAAGCTCACCTTGTCGTGTGACGCTCCGCCTTGATTCGTGGCGTTGCGGACGACCAACACGCACCCATCGAGCCAGAGCGATTCGACCGATTGCAACTCGAACAACGACCAGTTTTCCGAGGGCGGAGCGAGCGACAGATCGAGCTCGATCGCCAAATTGGCCAGCCGCAGCCCACCGCCGTTCACTTTGATCATGCCGCGCGGATGGCTCACCGGGTTGGTGTCGGTGGGACGAAAGCGCACCAGCGGCCGATAACCAGGACCGGGGCGCACGACCAGCCGCAGATCGGCCAATGCCAGCGGCATTTCGTCGCGCGGCCCGTTGTAGCGAAGTTCGATCGAGTCGCCATTTTTCGCCACGGCGCAGGCCTCGGCCAATTGGCTGAAGCGTTGCGGACCCTTTTGCCCGTCGCCCACGACAAGCAAGCCGGGCGGCAGTGGTTCGGGCGGCAGTGGTTCGGGAGGCAGTGGTTCGGGCCGCCGTGGTTCGGGCGGCAGTGGTTCGGGCGGCAGTGGTTCGGGCTGTTCGTCGTCGCTCATCGGCCCATCATCGCCGGGCGGATTGGTTCGACCCTTTTGGGATTGGATCGCCGCACGACCCTCCAGCGGCGACGCACGGTCCGCGGCGGACTGCGCGGACGACGGAATGACATCGATCAGCGCCTCGGACGGGGCGTTCTCGTCAGCGTTCTCGCCAATGGAATTCGCGACTTGTGGCGGCGTTGCGCTGGCTTTGCGCGGGCCGCTCGATGCAGTTTTTCGCTTATCAATCGATGGTTCGGAAACGTCCGAACCAGAGTTCGCGCCGTCCTGACGTGCAATCGCAGTTTCAGGCGTGGCTGCGTCGGTGGGCGATTGGACAGGTTCGTTCTGTCGCTGAGTCGACCGCGGCTGGTTGCCTTGGCTGTCGATGCTTGGCGACGAGTCGTTGGCGGGCGATGTCGATCGGATTTCACCTGGGGCCGGATCGAGCAACCCCGGCCACGGTCGGTCGAGCAAGCCCACCGCCAAAAGCAAAATCGCCACCGGCACGGCCCACGGCAAGTGCCGCACCAGCGAGGGGCGCGGGGCCGCCGGCGCGTCGGGCGCCCAGACCGCACGGTCTACGCCCGGCAGGGGACATCCGATTTGTTCGGCCAACCGGTGCAGGTCGACGATCAACTCCGTCGGAAGTTGATACCGCCGCGCCGGATCTTTGGCGAGCATCTTGCTCACCAAGGCCGAGAGCTCCGGCGGCAGCGTCGGATTGAACTCGCGCGGGTCGGGCGGGGCGTCGCTGTTGTGCTGCAAGAGTTTTTGCAGCACCGTGCCGTCGGGAAACGGCGGGCGGCCCGTCAGCATATAGTAGAGCGTGCAGCCCAACGAATAGATGTCGCTGCGCACGTCGGCGCTGCGCGGGTCGCGGGCTTGCTCGGGCGAGATGTAGTCGAACGTCCCCAGCGTCACGCCGCTGGCCGTCAGGTCGTCGCCGTTGGCATGAACCTGGTGCAGCCGCGCCAAGCCCATGTCGACCAGCTTGGCCCGCCCGTCGTCGGTGATAATCAAATTCGAGGGCTTGATGTCGCGATGCACCACGTCGCGGCTGCTGGCGTGGCCCAGGGCATGGGCGATCTGCAGCGTATAGCCGAGGGCTTCGGGCACCGGCAGCGGCCCGCGGCGCTCGACGAGGTCGCGGAGGTTCACCCCCTCGATGAACTCGAACACGATGTAGTTCAGGCCTCGGTCTTCGCCCACATAATAGACGCGGGCGATGTTCTCGTGATCGAGCCGGGCCGCCGATTGGGCCTCATTTTGGAACCGGCGGCGGGTTTCTTCATCGGCCCCCTGATCGCGAGGGAGCACCTTGAGGGCCACCTCGCGGTTGAGCATCGTATCGAGCGCCCGGAAGACGGCCCCCATGCCGCCCCCGCCGACGTACTCCAGCAGTTGAAAATGATTCAGTTGCTCTCCGGCGAGCTGCTTGGAAAGCTCGATCGGCGACGCGGCCCGGGCCGGGGTGCTGCTGAGGGGCGGTCGCTGCGAGATCACCGTCGCCTGGTCGGGATCGCAAACCGCTTCGCCGGGCAGCGCCGTGCCGCGGCGGCTCGAACCTTCGGCCGGGTTCTGCCTGAGAGACGTTCGATGGCTCGATCCGATACTGCTCATGACCGATGGGGGTCGCCCGAATGATCCAAGCTCGTCGCTCGCCCACCGCCGTTAAGGCTGTGGCAGCCCCGCCCGATGTATTCCACCCGCACGAGACGAGAGTCTCAAGAAGACTTGGCGCTGCGGCTTGTTCGCAGCTTCCTCATGGTATTTGGTGTTGGCGGGCAGGTCAAACGGGGAAAGGGGTCGGAGGCCAGAGGCCGGGGCTCGCGATTCCAGCGTTTCACGTTGGATCCGACCAGGCAACGTCTTGAAAAAGCGGGCGAACTAGAACCCCGACCTCTGGCCTCTGGCCTCCGACCTCTCTTGTCTTGGACACCTTGGGCGGTGCGACTCGGCCTGGATGCCCATTTTTTGAGCAATCAGCTCCCTGCCCGAAAATGAGCAGCGACGCTTAAAACAGTTGCACCGCAAGCATTTCGTTGTAAGTGCTATCACTGCAATGACATCGGTGGTGAGCTTGACCGTTAGGCAAAATGTGAGGCGAAGACCGGTCCTGTCGGACCCGGTGGAAATCGAACCTCAACGAGCTAAGGGAGGAGAACGGAATGAGTGTTCAGACCAAAACCCGTGAGTTGATGCGGGTGGCCGAAGAGATGTATCGGCAGAACCCCGACTGGGTGAGTTTCTTTCGGGAGATGCTGGGCATCAACGGCGTGATGCGCACTCTTTTCACCGATGCGGAATCCCAGGCGGCCTTTGAGCAGACGCCGGAATACATCAAGCTGCAACAGATGATCACCAGCCTGCGTGAGCGCGAAAAGGATT
>DATFDL010000432.1:0-7125 GCA_035252155.1 Pirellulales bacterium | reverse complement strand
TTCATCACCTGCTCGAAGCTGGCCCCGCCGTGCGGCCCATAGATGTAATGGCTGGGGTCGAGCGTGATGGCCAGCCCCTTCACGTTGTCGCAAAACACGACCGCGGTGTCGGGGTCTTGGCTCATGCGGCCGATCTCGGTCTTCAGGCCCACGACCACGCCCTCCAGAGTGGCGATGCGCACCAGCTCGCGCAGCCGCTCGACTTCGGCGTTGAACGGCGTGCCCAGCTCGGCCGAGGGCACCGTGATCACCACCACCTTGGTGGCCTTGGCCAGCTTGCAGCACGAGAGAAACTGGGCGTAATACTCATCGCCCTCGGCGGTGATGTCGGCCGAGTAGGCCACGGGCGTCAGCCGCTGGGTATCGCGACAGGCGCGCACGGCCTTTTCGACGTCGGCGTGTACTTGCGAGGGCTTGAGCTGGTTGCCCGACTCGCGCAGCGGAATTTCGACCCGCGTATACTCCAGATCGACCAGCCGCTGCAGGGCGGCGGGCAGCGTAGCCGTGGGAAAACATTCGGTGGAAGCCGCGACGAACACGATGACACTCCTTTTTTGGCGGCGAGAATCCTCAATCACGCTAGCTTACCCATGCACAGCGCGTTCTGGCAACCCGGCTTTGCCAGGCCCGCCGCGGCGAATAGAATGGGATGAACAAACCTGCGCCAACCGTGGCGCGAGGTTTGAAGGGTTTTGACAAGTAATTTCGTCAACGCTTCGATGAAAAATGCCGCCAGTTCGCGCGGTCGTTAGCCGGGCTGCTTTCAAACAAGGGTCTTACTGCCCGCAATTGGCGGCACCGTTTTATGTAGCCCAGGCATTTATGCCTGGGACGATCAAACGGCCATCCCGACGCACAAAGAATTCTATCCGTTTACGGAGCCCAGCGTTTCCGATACCAGCCAGTCAGACACCCAAACGCAATCAAGTCCCGTTGACCTCCCATCTCTTCTTTAAGGATCTTTTCATGGATTCGCATACCACCCCGCAGCCCGGCCAACCGATTACGCCGCCCTTCGCACCGCCCGCATCGCGACCCCGTGGTGGCGGCGTTGGCCGCTGGCTGTTGCGGTTGCTCGCCGTCGCCAGCCTGGGCGCGGTGCTGCTGGCCGTGGTCGGCACGGTGGTCCTGGTGGGCTTCACCAGTTGGGAGGACGAAGACGGCCTTCACGAGCAGCATCACTCGCTGGCCCGGCACGCCGACAACAAAATCGCCATCATCACGCTGGAAGGCACGATTCTCGACGGCGACGGCTTTGTAAAAAAACAGATCGACCATATCCGCGACGACGAATCGGTCAGGGCCGTGGTGCTGCGCATCAACTCGCCCGGCGGCACCGTGAGTGGCAGCGACTATCTCTATCATCATCTGCATCAACTTTGCCGCGAGCGCGAGCTGCCGCTGGTGGTGAGCATGGGCGGCATCGCGGCCAGCGGCGGCTACTATGTGGCGATGGCCGTGGGCGACACGCCCCGCACCATCTTCGCCGAGCCGACCACCTGGACCGGCTCGATCGGCGTGATCATTCCCCATTACAATCTGGCCGGGCTGATGGAAAAGTGGCAGGTCGAGGAAGATTCGATCAAAAGCCACCGCTTGAAGCAGATGGGCAGCCCCACGCGGCTGATGACCGAAGAAGAGCGGCAGATTTTTCAGGGGCTGGTCGACGACGGCTTTACGCGGTTCAAAGAGATCGTCAAGTCGGGCAGGCCGATCTTCCGCACCGACGAGGCCGCGCTCGACAAGGTTGCCACCGGGCAGGTTTTCACGACGCGGCAAGCGCTGGCCAGCGGACTGGTCGATCAAGAGGGATTTATCGAGGACGCCATCGACCGGGCGATCGAATTGGCCGGCCTCGACAAAGACAAAACCAGCGTGGTGAAGTACAAGCACTTCGGCGGCATTTTCGACATCGTGCTCGGAGCGCGCAGCCAGGCTCGTGGCGCTTCGCCCGTCGGCGAGTTGGCGGCGCTGCTCGACTTAGCTTCCCCACGCGCTTATTATCTCTGCACCTGGCTGCCGCCTTTGACTGCGGAGGATGGTTTTACGCGCCACTAAGTTTGCCGCGATCTTTGGAGGACAGCCTCTAGCGCTTGGTCGGCCACGGATTGATCGCGCGAACGATGCGCCAGGGTGCCACGGCATCCGTCGCAGCGCGAGCGATGTCGCCAAACGCATCGGAGCGGTTTGCTGCGACGGACGCCGTGCGAACCTACACTTCGGCCCGACGTCGCACGGCGTCCGCCGCGGCGATTTGCGTCACACGTCGGCTCGATGCCAAACCGCGCCGCGGCGGATGCCGTGGCACCCATGTGCGCCTTCCGACAGCAACTCTAACCATCAACCCATGCCTGACTTCGCACTAGGCCGTCTTACGGCGCCTGCTCGCCGGGGAAAGCCTCGGCCCAGGCTTCCGCTAAGCCATCAGAAACCGCCAAGCGCGCGGCCCAATTCTTCAGATACGCCCAATCGAGTTCCGCTCGTTGCAGTCGCAAAAGTGCCACGCAATCGGCCCGGTCGATCATACGCCCCGCCAGCAGCTTGTGCAGAATCAAGTCTTCGCATGCCAGGATGAACAGATTCAGTCCCGCCAATTCTTCGGGCACGCGGCGATCGAGCGCTTGTCGCTGATAGATGCAATCGGCCAGCAGAAGGTCGACATTCAGATCCATCAGCGCGCCGGGCGGCTCGTACATGCTCTGAATAATCCGCAGCTTTCCCAGATGGCTCACCGCTGGCCGGCGCCGCGGCTCGATGTCGGCGGCGCAGAACTGCCAGCAGACGGTCGACGTCGTCAGCAGGCACTTCCACCAAGAGATCGACGTCGCGCGTGGCGCGCACGTGCTTCCACGAAGCCAGGGCCAAGCCACCCATCACGGCTAGCCGCGCGCCCGATGCCTCAAGCGTTTGCCATACTTGGCGCAGCGTCGTCAGTAAAACGTCGGCAACCATCTAATTGCGAACTTACTCCGAGACGCGGTCGAGCCGTTCGAGCATGCGGAAGATCGCCCGGTCGTGTTCTTCGCGGTCCTTACGATACCACTCGCGATAAGCCGCCATCACGTCGCCATCGGGTCCCACCTCGCGCCGCAGCCGCGCCAACAGGAACTCGTCGCAGGCGTTCATCAGGTCGATCCACATCTCGACGCACTGCGCCGCCGTGGCCCCTGCGGGCGGCCGTGGCGTCAGATCGGCAGGCGAAATCGGTTCCAGGGGGCTTGAATCGTTCATCGCAACGAACAGTTTGCGCGGGATCAGCTACGGACAGTATATCGCTCGTGGAACGGAATTCATTCCGTTCGCAGCGCAGGAAACGGAATGCAAGGCATTTTTCCTACGAATGTCTGTCGGGAACGCCCTCCGTGGCGCTGGCGCGAACTGCAGGTCGACGTCAACCCGCCCCTCGCGGAACGCCACGGAGGGCGTTCCCTACAGAGGCGTAGGGTGGGACGAGTGAAACGAGTCCCACCATCGGCCCCTTTGGGCGGTGGCGGGCGGCTGACCGTCAAGTCGCGCCACACCCGAGCCCTAGCCCCCAGCCCTCCATTCATAACCTAAACTTGTGGGGTACTCCTTTTCCGCCTAAGACGATGGCGCCGTGCGTGACGCTGCTTTTGCCGACATAACTCGTGCCGCCGGGCGCGCCGTCGCCCCCGCCCCGCCGACCGCGCGCGTGCTGCACGTCATCAATGGCGAACACTACGCCGGGGCCGAGCGCGTCCAGGACCTGCTTGCCATGCGGCTGGCGGATTTCGGCTTCGAGGTTGGTTTTGCCTGCGTCAAGCTCGACCGGTTCGCGGCCCAGCGCCAGGCGAGGCAGGCGCCGCTCTTCAACGTCGCGATGCACGGCCGGCTTGACTTGCGGCCGGCCCGGCGGCTGGCGGCCATACTTCGCGAGCACCAGTACGCGTTGGTCCACACGCACACGCCCCGCGCAGCGTTGGTCGGGCATCTGGCCGGGGCGTGGGCCGGCGTGCCGGTGGTGCATCATCTGCACAGCCCCACCGCAGCCGACAGCACCCAACGCCTGCGCAATTGGCTCAACGCCGCCAGCGAACGCTTCTGCGTCTCGCGGGCCGCGGCCGTGATCGCCGTTTCGCAAAGCCTGGCTCGTTATGCTCGGCGAATCGGAATTCGCGCCAGTCGCCTCTGCGTCGTTCACAACGGCGTGCCGGCGGGTGGACCACGCCGGCGACGCCGCCCGCCGACGGGCACCTGGACGCTCGGTTGCGTCGCGCTCTTTCGACCGCGCAAGGGACTGGAAGTCTTGCTCCATGCCCTGGCCGAGTTGCGGCGGCGCGGCTGCCCAGCTCGACTGCGCGCGATCGGACCCTTTGAAACGCCGGAATACGAGCGTCAGATCAAAGCACTCGCCGAGCGGTTGGAAATCGACCAACAGATCGAATGGACGGGCTTTGCCAGCGACGTCGACCGAGAACTGGAGCAGATCGACGCCTTTGTGCTGCCCAGCTTGTTTGGCGAGGGCTTGCCGATGGTGCTGTTAGAGGCGATGGCGGCCGGCCTGCCGGTGGTCGCCACGTGCGTCGAAGGCGTGCCCGAAGCGCTGCGCGACGGCCTTGACGGGCTGGTCGTTCCGCCTGGCGACGTAGATGCGCTGGCCGACGCCCTCGAGAGCCTGATGCGCGGCGCCGTCGATGGGCGACGTCTGGGCGCCAGCGCCCAGCGGCGGCAGGCTGAGTCGTTTTCGGACCAGAGCATGGCCGCCGGCGTGGCCGAGGTCTATCGGCGCGTGCTGGCGAGTGATGGAAGGTGGGCGAAAACTAGACACGGAGACGCGGAGACGCGGAGCAGGGGAGCAGGGGAGCACGGGAGCAGGGAAGAAATCGGGTAGTGAAAACTGCTCCCCTCCCCCCTTCTCCCATGCTCCCCCCTCTGAGAACCTATGACCCTCGTTCAATCAACGCTGACAGAAGTACCACAGGCTCCGCCGCGCGTCCGTCTCTTCGGCGTGGAGATCGACGCCGTGCGCATGCACGAAGCCGTGGCGCACGTGCTGGCCTGGATCGAGCAGCGCGACGGCGACTGCCATTATGTGGTGACGCCCAACGTCGATCATGTGGTGATGCTGCAAACCGACGAGGCGCTGCGTGTGGCGTATGCCGAAGCCGGGTTGGTGCTGGCCGACGGCGCGCCGCTGGTCGCGGTGTCGCGACTGCTCGGCCGCGGCCTGCCCGAGCGCGTTGCCGGCAGCGACCTGGTTCCGGCACTCTTCCAAGCCGCGCACGACAACGATTTCCCGTTGCGCGTGTTCTTGTTGGGCGGCGAGCCTGGCGTGGCCGGCCGCGCCGCCCGCAACATACACGCCGCCTGGCCGTCGGTCGAAGTGGTGGCGACGGCCAGTCCGCCCCGCGGTTTTGAGCGCGACGTCTGGCAAAACGCCGAGCTCCTAGAAGCGATCGAAGCGTCGCGGCCCGATTTGCTGCTGGTCGGCCTGGGCGCCCCCAAGCAAGAGTTGTGGGTGTATGAGCACCGCCAGCAGATCGCCGCGCCGGTGGCGCTCTGCATCGGCGCGACGATCGACTTTCTCGCCGGTCATCGCCGCCGCGCGCCGCGTTGGATGCGCCGCTGCGGCCTGGAATGGTTCTATCGTGTCGCCCGCGAGCCGCGTCGTCTCGCCCGTCGTTACCTCCGCGACGCCCTGATTTTCCCCCGCCTAATCTGGCGGGAGCTGGTGGCGGCGAAGCAGCCGCCGTCGGAGCATGGCCTTCGAGGCCGTCGCGATTGACGCGAAACCGCATTGCGCACGACGCCATAGCCGCACATCAGCACGACGTAATGTTGCACTCGAATGGAGCGGCCCCGCTTTCCCGCCGTGAGCCACGATCATCGGGATAACCCAACCACTCGCGGAAGGCGAGGGACGGCGCCTCTTTTGTCGGTTTTCTTCGTTACCTTCTGTCCAATACCCGCCGTGATCGCCGCCGCCAAGCGTGGGATGTGCTGTTTGGCGAACGGCGGGTCGGTGAAGATCAGATCGACCGAGCCGTCGGCCAGCACGCGCCCGGTATGGCGATAGTCGCCGACGATGATGTTTTGATCGCCGAGCGAGGCGGCCCGGGCGACATCACGTTTGGCCTGGGCCGCGGCCCGCCGGTCGGCCAAGTGGCGCCGGTAGATGCGGCTGATGGTCGATTTGGCGACCTTGAAGTCGGCGGCGATCGTGGCCAGCGGCTCGCCGGACTCGCAGCGTTTGACAATCGCCGGGCGGATTTTGTGAGGGATCGTGATGCGGGCGTCGGCCAAGAAGTCTGACTCGCGTAGCGTATCGGCCGATTTCAGACATGTCTGATTGTGCAACGCCCCGCGGCGTTGGAACCACTTCTCTACGCAGGCACGTGAGACGCCGAGCAACTCGGCGATGCGCTTCTGCGTGTTTTTCTTGGGATCTTCTTCGCGCAAGGCACGGGCGACGGCCTTCATGGCGGCCAGCGCCGCCTTTTTCTGGGCCGGCGACAGGTTGCGGCGGGCCATGTTCGAGGCGAAGACGAACGCGCGCTTCTCTGCTTCGGAGAGGCCGCGGATCACGCGCCGCGGCGCGTTCGGGTCGATCGCCAGGCGGTTGTGCCCGTCGAGCACGTTGTTGAGCTCGTCGAGAATGACCGGTTGTAATACACCATTGGCTTGGATGCTGGCGCGAAGGGCCGCGAGCTCTTCGCTCGACAGCGGCGGCAGGAGGTGTTTGTAGGGAGTGCGGGGAGGGCGGATAGCGAGTCTGGTTTTCGTTGGCATGTTGCAAGCCTAATGCGGAGCGGCGCGCAGTGCCAGGCAGGGGAGACGCGGAGAGGGGGAGATGGGGAGACGCGGAGAAGAGGAAATCCGACCGAAAACATATCCAAGCCAGTTTTTTGGGAAGCTGCGGGGAGGGGCGGAAGAAAAGGGGTCCGGATTCAGGGCAGGGGGTCAGGGAATGCAAATTGTGCAATTTTCAGCCGGGAAACCCTCCAAGCCAGTTTTTTGGGACGATGCGGGGAGAAGGACGATTGGCCGACATTCTCGGCGCGCATTCCAACACGGGCCGGCTGAGCTTTTCGGGCGGCACCGTTTTGCGTAGCCCAGCCATTCATGGCTGGGAAACCGGGCGCGCGAAATCCCCGACCGGCGTGG
>DATFDL010000431.1:0-3863 GCA_035252155.1 Pirellulales bacterium | reverse complement strand
AGCGGCGAATGGGACGGAATCATCGTGACCCACAGCAGTTTTGAGCGAATCGGCATGTCGCGAGATTACCAGGCGAAGTTTTTACAGGAGCAAATCGACGAGTACGACGAGTTGCTGCGGGACCACGCCGTCGCCAAGGGCGCCAACCGCAACCTCATCAAGACCATCGCAAAACAAAAGGCCGCCCGCGAGGAGCGGCTTACAAACCTGCTGGCCAAGTACAAAAAGGACGACGGGCTGGTGTTTGATGAGCTTGGCGTCGATCATCTGTTTGTAGACGAGGCCCACAACTTCAAGAACCTGGAAACGCCCTCCAAAATGGACCGCGTGGCGGGCATTCAGACCGGCGGCAGCGAACGCGCCTTCGACATGTACATGAAGGCCCGCTATTTGGGCGAGCAACATGCTGGCCACGGCGTCACCTTCGCCACCGGCACGCCGATCAGCAACACGATGGTCGAGATGTACACCATGCAGAAGTTCCTCGACACCGAGGGGCTGCGCAGCCGCGGTCTGGAGCATTTTGACGGCTGGGCGGCGACGTTCGGCGAAGTGGTCGATACGATGGAGATTTCACCCGATGGGGCGGGCTTGCGTCCCCGCAGCCGCTTCGCGAAGTTTACCAACCTGCCGGAATTACAGCAGATGTTCCGGCAGTTCGCCGATGTGCAGACGGCTGAAATGCTCAATCTGCCGCGTCCGAAACTCCAGGGCGGCAAACCGATCGTCGTCGCCTGCCCGATGTCCGACGAGCAGCACTCCTTGCAACAGGAACTGGTCGCTCGCTACGAACGTCTGCGCTCGCAGAAGGTAGACCCTCGAATTGACAACGCCTTGGCCATTACGACCGATGGCCGCAAGCTGTCCACCGACGCCCGGATGCTGTCGGCCGACGCGCCGGATTTTCCGGAATCGAAGGTCAACCGACTCGTCGAGAACGTTGTAGAGATTTGGCACAAGAGCACACCGACACGCGGCACGCAGATGGTTTTTGCCGACATGGGCGTCAATCCAACGGCCTGGGGCTATTCGCCCTACGAGGACATCATCAGCAAGCTGGTCGCCAAGGGGATTCCCCGCGACCAGATCGCGGCGATGGGCGACGCCGAATCCGACGCCAAGAAGCAAGCGCTTTTTGAACGAGTGAGGCAAGGCTCGGTGCGGGTGCTGATTGGCAGCACGCAAAAGATGGGCACCGGCACGAACGTCCAAAAGCGGTTGATAGCCTTGCACCATCTCGATGCTCCCTGGAAGCCCGCCGAGGTCGAGCAGAGAGACGGCCGGATTCTTCGCCAGGGCAATGAGAATAAGGAAGTTTTCGTCTACCGCTACGTGACCGAGGGCTCATTTGACGCCTACATGTGGCAGGCGTTGGAGACCAAGGCCCGGTTTATCGCGCAGGTCATCACGGGCGACAACGCCCTGCGGCGGGCCGAGGACATCGGCGGCCAGGAGCTTTCGTATGCCGAAGTCAAGGCGATTGCTTCGGGCAACCCCGCCGTGCTGACGCTCGCCGAGGCGGAAGCCGAGTTGCAACGCCTGACGTTGCTCAAGCGAAGCCACTTAGACGAGCAGTACGTCGCCCGCCGCAATGTGAAGCAATTACCAGTGACCATTGCTGGCCTCAACGAGCGGTTGACCCAGCTTACGTCGGACCAGCAGACCGCCGACGCCCACATCGGCGATCCGCTGGTGATCGCGGGCCGCACTTACCCCCGCGAAGACGAGCTTGCCGTTTTGGCCACCAAGCTAGATGCCTTGCCACGAAACGTCTCTGAATCCACCCGCGTGCCGCTGGGCGTCTATCGCGGCTTGGAGTTTGGCATCGCGGTTCATTCTCAATTCCCGCCGGACGTGTATTTGGAGGGCGCGATCACGCGCCAATCCGGCCTGTCGCGCGACCACCAGGGGCCGCGCGCCGTGCTCAACGCCCTGGAGCGCATCGCCAATGGCTATGGCTCCGAGTTCGAGCGCGTCCGGCAGGACCTGGCCATCGCCGAATCGCAACTCCGCGACTACCGGGAGCGGCTCGATAAGCCATTTTCCCACGATGCCTACCTCGCTGAGTTGAGCAAACTCCGCGATGGACTTAAAGCCAAGCTATCCGCGTCGGCGCAGGAATCGGACAAACCAAACGGCCCGACCGCGTCCGAACTGGCCGAACAAATCAAATCGCTCAAAACCGCCAACACGCTTGAGCCAGCACCGCAACGCGCCCGTGAAAAGCATTCGACCGCCGAGGAACCGGTAACAACCCGCATCCGCCGCCGGCAGGAACAAACCGCCGAAGCGGTCATGGTGGAGTCGCCCTCAGCGCCGACACCCAATCCCCACTCAAAATCTCCACTGACGTTCCAGGCACGAATTGCCCTTGAGCGGCAGCAGAATAGCGACGGGCAAAGCCCCAATTGACCTCGGCCATATCCGTCCCTCCCGCATCGCCGGGTCGCGATACTTCAGCGTCCAGCATTCTGGTTCGTGGCCGATGTGCGAAATCAATTGACGCACCATCGGCTGTGGCTCGATAAGGGCCGCCTCGCACCCTGCTGCTTCCGTTCGTTCAACGAACGACCTTCCTCACAAAGTTGCAAAGAATTGCGCCGGTAGTATCATTGGGAGCGCCAAGCAGATGATTGGCGTTGAAGTGATCCCGTCCTTCGAGCAGGTGCGTTTCCGCCTTCCCTCCGGTCTTTTGAATCAATTGGGCCAGATTTTCAGCAGCTTGGTGGGAGGCATTGCCGCGTTCCACTGAGATGAACATGAATGCCGGTCCGGCGGCGGCGTTCTTGGCATGCTTAACGGGTGAGGCATCGTGCCAAGCCGCTTCGGAATCGCCGAAGCTCTTCTTGATGTACTCCGCGTAGCTTCCCCCCGCCTCAACCTTCGCGACCAGGTCGTAGGCCCCGCCGCTCCAGGCCACGACGCCGGCAAGGTCGGCGGGCTTGAGCCTCACGGCAGACAGATATCGCGGGTCGAGCGCGGCCAGGGTTACAAGATGACAACCGGCCGAATGGCCCATCAGGATGATCTTCCGCGGATCGCCGCCGATTTCGCTCGCGTGATCGTACACCCACCGCACGGCGGAAGCCACATCTTGGACATGGGCGGGATGCTTCGCCGGCGGCGTCAGCCGATAATTGACGCTCACGAACACCACGCCGTTCTCGTTCAGGAACTTCGGCTTATAGCTGACCGCCGTCTTGTCGCCGCGTGTCCATTCGCCCCCGTGAACGAAGATGATCACGGGAGCTCGTTTGGCACCTTTGGGAGAATAAACGTCGAGGCGTTGCTTCTCGTCCTCTCCGTAAGCAATATCCAGACGCCGAACGGTGTTTTCCGCCGATACTGGCGTTTGCGCCGGGCGATCTTTTGGCTTCTCGTTAGTGACGGGGTCCGCCGGCAGGAGGATGTTGGGCATTGCCAGCGAAAGAGCGGTCAGAGTCATGGCCCCCGCCAACAGCCGACGGTGACGAACGATCAGATGCATCATGGTTGTCCTTCCGGAAAGAAAAATGCGACACGCTCGACACGCTTCAATCTAAGTTGAATGGTTCAAGCTCCACCGGCTGATCGATGACCTCGATTATCCATCGAGACGCCTGTGGATTGCTGTACCGGCCGCCTAGACGGTCGGAACCTTGCA
This sequence comes from Pirellulales bacterium, assembly GCA_035252155.1. Lineage (GTDB taxonomy): Bacteria > Planctomycetota > Planctomycetia > Pirellulales > JAICIG01 > JAICLL01. The sequence goes on along the minus strand of DATFDL010000431.1, from coordinate 220 downwards.
GTTCCTCGTCGCCCTCGCCCTGGCTGCGCGGATTTGATCCGGGCCACGTGATTACCACGCCGTATCGACCGGCGGGTGCGCCGTCGTTCAACTCATAAGTGCTCAATTGAAACACGCCGTCAGGGCCAGCCTTGCCTTGCGCCCTGAGCGCGAAAGCGTCGGCCAACGAGACAAAACTCACGACAGCACCGGCAGCCGGCTGCCCTTGTACGACGATTTT
>DATFDL010000430.1:0-7832 GCA_035252155.1 Pirellulales bacterium | reverse complement strand
CGGGAACGGAATGAATTCCGTTCTACAGCGCGCCGCTCCCGTGTATGATAGAATCCCAGGTATGCTGCAGGGTGCCACGGCATCCGCGGCGGCGCGTGTGGCGTGCGCCGACTCGCAGTGCAAGTCGCCGTCGCGGACGCCGTGCTGTCGCGGACGCCGTGCTGTAGTTGACCAATGCCGCGCTCTGGGCGAAGCGGCACGGCGTCCACCGCGGCGGCCAAGCTGGTCTACATTTTGAAGTCCTGCGCGCCGCGGCGGATGCCGTGGCACCCGGCGGCTTGCCTACGAAAACCATTACGCGTCATTAGGCCATGCCCCCCACCGCGCTCATCACCGGAATCACAGGCCAGGATGGCGCGTACCTTGCCCGGTTTCTGCTCGACAAAGGTTACCAGGTTCACGGCATGGTCCGCCGGTCGAGCAGCGAGAACTTCGAGCGGATCGCGGATCTCTCCGGCCGTATCACGCTGCACCAGGCCGATCTGCTCGATCAACTTTCGATCGTCAACCTGCTGCACCGCGTGCGGCCGCGCGAAGTCTACAACCTGGCGGCACAAAGCTTCGTGCCCACAAGCTGGCTGCAACCGCTGCTCACCGGCGATTTCACCGCCCTGGGCGTCACTCGCGTGCTCGAAGCCATCCGGCTGGTCGATCCCGCCATCCGTTTCTACCAGGCCAGCAGCAGCGAAATGTTCGGCAAGGTCCGCGCCGAGCCGCAGAACGAAGAGACGCCCTTCTGGCCGCGCAGCCCGTATGGAGTGGCCAAAGTGTACGGGCATTGGATCACCGTCAATTACCGCGAAAGCTACGGGATGTTCTGTTGTTCGGGCATTTTGTTCAATCACGAGTCGCCGTTGCGGGGCAAGGAGTTCGTCAGCCGCAAGGTGACCGACGCCGCAGCGCGCATCAAGCTGGGCCGACAAGACCGCCTGAAGCTCGGCAATCTCGACGCCTTGCGCGACTGGGGCTTCGCGGGCGACTATGTCGAAGCGATGTGGCTCATGCTCCAACAGGACCAGCCGGACGACTACGTGATCGCGACCGGCGAGAAGCACACCGTGCGCGAGCTGGTCGAGATTGCCTTTGCGCGGGCGGGCCTTGACCCCGCGAAGCACGTCGAGACCGATCCCGAATTGTTGCGTCCGGCCGAAGTCAATCATCTCTGCGGTGACTTCGCCAAAGCGCGGGCCAAGCTGGGCTGGCGACCGCGCGTGGACTTTCGCGAGTTGATCGAGATGATGGTCGACGCAGATCTGGAGCGCGTCCGAGCCGAGGGCGGGCGTAGGTCAGGCCTTCGAGCCTGATTCCGTCAGGCTAGAAAGCCTGACCTACGAACCTTCTGGTCGCCGGCTGCCCAAGGGGGGTGGCGGAAAGTTCGCATGGCCGGCGAAGGGCACGGATTCCGTTGTTCAAAGACGGACGGCACGTCACTTGCAATCTTCGACGTGCTGAAGTCACTGAACCCCGTATCACGCCCAAAGGAGGATGCAAAATGGCTACGTCGTCATGGTTCACCAAGATGCTGGGTATCCCGTTGACGCTGAGCAATTTGCAAGACTTGCTGATTTTGCAGTTGCAGGATCTGCTTAGCGCCGAGACGCAATTGATCAGCGCCCTGCCGAAAATGGCCGACGCCGCCTCATGCTCGCACTTGAAGGCGGCATTCGAGAGCCACTTGCAAGAGACGAAGCACCACAAGGAGCGTCTCGAAAGCGCCTTTCGCATGCTGGGTCAGGAGCCGAAGAGCGAGACCTGCGAGGCGATGAAGGGATTGATCTCCGAAGGGCAAGAGATCATCAACTCCACCGGCGACTGCGACGTGAAAGACGCGGCCCTGATTGCGGCGGCGCAACGCGTCGAGCATTACGAGATCGCGGGTTATGGCTGCGCCCGCACCTTTGCTCGGCGGCTGCACCGCGAAGATTTGGCTCAGTTGCTCCAAGAGACCTTGGAAGAGGAAGCCAAGGCCGACAAGCTGCTAACCGAGATCGCCGAATCGTCAACCAACCCGCAGGCAGTGCAGGCCTGAGAGCCTGGTTTAGAGGCAGATCCCCCCACGGCGTCCGTCGCAGAGAACCGCGCCTTTCCCGATGGCGACATCATTTGCACTGCGCCGGATGCCGTGGCACCCAGGCACATTCGTGCTAGCACTAGTCTAGGATCCTGACAAAAAATCGGAGCGGCGCTGGAAATGGCCGACATTGCCGGTATGATGACGCCTAAGGAAACTTACGCTCATGGAGGTTCAACCATGTCGCTCGAACGACAAGCCCACGACGGCAGGGTTTTGCCGCTCCGCCACGTCCGGGTGCTGGTGGTCGGAGATCAAAAAGCCAGCGCCGAGCACATTCGCCGGGCGTTGATCCGCTGGGGGTGCGACGCCCGTGTCTGCCAAACCGGGGCCGAGGCGCTGGAAACCGCCTCGCAGTACCATCCTCACGTCGCGCTGCTCGAACTCGACCTGCCCGACGTCGACGGTTGCGAAGTCGGCCGCTGTTTGCGGCAGCAATCGGGTCAAGACGAGATGGCCTTGGTGGCGGTAAGCGGTGACGGGTGTGACGACAGCCGCCGTGCCAGCGACGCCGGCTTCGATTTACACTTGCTCGACCCAGTACGGCCCGACGTGCTGCACTCGGTGTTGGCCCGGGCAGAGCAATCGGCTTGGTGAGCAGAGGCCAGGGACAGCATGGCATGCGCCGACCTTACTCGATGAAGACGTCCGCTTCGAGCTGGTCGCTTTGCAGCAGTGCAAGACCAAAGACGCAAATCATATTGGCGGCAAAGCAGAGCATTCCGATGCCAATGGCTTTCCAGAGCGATGCGGCCCGCCCGCCGGCTTGATAATGGGCGGTGAGCTTGCGGTCGAGCAGCCCTTCCGCCACCAAATAGGCCAAGAGTAATTGCGGCAAATTGACCGCCATGTTCGGAATGCGCTCCGGCAGGACGAACATCACGCATATAAGAAGGGCGATTTGGGCCGCAAAGCCGGTCGCAACAGCCATCTTCGCGGCGCGGCCTCGGCCGAGCCGGCCATAATCGATGGCGATGAGAACGGCCATCGCCAACACCGACCCAAAGAACGTGCCAAGGACGATTCCCCCAACGGAATAGAGCGCATAGGGCGGCGCGGATGAGCGCCCGGGCGTCGTGTCGATCCATGGCACCGATTGCGGCGCCGCATAGGGATTGGGTTCAGATTGCGGTTGCTCTTGAGACATCTTCGGTTTGCTTGGCTCCGCGTGACGCGATGAGACGGGATCCGATCCTTTCGCGCCTCACATTGCGCCATGAGAGGATCGAATTCCTGTGCGGATTGCGCCGATCGTTGGGGCAACACAAAAAGGTGTGGTGTGGCCCTGGTACTGACATTCCGACCGAAGAGTATTCGACCGTGCTGTCCGATCGATCGGCTAAATAGTTCCATCGTCCCCGCCACTTGTCTGCAATCAGTTTACTCGCCCTAACCCCCCAGCCGCGGCCAACTTGTGCTTGTGTTCTGCGGTGACCTGATCGCGCCGGCCGACTCGGACGCCCCAAGAATCATCGCTATCCGCCGAATACAAGGGTAGAATTGATTCTCATGCGACTGATCGAACTATTCCTGCTGCGGATGGTTCTGCTGGTCGGGCTGCCGATGCTGTTGGCGGTGCTCGTTTTGGGACCGCGGCGACTCGGCGCCGCCATCAAACGCGGCTGGCGTTGGTTTTGGACCAAACGGCTCGAACCGGAAGAGATCCTCTCGCAGGTCGTGCGGCAGCACGAAGAACGCGTCGAGGCCGTCAAGCACGTCATCGGACAGGCCGAAGCGGCCGAGAGCGAGATTGTCCGCAGCCTCAAGCAGAGCGAAGCACACACGGCCGCGCTCGAAAAAGAATCGAACGAGCTCGCCGCCAAGGGCGACGACACCGGCTCGCGAGAAGCACTCTACAAATTGAATCTCGAAAAACTCGCCGCCGACAACTTCCGTGAGCAATTGACCAAACAACGACAGGTGATTGCCGACAGCCGCCGCCGCCGGTTTCAGCTTGAGTTGCAATTGCGGCAATACGAAGTGGGCCGAAGCATCTTGCTCAGTCAGCTCGCCGAGGCCGAAGAGGTCGAGCAGCAGTACGCTATCGCCCGGCACTTCGATCCGTTCAACGCCGTGGCCGATTGGCAGCGGGCGGAAGCCGCGGTGCAAGAAAAAACCGCCAACGCCAAGGCGCTCGAACGCGTGCAAAGCGATATCGCCGCGGCGGCCGCGGCCGATCCGGGCGAGATCGACCCCATCGCCGTCAAAGCGGAACTCGATCAACTGCGAGCAAAATCGACCATCACTGGAGATTAACCGTGGCATTCTATCAGCAACCGCGCTTTTGGATTCGGATCGTGGCCGTGCTGATCGCGCTGGTCGTGGTTCAGCAGATTTGGCAATGGGAGGTCGAGCGCATCGAGGTGCAGCCTGGCGAGTTCCTGGTCCGCATTCACAAATGGGGCAAAGATCTGCCGGAAGGCGAAGTCATCGCTCCCGATGAGTCGTTCAAAGGCGTGATGCTCGAGGTCTGGACCGAGGGGCGGCACTTTTTGAATCCGTTGTTCTGGGACCATGAGGTCGACAAGATGGTCAACGTGCCGCCGGGCGAGTGCCTGGTGCTGACGCGCAAGTTCGGCGCCGACATTCCGCCCGAACGCCTCGTCGAGGGCGGCGACATCTTGGCTCACCACGACCCCCTGCACGAGCACGACGGCGAGCGCGGCATCGTCAAAGAAGTGCTGACGCCGGGCAGCTACCGGCTAAATAAGTATGCCTATTCCTGGGAGCCGACCAAGGCAGTCGAGATCAAAATCAACCAGGTCGGAGTACGCACCTTACGGGTCGGCAAGGACCCCGCCAAGCTGAAAGAGAGCGATCAGCGCAGCCCGTATATCGTGCCCGCCGGCTACCGCGGCGTGCAGCAAGAGACGGCGCCGCCGGGTACGTACTACGTCAACCCTTATGTCGAGACGATCCATCCGGTCGAAGTGCGTAGCCACCGCGTCGAATTGAAAGACATCACGTTTCCCTCGCGAGACGGATTTATCCTCACGCCGCGGGTGGTAGTCGAATACGCTGTGGCCCCGGAAAAAGCGCCGGAGCTGATGGTCCGGCTGGCCGACGAGGGGCTTTTGCACCAGGAAGACGCCACGCCCGAGCAGCAGCAACGCAATCAGATTCTGCAAAAGGTTATTTTGCCGCACATCCGCGGTTATGCGCGGATCGAGGGCAGCAACTTCGACGCGCGCGATTTCATTTTGTCGGACGCGTCCCTCCAAGCAACGAGCGGCGGCGAGGCTCCGCCGCTCGACGCCGATGGGCGGCCGACCAACGCGCGGGAACGGATGCAGCAAGCACTCATGGCCAAAGTGAAAGACCGCTGTCAGACGCTCGGCGTCGAAATTCGCGCGGTGACACTTGCCGATTTGCTGCCGCCCAAGGAGCTTTCGGACCAGATCGCGCAGCGCGAGCTCGCCCGCGTCGAGCGCGAGAAAAACCTGGCGCTGGTCAAACAAAACAAGGCTCAGCAAGAGCTGGCCTCGAAAGTGGCGCTCAAGCAACAGGCCACCGAAAAGGTGGCGGCCGAGACGCTGCTGGTGCAGGCCACCACCAAGGCCGAGCAACTAAAGGAAGTCGAGAAGTCGCGGCTGGAGCAGAATTTGAAGAATGCGCAGATCGAGCTCGAGGCGGCCCGCGATCAGGCAGCCGCCACGCTGGCCAAGGGAGAGGCCGAAGCGAAGGTCATCACGCTCAAGAACGAAGCCGAGGTCGCCGGCTTGCGGGCGGCCGTGCAAGGGTTTTCAAGCGCGGATTATTTTGCACAGTATCACATGCTGCAGAAGCTGGCGCCGGCATTGACCGAGATCTTCGCCTCGGACGACAGCGAGTTTGCCCGGCTATTTGCCGGCTACATGTCGCTGCCGCGCGGTAAGCAGCCTTTGCAGCCAACCCCAGAGAAACAACCCCCCACCCAACCCGCGGCAGTGGCCCAAAGTGAAGAAGGAAAAGAAAACAAGTAATCAAGGTAGCCCCGGCACTCCGTGACGGGGATCGGCGGTCGCCGTTGGCGACCGGCAAATCTCCGCCACGGAGTGTCAGAGCTACTGTGGCGGCTGCCGCCGCTCGCGGAACGGCACGGAGTCCGTTCCCTACAGACCGAATTCAAACATCAACCAACTCATCACACTCCCATGTCAAACCCTTTCCAAAACTTTCGGCGCTCCGGCGGCTTTCGCCCTAACTACTGGCAACGGCGGGCCGCCTTCGCCGGCGTGGCGCTGGTGCTCGGGCTAATTGTGCTGGTGGTCACCTGGAACACGTTCTTCGTCTATGTCAAGCCGGGGCAGCACTTGGTCATCATCGCGAAAGACGGCGAGCCGTTGCCGACCGGACAGGTGCTGGCCGAGCCGGGGCAAAAGGGCATCGAGCGCGCCGTGCTCGGCGAGGGCTGGCATTTTGTGCTGCCGATCGTCTACGAAACCGAGCTGGAAAAGAACACCGACATTCCGCCGGGCAAGGTGGGCATCATCACCGCCAAAGGAGGCAAGCCGCTGCCGCCCGGCAGGCTGCTGGCCGAAGAAGGCGAGCAAGGTATTCAGCGCCGCGTGCTGCCGCCGGGCACCTATCGCATCAATCTGCACGGCTACGAGATCGAGCAGGCCGACGCCGTGCGGATCGAGCCGGGCTTTGTGGGCGTCGTGCGGCGGCAACTGGGCCGCGACGGCAAAGGCCGCTTCGCCACCGCCCCCGACGAAAAAGGCATTCTCCGCCAGGTGCTGCAGCCGGGCCTCTATTACATGAACAGCAAAGAGTTCGAGGTCGAGGCGGTCGAGGTCGGCATTTTTCAATCGACCTTCTTCTACAATGAAGACCCGGCCCGCAGCACGGCGATCAAGTTCACCTCGAAGGGCGGCTTCGAGATCAGCATGGACTGCACGATCGAATGGGAAATTTTGCCGCACGACATGCCCGACCTGGTGGCCGAATATGGCTCGCGGCAAGAGATCGAGCTGAAGGTGATCGACGTGCAGGCGCACGCCATCGGCCGCGACAAGGGCATTGACTACGGCGTGCAGGATTTTTTGGAAGGCACAAAACGAGAAGCGTTTCAGCTTGACTTCACCAATGAACTGATCGAAGTCTGCAAAAAGAAAAACGTCACGGTGCATTCGGCGTTCATCCGCAACATTGTGATCCCCGAGGATTATTTGCAACCCATCCGCGACAAGCAGATCGCCGCCGAGACCGAGATCACCAACAAGGCCAAAGAGGCGACCGCCGAAAGCGAAGCCGACGTCGAGCGCGAAAAGTCGCTCATCGCTCAGCGCTCGGCCGAGGTCGAGGCCGAAACCAAGCGACTGGTGGCAGGCATTCAGCAGGATGTCGACAACGTCACGGCGGCCACCGAGGCGGCCGTGCAGAAGCTTAAGGCCGAGTTTCAGGCGCAGATCGCCGCGATTGAAGCCGAAAAGACCAAAACGCTCGGCCAGGCCGATGCCCAGGTGACCACACTCACCGAAACCGCTCGGAGTAATCTCTACCAGCTCAAGATGGACGTCTTCCGCAACGACGCCGACGCCTTTCAGCGTTATTCGCTGGCGCAGAAGTTGGGCGAGAACCTCGTGCTCCGCTTGTTCCACAGCGGCAGCGGCACGTTTTGGACGAACATGGACGGCAAGGGCGTGAACTTGCTGCTGCCGGTGCCGGGAGCCACACAGCGGGAGAAGAGCGAGGGCGCGAGGTAGTCCGGGGCCTTGTGCCCCGATTTTACCGAGCGAGGGGGCGAGGGGGCGAGAGGGCGACGGGGCGAGGGGGCGAC
>DATFDL010000429.1:0-8540 GCA_035252155.1 Pirellulales bacterium | reverse complement strand
GGCAGCGGCTGACCTGTCTGCTCGAGAGTCTGGCGCGCGTGCCCGCCGATTTTCATCCTCATCCCAAGATCAAGCGGGGCTTGGAGGGCCGCCTGGAAATGGCGCGGGGCGAACGTCCGCTCGATTGGTCGGCAGCCGAAGCGCTGGCGCTGGCCAGCCTGGCGACGGAAGGCGCGCCGATTCGCCTTACCGGCCAGGACACCGCGCGCGGCACGTTCAGCCAGCGGCACGCGGTGTTGCACGACTACGAAAACGGCGCCACCTATACGCCCTTGGAGCATTTGGCGCCCGATCAGGCCGCAGTCGAGATCTATAACAGCCCGCTCTCGGAGACGGGCGTGCTGGGTTTTGAATACGGCTACAGTCTCGACTGCCCCGACGGGCTGGTGATGTGGGAGGCCCAATTCGGCGACTTTTGTAACGCGGCGCAGGTGATCATCGACCAGTTTATCACCAGCGCCGAAGAAAAATGGCGGCGGCTGAGCGGGCTGGTGTTGCTCTTGCCGCACGGTTTTGAAGGGATGGGGCCGGAGCATTCGCATGCGCGGCTCGAGCGTTTCCTGGCCGCGGCGGCCGACGACAATCTTCAGGTGGTCAATCTGACGACGCCCGCCCAGTATTTCCATTGTCTGCGGCGGCAAGTCGTGCGGCGCTGGCGCAAGCCGTTGGTTATCATGACGCCCAAGAGCTTGTTGCGGCATCCACAATGTGTGTCGTCGCTCGATGACTGCGCGACGGGCGGTTTTCAGCGAGTAATCGCCGAGGCGCTGCCTGAAGGACAGACCGCCGAACGCGTCCTGCTTTGCTCGGGCAAAATCTACTACGACCTGCTGGCGGAGCGCAAACGGCTGAAGCGCGCCAATGTGGCCATTTTGCGGATCGAACAGCTTTACCCATTGGCATTCGACGAGCTGCAAGCCGCGCTCTCACCGTACGCCGACGGCACGCCCGCCTATTGGGTGCAAGAAGAGCCCGAAAACATGGGCGCCTGGTGGTTTCTGCGGATGACGCTGGGCGAGCGGCTTTTCGGGCGATTGCCGTTTGCCGGCGTCACGCGGCCCGCGGCCGCCAGCCCGGCCACCGGCTCGCACAGCAGCCACAAGCTAGAGCAGCAAATTTTGCTGAAGAAGGCCGTTGAGTAACCCGTTCGGCAATACTTTCAAATTGTGGTCTACTGAATTAGGATTTAGAAATCTCCGATCCGCGCGGTCTGCTGCCGAATCCAAATTCTTGATTTGGCTTGGCGGTGTATACTATTTCATGGATTTCGTAAGCGGCGTTACTCAAGAAGGAGTCGCTATGACTAGAGTTGTTCTCGATGCGAGCCTGCGTATTACGTTCAGGGATTTTGCCGTGCCGCTGGAGCTATGCGACGAACGAGGGCAAGTCGTCGGCACGTTCGTGCCAAAAGTGGACTACGCTGCTGTGGACCGTGCCCGGCCGCCGTTGACCGACGAAGAATTGGATCGCCGTAACCAATCGCCCAGTTATACAACGGCAGAAGTCTTGGCGCGCCTGGAGACGTTGTGACGTACCAGGTGCATTGGCGCAAAGAGGCGTCAGACGAACTGGCCTTGATTTGGTTGGCCGCCGATCATAACGATCGCCGCGCCGTTACGCAGGCGGCCAGCGCCATCGATCGCGCGCTCGCCACAGATCCCGATCAGCGTGGGGAGTCCCGATCGGCTGGGCGGCGCATCTTTTTCTGCGCTCCGCTTGGAGTGATTTTTCAGATTATGGAGTCGCAAGGGTCGGTTTACGTCTTACAAATCTGGCGCGTTCTGTGACCATCGAACTGAAAGTTCCCACTGTCGGCGAGTCGATCACCGAAGTCCAGCTTGGCGACTGGCTAAAAGGTGAGGGAGACTTCGTCGACAAAGATCAGGCTGTCGTAGAGATCGAATCGGACAAAGCCACCGTCGAGCTGCCCGCTCCGGCGTCGGGCAAGATCGCCAAAATCATCAAAGCCAAAGGCCAGACGGCCGCCGTCGGCGAAGTCGTTGGTTTGTTGGAAGAGTCGGCCGCGCCGGCCGCCACACCGGCGCCCGAGAAAAAACCAGCCGAACCGGCCGCACCTGGCAAATCAGAAGCGCCGCCGGACCAGACGGCCGAGCGCGCCGCCGCCGAACAGCAAGCCGCCCTACGGCCGCCGACCCTCGTAAACCAAGCTCCGGTCACGCCAGCTCGCCAGGCATCGCAGCCCTGGGTGATGCCGGCCGCCCGGCGTGCGTTGGCCGAACACGCCATCGAGGCTCGCGAGGTCGCAGCCACCGGCCCCGGCGGACGACTGCTCAAGGAAGACGTCGAACGGCATCTGCAAAACCTGCAAAAAACCCGCGAAGCGCTTCCGCCGGCTCAACCCGCGGCTGCCGCACCGCTCAGCACGACGGTTCAGATTTCAGCGGCCTACGATGGCCAGGACGAAATCGTACCGATGAGCCCCTTGCGGAGCCGCGTGGCCCAGCGGCTGGTCGAGGCTCAGCAGACGGCCGCCCTGTTGACCACCTTCAACGAAATCGACATGTCGGCCGTCATGGCGCTGCGGCAGAACTACCGCGAAGCTTTTCAGCAAAAATACGGCATCAAGCTGGGCTTCATGTCGTTCTTTGTCAAGGCGACGATCGAAGCGCTGAAGCGCACACCGCAGGTCAACGCCGAGATTCGCGGCACCGACGTCGTCTACCACAACTATTACGACATTGGCATCGCTGTGGGCGGCGGCAAGGGGCTGGTCGTGCCGGTGCTGCGCGGCGCCGACCGCCTGAGCTTTGCTGAAGTGGAGCTGGCCATTGCCGACTTCGGCGGGCGGGCGCGAGAGAACAAGATCAAGATCGAAGAGCTGCGGGGAGGCACGTTCACTATTTCCAACGGCGGCGTCTATGGCTCGCTGCTTTCGACGCCGATTGTCAACCCGCCACAGAGCGGAATTCTCGGCTTGCACGCCATCCAAGACCGGCCCGTGGCCCGCGACGGCCAAGTGGTCATTCGTCCGATGATGTACGTGGCGCTGACCTACGACCACCGGCTGGTCGATGGCCGCGACGCCGTGCTCTTTCTGCGGCAGATCAAGGAAGCGATCGAAGATCCGTCGCGGATGTTGTTGGAAATCTGAGGGCGTTTCGCGAGGCGGATAGAAAATCAAAATGCAAAATGCAAAAGTCAAATCCGATCAATGCAGCATAAAAAAGCCACCGCAGCCCAACAGGGAGCTGCGATGGCCCGGGGGGAAAGAACGGTGAGTGCGCCGCGTCACGGCGTGGTCGGTATGCCGAGGTTGGCTTCTTCCTCTTCCTGAATGATGATTCGCGGCGTGACCATCATCATCAAGCTTTGCGTTTCACGCCCGATGCCGATGTTGCGGAACAAACGGTTGACGTAAGGTATTTTGCTCAACAGCGGCACGCCGAACTCGTTGCGGCCTTCGCTCAACCGCTTCACGCCGCCCAAGAGCACGGTGCCGCCGTCGGGCACGCTCACTGTCGTCGCCACCGTGAAGAATGAGAACGACGGCAACTGCACCGTGGTGCCCTCGGCGGAGGTCGTGGTCGAGTTCACCCGTTTGGTCGTGTTGTCGCTGGGGCCTTCCGAGTCGCTATTTTGCGTGGTCGAGCTCGATCCGCTGAACGTAAACGTGTTGACCTGAGTGATCGTGCTGAAGAAAGGAATCAGTGTCAGCCGCACGAAGCGACGGTCACTCGAAACCACTGCCTGCACCGTCATCGACGTGCCTTCGTTGAGCACCATGATTACCGGCATCTGGCCCACGGCGAACGCCCCCACCACCGGAATGACGCTCACCACGAAGGGCGTGGCGGTGGTATCGGCGACGAAGGCGGCCTGCCCGTTGAATAGCGTTACCTTGGGGGCCTGCAAAACATTGCTTCGCCGGTCGCCTTGCGACGCCTCGATCAGCAGGAAGGCCTCGATATTGCTGAGAATGGCGAAGCCCAGCGTAGCGCCTGCCCCGGCCTGGTAGCCGCCGAACTGCGGCGTCGATAGCCCAAAGCTGCCCTGCTGGAACGGCACATCGAGGTCCGAGCTATAGAGCACGCCGCCGGTCGGTCCGGGCGAGAGGCCCACGGTCACACCTTGGTTTTTACGCAGGTCGATCGGCGCCACATTGTTGTTGGTATAGGGCGGCGGAAACGCCGGCACCGAAGGGCTGTTGGGCACCACCGTGTCGCCCAGTTCCTGCCCGAAGAGCTGGAATGGTTTGTTGGGATACGTGGGGATTTCAAAGTCGAAGTTGACGCCGATACGTTCAAAGTAGTTGTCGTTGAGCGTGATGAATCGTACTTCGATCGTCACCTGCAAGTCTTGCAGCCGGCGCAACTGTTCGAGCAAATCGGCGATCTCTTCGTGCACTTCCTGAGTCTGGCTGATCACCAGACTCAAGTTGTGCGGCGTGAGCGAGCCGGGGCCGCCCACGTCGTCCCAGGTGGTGGGAGCGATGGTCGAGGTGATCAACTCGATGAGGCTGTCGAAATCGGGCTGCGTGCCGCCGCTGACGCCGCCCGGCCCGATGCCGGCCAACTGCGTGCCGCTGGTCGGCTTGATCGCCGTGCCGCTGGCCGCGTTGATCTGCGCCAGTGCCTGCGGGCTGAGCACGGCGTTGGCGGCCTCGCCGCCGCCGGCGAAGACGGGCGTGGGCGCATCGCTGTTCAGCCCGCCCCAGCTCATGGGCAAGTTGGCCTGGGCCTCGTGCAAGGCGCCGGCCAGGCCCATCCGAGCATTGGGCACAAAGTTCGGAATGGGCGTCACCAGATCGGAAACGTCATAGGTCTTAGCATAGACCTCGCCGTCGCGCAACTGCGCGCTGGTGATCATCAGCACTTCGTTCTTGACCACATAGCTCAAATGCAACGGTTCGAGAATCAGCTTCAGCGCGCTTTCGAGCGAAATGTCCTGGCTCAGGTCGATCGTCACCGGCGTGGCGGTGTCGACCGCCTCTTCGCCCAGGCCCCGCGCGTCGAGATAGACGTTGATGCTGGCCAGCTTGCCCAGATCTTCGATCACCTGGCTGAGCGGGGCTTCGTGATACTTGAGCGAGACCGGCGTCCGCAGCCGCTTTTCGATCTCGATGTCGCGCTCCGAGCGATGCGAGCGGGCCTCGCGCAGCAATTCGCTGCGGCGCTTGGTCATTTCCTTCCAATCCTTGACCGGCCCAAATTGATAGGGCTTGCGGTCGTCCATGGGGATGACCGATTGCTCGACCGCTTCCAGGGCCGCGAACACTCCGTTCTCTTTGGCCTCGCGCAACGCCGCGTTGTTCTTGGTGCGGGCGACCATCTTCACGGTGTTCTTGAGCTGAGTTACCACCAATTCGTCGGGGGCCAACTCAGCGGCCCGTTTGTAGACCACCTCGGCCTCGGCGAAGCGGTTCTCGTGCATCAGCTTGTTGAACTCGTCGACCAACTGCGCCAGCTTGTCTTGAACCTCAATCTTGGTTTGCCGCTCGCGCTCGATCTCGGTGCGGACGGCATTGTTTCGCTCGTTCAACTCAATCTTGCCGCGGTTCGATGCGATGTATTTCTCCAAATCTTCCAGCTTGCGGTCGATCCGGCGCATCAGAATTCCGCGGGCTGTCTGATCGAGGTCCGACTTCTCGACCAGGGCGCGACACTCTTCGAGCATTTGGGCCGCTTGTTTCGGGCTGTCGGCCCGCAGCCGGTCGGCCGCCCGTTCTTTGCGGTCGATCTCGCCGGCGATCTGCCGATATTTGCGTTGCTGCTCCGTGGCGGTCTCGTGCAACAGCGCCCCCTCTTCGCCCGGGGCGTGGGCGGCCTGTCGCGGTTGGGCCAAAAACTGCAAGCGGTCTTGCAGCCGCTGCTGCGTCGCCGGATCGAGATCGGCCCGATGCGCGCTGGCTTCGCGGAACCAGCGCAGGGCCGTCTCGGTGTCGTGTTGCTTGAGGGCCGCTTCGCCGCGCTCGAAGAGCGTCTTGGCGTCGTCGCCGGCGTCTTGCGGCATTCGCGCCCCGGCGGGCACGTTGCGCGTTGGATCGTTCGCCCGGTCGTACAAGGCCTGGGTGGCCGTGTGTCCGCCCGCCTGCGCCTCGGCGCCGATCGGCATCACGCCGCCGGCCTGCCGCACTGCGCTTTCCTGCCGCGCTGGGCCCCGCTGTCGGCGCTGTTGGATGTCGAGCAGCACGTTCCAGGGACGATCTTGTTGCGGCCGGCCCTGAAAGGCGGCGTCGGGCACGTGCAGCTCCTCGGCTTGTTCAGCGAGCGACTGAGCGCGGTCGAGGTCGCCGGCCAGCAGCGCGGCTCGCGCGCCGGCCACCAACCGCAACGCCTTCTCGCGCACGGCGGGATCGACGTCGCCGGCCATCTCATCATTGGCCAACGCCTGGCCGCCCTCGACCGGCGGCAGCGGCTCGACAGCCAAACCGTCGGGCGATTGCCCACCCCGCGCGGTCGCGATGCGCTCCAGCAGCATATCGGGGTTGGCGTCGACCGGGCTATACGGCACGTTCAAACGCTTGGCGTCGTTTACCAGCCGCTCGGCTTCGTCGAGTTCCTGCCAATACAAGAGACCTTCGGCCTGTTCGAGCAAACTGTCGGCCTGTCGCCGGCGATAGAGTTCGGAGTTCTTGTTTCCACGCGGGTCGCCCAACGCCGAGGCTCGTTGAATGGCGGCCTCGACCTTGGCGGGCGAGTCGTCTTGGTACTCGTACTGGGCCTGCAGCGCTTTGGCCTGGCTCACCAGGTCGGTGGCGCGGCGAACGTCGCCCACCGCCAGCGCCCGCCGCGCGCCGACCAGCAGCTTGTCGCTCTCGCCGCGGACCATCTGATTGGAGCTCGGTGCGCGCTCCGACCGATAGCCCCGGGCGGTGATGCCTGGCTCGGTCTCGTTGCCTTCCGGTGGCGCTACCGCCATCTCTCTGCCGAAGGGCGACTCTTGGGGAAACGCCTGTCGCGGCACGCCGCCCTCGGTGGGTTGGCCTTCAGGCGGAGCATCGATCAAGCGCGGATCGGTGGCTTCGAAACCGGCAGGCGCGGGGCGATTCATCCGCGGCTCGAATCCCGCGGGACGCTGAGCGAACGGGTCTTCCACGCCTCGCGGCTCTTCGGCCGGCGGAGCATTGTTCTGAGAAGCGTTGTTCTGCGGAGCGAACAATTCGCTGGGCCGCTGTGGCTCGGCCGCCTTGCCGCCGCGCAGCCGGTTCAGCTCGCGGCGAGCTTTCTTGGGAGTATCGCCCACGTGCAGCGCGCCAAACGGCACATTGAAACCTTCGGCCCGATTGATCAACGAATCGGCCGTTTCGTAGTGGCCTTCCTTCATGGACTCGCGTGCCCTGCGCAGCAATTCGGCGACCTGGCGGCGCGCCTCTTGAGGGCTGACTGGGGTAGCAGCCGCTTGACCCACCGCGGCCATGCTCTGGGCGAGACCGGCGGCGCTTACGCGCCAGTCGGCCCGCACACCACCGGGGGCGAGCAACAGGCTCGTGGCGACAAAGGCGGCGAAGATCCGAGATGAGGCTTTCAACACGATCTCCTTTCGGATACGAAACGCGGTCCGGCCATGTGGGCCGGAGGATTGCGCGACGACGGTCGTTCGGCGCAGGCCGCGGTCGGCAAGGGACGTACTGTTAGATATGCTTAACGGAGGGAGGCAGATGAGAGGCGGTTAAATACCCGCCGCCCAAGGGCCGGTCAAGGCCAGTCCGCGCGGATTTTTCGCTACAAAAGGCCGAACGACCGTCGCGCGGGCAAGCTCGGAAATCTGGGAGGAGCGGACTCTGTGCCGGGGCGCTCGCGGCAGGAGCTCGTGGCGTTTATGCTAACCCCGACAGCCGACAGTTCCAACTTCATGATGAGTCGGTAGACGAATGACCGCTGACCAAAACATCGCGTGTACGGCTTGCCCGAACTGCGGCGCGACTCTCGTAACCGAAGGTTTCGCCGATGGTACGACCATCCTTTGCGCTCAATGCCGTTACGCTTTCGAATATCGGCCTCTGGGCGATCGGCGAAAGATCAGCCGCAAAGCCATGGCCAGCCTGATGCTTGGGGTCGCAGCGGCGCTCTTTTCGTGCCTCACCGCCGTGCCGGGCATTGTTTTGGGCGTGTCGGCCCTGATCGAAATCCGGCGACAGGAAGAGGCCGTGAAGGGCCGCAGGATCGCACTTACCGGCATCGCAGCCAGCCTGCTGTTGGGTACGCTAGGCGCCGCAATCGTGTGGGCCTTATTGTTGCCGGCGATCCAGTTGCTGGGTCACGCCAAGTAGCTGCCGCTGAAATCGGGCTTGCCGCACTTATTGTTCCTTGCCAAGAAGTAATCGTGGGGAAATTTTTCGCGCCCGCTTCTGCACATTGCTTTCGTTTTATTAAGCGGTCGCCCGTCGATCGACGGTGCGAGTGCCGCAAGCGCGGCGAACTCGCGGGCCTCGGGTAGGCGTTTTAATAGGAGGACTACTATGCGCACCTCATCGAATCATTCGTTGCGTCGTCATTCTAAATCTCACAACGCGTCTTGGAGAAAACGCGGGGCATCGTTCGAGCGGCTGGAACCGCGCAACCTGATGGACGCCGCGGGCT
>DATFDL010000428.1:0-17737 GCA_035252155.1 Pirellulales bacterium | reverse complement strand
AGGGAACGGACTCCGTGCCGTTCCGTGAACTACGATTCGGCCCTGCGTCGCCCCTCGCGGAACGGCACGGAGTCCGTTCCCTACAGACGGCAATCGCATTGCGTCGTGTTAGCGCGGCAGCAACTCGGCCAAGAGCGTGGCCAGGCGCCGACCCGCCAAAGCCGCTTGATGCCGTGCTACCGCGCGAATCTCGGCCGCGTAGCCGGCCGGCAACGTTGGCACTTCGCTGGCCGCGATCGTGCCGCGTTCGACTTCATGGTAGTCGACCAGCGGCAAGCGGCCGTCGAGATAGGCGTATTCAATGGCCGCTTGCAATCCTTCGTCGGCCCAGGAGTCGAACGTGGTGTGGCTGCGCAATTGCTCGGCGAGCTGGGCGTCGCGCGCCGCAGAATCTTCGATCCGCTCGGCCAGCCGATTGATCGCCTTGGCCTGCGTGCTGGTGCCCAGCAGCCGGTCCCAGTAGGTATGCATCCGCTCGGGATGCTTGTGCGGGCGAATCGCCAGCCGATTGCCGCCGTCGTCGCCGTGCGGGGGCGGGAATCGCCGCGAGACCAACGCCGCACAGTGCAACGGTTGATGAAGATCGCCCACCAGATGAATGATCCAGCAGAGCCGGATTGCCTTTTCCTCGGCCAAGCCGCGCCCGGCGACGATGCGGGCCGATTCGTCGAGCACCGTGACCGCGTTGGGTTTCGGCGGCGTCAATTCGGCGTGTGTGAAGCTGCCGGCGTCGGCCCTCGGCACGTAAGGCTTATTGATGTAGTGCCAGGCGGCGTGATGGTAGGGACGAAGGTCGTGCTCGGTGTGCCGACGGCTCCCGCGGACCCAGTCGGGCCAGGTGGCTGCCCGCAGAAAAACCCATTGTTCTTCGGAAAACTCTCGCGGACGCTCCGCCGCGAGATAGCGATCGTAATGGGGATGCGCCCGGAGCATCGCCTGCGCCGCCCCGCGCTCTTGCCGCGTGAGCTGCCGATAGGCCAACATCGCCACAGCCATGTGCCCGGTGTGGTTCCAGGCAAAGGCCCGCGCCGGCAAAGACAACACGCAGACGCATAGGACGACCGGCCACGATGGTCTCATCCGACTACTTTTCCGGCTCGCCGTTCGACGGGCAAAGCGAAGTTGTCTCCTCGCGCTCGCGATGCAAGCGACCGTCGTACTCGAGAAAGCCAAACAACTCTGACAGTGCCGGCTCGGGCAACGTGTCGATGATGGCGGTATCGAGTTCTAAGGTTTCCAAAACCGAGTTTGCTTTTGTCGCACTCATGTTGATGTCCTTCTCCTGCGCGACCTATCGTAGCGGGGCCATGCCCTCGGTGCCACGAACTTTCTGTGCGACCGTGATTGTACTGGCGCTGATGGCGAAATGCTAGCATTTCGCGATTGCCTTCCGCGCAAACGTCTGCGAAGGCACTTAACTCGGTTCGCCGTCAGTAGATTGGCACGACGGCGACCGGCTACAATTCTTCATTGCTGCTGTTCAAAATCTGTCACTGGCATCATTGACTCACCGCTTTTTATGGGACG
This sequence comes from Pirellulales bacterium, assembly GCA_035252155.1. Taxonomy (GTDB): domain Bacteria; phylum Planctomycetota; class Planctomycetia; order Pirellulales; family JAICIG01; genus JAICLL01. The sequence goes on along the minus strand of DATFDL010000428.1, from coordinate 16,210 downwards.
ATAATTTGGCAACGCCGCCGTATTTTTTCACCTTTCTACGCGCCGGAGCTGACCGCCATGTTTGCACGCCCATTGCAACATTTGGGGAATTGCTTGGTTCTTCTCGCGGGCGCTGTCGCCGTTGTCGCGGCGGCTCCCGCCGCCGCCGATGACGACGTGGTGCAACGACGGGTCCGAGAGCTGATTTACCTGTTGCGGCAGCATCGCGTATTCGAACGAACCGACGAATGGGCCTCGGCCATTCGCGAGCTTACCGATATTGGTCCGGCGGCCGTGCCGGAGCTGGTGCGCGAACTCGAGACCACCGATCGCGACTTCACGTTGCGCGCCCTGGGGTTTACGCTCCGCGCGATCGGCGACCGCCGGGCGGTGCCGCACCTGATTCGCGCCATTCCGAAGACCTTGCGGCCGCCCGGCTCGGACTGTGGGTGCGTCGTTACCGATGAAGAATTGTTTGCGTTCATGAAGTTGCACGACCGCTCGCCGGGCGAGGGAAAGCACTTTTCGTATGGACGTCCGGTCAACGAAATCCTCGATACGCTGGAAAAACTGACCGGGCATCGCGAGCCGCCGGGCGACGGACAGCGCGACGATCTGCGCCACGTTTTTCTTGGCGGGTCCGATGTCGAGCAAACCGCCCAGCGCAAGCGGTTCGAAGAGCGCATGCAAGCCTGGCAAGCCTGGTGGGGAAAAAACTGGCGGCAATTCGTGACCGAGCGGCAGCTCGCCACCGTGGCGATTGTGCCTCGCCCAGATGATCTTGTTGCGCGCGATGGGCTGGCCAAATTCGGACCGCTGTTTCCCACCGGGGCGGGCGTGCGACTCGGGCCGGTTCGCGAGGTCGTCTTGGAATCGGCCCAGCATTGGGATGCCAAGTCGCACATCGATTTCGACACTGGCCGAGTTTACGAATACCTGGAGCAGTTGGATCTTCCCGACGGCCAGAACGACACAGACTTTGGCGCTCGAGTTAAGACCTGGTATCGCCAGCATGGCATCGACGCACGCAGTTACGGCTCGGTCGAAGGCCAAGATCTCTTCGTTTGGCTGGTCGATGACAGTCGCTGGGAAACGCTGGAAGACGAAATCCGCAAGGGAGAAGATCTGAAACTGGGACGTGAAGCGACTTCGTACCTAGTGCCGTTTGGGGATTCGCGAAACGATTTTCAGTGGGATCGTGGGGGCGTGTTTCTGATCACCACGCGCGACGGTGGACGAGGAATCGTCAAGACGTTTCCGGCCGATAAGAAATCGCGCAGGTGCCGATTGCAGTACCGCCTGTTCCTAGTCGATGGCGCCGAAGCGACCAATGCGACCGAACCGGAGATCAAAACGCGCGGCACACGGTTTGACGAGGCTAAGGAGATGACGCTGCCGGCCCCTGCCGTGGATGTGAAGTACTTGCTCGACCTTAAAACCGGAGGCCGCTCTGCATTGATCGAGGGCGCGCAGCCCGAAACGCCCGGCCAGCGATCAGCGATCGAGGCTGACGAGGCGTTGCTTGGCTGGTGCCGCGAGCAGGGCATCGACGTGGCAAGCTATGTGTCTTCGGGACTGGTTGGTGTCACTGGCGGCGTCCCGCCGCCTCCGCGTAAGAACCCGATCCAACTTGTCGGACTTGATATGACCGCGCTGCAGGTCAGCGAGAAGGCGTTCGATACGTTCTCGATCGAACGTGTTCACGAAATCGTGAGTCGCCGGATCGGCAAGCAAGCGACGGTGGCCTGGATGGATCCGTATCCCGAAGACGCGCCGGGGCTATATACCTGGGTCATTCAAACCCGCGACCGGCACGTCGGGCTGTTGCAGATCGTCAAAACAAGCGAGAAACCGCAATCCATTACGTTTCGATATCGGCTGGCCAACGATCCGACCCACGCCGAATCCGCGCCAGCCGCGTCGAAATGAAACGTACCAGCAATTTCGGCCAAGGGCCGTTGGTCGAGCCGAGCGAAGGGAGTCCCACCCTTAGCTCACCTCGACGCTTCCGGGTGGCGCACGGGAAAGAGGTGGGACTCGCAAGCTCGTCCCACCCTACGACGCGAGGGCGGCGCGACGTCGTATCGCAGTTCACGGAACGCCACGGAGGGCGTTCCCTACAGATACGTGTGGCATTGCCTTCAGTTCAATTCCCTTGATTGCCTTCTGTAATTTTTTCGCGCAGCGCCCGCACGCGATCGAGATCGATGCCCGGCGGCTCGTGCGCGAGCAACCAATCCAAATCTTCCAATGCCGCCGTGCCCTGCCCCGACTGGTAGCGGAAAAATGCCCGATACATGTGGTCCTCGGCCGAGTCCGGCGTAATCGCCAGAATCGCTTCGAGATAGCGCATCACACCGGTGAGGTCCTGACCGCGGGCCGCAAGGGCGTGCAGATTTCGAAGTATTCGCACCAACAAGGCCCGCTTGGTCACCGGGGTAAGTTGCTCGTTCTCGAGCGGCTGGCCGGTGGCGGCCAGCACACGAGCCTCGACCTGTTCACGGCTGAGCGGCCGGCCAGCGTCAAAGACGTCGATCACTCGCGGAGTACCCGCGCGCGGTCGGAATTCAACGACAAAATGCCCCGGCAGGCCCAGGCCCACCACATCGAGTCCCAGCCGCCGGGCAAGCTCAATGTAGACCAACGACAGCGTGATCGGAATTCCCTCGCGATCGTCGAGTACTTCGTTGATGTAGCTGTTGCGGCGATTGTAATAATCGGCCCGGCTGCCATGAAATCCATTCAGCTTAAAGAGGTAATCGTCGAGCGCGGTGAGCCGGGCGGCTTCGTCGGCCTCGGCCGGCAGCGACTTCTTCAACTCGTCGGCCATTCGCTCGAATTGCTGACGATAGGCATCGACGTCGAGCTCATCGTTATCGAGCCGAGCAATCAATAGTGCGGCGTGAACGAGGTCGATCTCGGCTTCGTCGTGGGCCAGTACCTTGGTCAGTGTGTTCAGCACGTGTTGTTGATGTACGGCGTCGGCCAACCGGCGCAATTGCGCCGCCCGGCCGTCGAGTCGCTTGGCCTGCTCGCGCAGGGCAGCGATCGCTTCGGCTGCCTCAGGTGACAAATCACGGACGAGAACAGGATCTAACAGATCGTCGGCATGTGCCGATAGTAGTTCGTCGACCCGCCGCACCAGGGCCTCGTCGGGACGGCGGTCGGGCAGTTCCTTACCGAGCGAAAAATCTTTGAATTCGGCCCGCGTGTCGCGAAACTTGGCCAGACCCACGCGGCCGGGGTTCGGTTGGGCCCGCGTCGATTCGATCACCGGCCGGCCGTTCACGTAGCAAGTCACATGCTCGGGATCGACGCGCACTTTGAGCGTGTTCCAATCGCCGCGCACGTAGTCGGCACTCGGTTGCTCGGCCAGCACTTGCCAACTGGTGACATCGGGTCCGTCGAACTGCGTCAGCCGCAGCTTGCCCGCACTCGGGTAAAAGCCAAAATGCCGGTCGGCGCCGTCGCTGGCAAACACTAGTCCGGCGGCGCCCGCCTCGTCGTCGAGCCGGACGGTGACCGCGACTTCGTAGGGAGCTTCGGGCACGTCTTGCCGCGACAGACAGAGCGAGCGGCCGCCGAAGCCGTTGCCCGGTCCTTCGACCATGATCTGGCCTCCCCGCCGCCGCCAGCGCGCCCCGAAGAGCGTGGTCCATTGCCCGTCGTCGAGCGCGCCGAACAACAACCAGCGATCGATCGGCACGGGATTGGGTTTTTCGAGCAGCGGTTTCAGCCGGTTGATCGGCACGGCAAACCCCAGATTGGCGGTGACGACCGATTTCATGGTGAGAAGTCCATGGACGCGCCCCGCCAGATCGAGCAGCGGACCGCCGCTGTTGCCCGGCTCGATCGGAATGGCCAACTGAATCATTTGCCGGCCATCGATGGTCCGCTCGCCAGAGACAACTCCGGTGACGACGCTGTGTGTCAGCCCACGCGGGTTGCCAAGTGCCACCACGCTCTGGCCTTGCTTGAGGGTGGCGGAATCACCCAGTTCCAGCGCGGGCAACTCGCGGGCATCAATTCGCAGCAACGCCAGGTCGGCTTCGCGATCCGAAGCCTCGATCGTTGTGACATCGTAGCGGCGGCCGTCGAACATCTGCACCGCGATGGGCCTGGCCTCGCCAATCACGTGCAGATTGGTGGCGATCAGCCCGTCGGACTTCACCACAAACCCGCTGCCCAGTCCTTCGCGCCCGCTGTCGCGTCCGCGAAACGTTATGACGACCACCGACTTGCGGGCGGTCTCGACCAGCTTCTCGATCGATGCAGCCGGCGTGTTAGGCTGCGCTGTCGTCGGCTCATTCGGCTCTGGTTCGGCGGCAATCAGCCAAGCTGCCAAACTCGCGAAACAACACGTCGCCAGTAAAAATCCGCGAAAATCCCAGTTTTTCATTGCTCATCCGGTCCGAGTAACTTGGTCGATTTGTCTGTTTAGGATGCACGCAACTGCGGGGTGGCGTCAAGAATGCGTGGTTTACAACCCTCTGGGGGGGTAAAATCGACAACGTTTCGAGTGTATTGTCAGGGAACCTACCCATTGGTGGCACAAAACGTGAACACTCCGCGGGCCATCACTCGCCCTTAAATGCGCTTTGCTCGTTGACGCCGCCGCGGTGCTTGCCTGCGATGTCTATTCGATTACTTGTTGCGGACGACCATGAAGTAGTGCGCTCGGGGCTAAAGAGCCTGTTGAGCGGCACGGAGATCGCTATTGTGGCCGAGGCCGCGACAGGCGATGGAGCGGTGCGGGCAGTCGAGCAACATAAGCTCGATGTCGTGCTGCTCGATGTGCGCATGGCCGACACCGACGGCCTGAACGCACTGGGCCGCATCAAGCTCAGCCGGCCGAAGCTGCCGGTGCTGATGCTTTCGGGCTACGACAATCCCACCTATGTCGCCCGTGCGCTGGCGCTGGGCGCTAGCGGGTATCTGCTGAAAGATTCGGGGCGCGATGAGCTCGTGTCGGCTATCCGCCGCGTGGCCGAGGGAGGCGACGCCTGGAAGCGCGATGAACTGCGGCGCGTGACCGGCGCCCTGGCTACCCCCCGAGTGGCCGGCGACATTGAGGCACCGCTCACCCAGCGCGAGACCGAGGTCTTGGCACAGCTCGCCTTTGGTTTGACGAACAAAGAGATTGCCCAGGTGCTGGGCATCAGCTACGAAACCGTCAAGGAACACGTGCAACACGTTTTGCAAAAGATCGGCGTCTCCGACCGAACGCAGGCCGCAGTCTGGGCCGTCCGCAAGGGTTTGGTGTAAGATCGTGGCCAAGGCAACCGACATCGAGCTGCGTCAGATCACGTCGCAAACGGAACGCATCGGCTACCGGGCGCCGATCAAGTTCGGCGGGCGCGTGGTCACTGACGCGGTGTTGTTTCATGTGACCACCGAGGTCGAAACTCGCGACGGCCGCCGCGGCATTGGTTTCGGCTCGATGCCGCTGGGCAACATCTGGGCCTGGCCGACCAATTCGCTGGCGCCCGAAGACACTCTGACCGCCATGCTCGACCTGGCGCGGCGGCTGGTGGTCGCCGCGGCCGATTATCGCGGCAGTGGGCATCCGCTCGACATCACATCGGAGCTAGCCGAAGGGCATGCGGCCCTGGCCGCCGAAGCGCTGGCAGCCACAGGCATCACCGAGTCGATGCCGCGCCTGGCGCAGTTGGTGGCGGCCAGCCCCATCGAGGCAGCCCTTCATGATGCTTACGGTAAGGCGCTCGGCTTGAATTCCTACAATGTGCTGGGCAGCGAATTCGTCGGTCGCGATCTCTCCGCGTGGCTGGGCAACGACTTTCGCGGCGAGTATCTCGATCGCTATACTTCGCGCGAACCGAAGCCGCGTATGCCGCTCTATCATCTGGTCGGTGCCCTCGACCCGCTCACTGCCGCCGACGTGCGCGAGCCGATCGGCGACGGCCTGCCCGAGACGCTGGGCGAGTGGATCGCGGCCGACGGCCTGACGCATCTCAAGATTAAGCTCAACGGTGATGATCTTGCGTGGGACGTCGAGCGCGTGGTGGCGGTCGAGCGGGCGGCGGAACCGGTGCAAGTTGCGCGCGGCTGCTCGCAGTGGCATTACTCGCTCGACTTCAACGAGCGGTGCGCCGACGTGCAATATGTGCTCGACTTTCTGGCGCGGGTGGCCGAGCGTGCGCCGCGGGCCCTCGAGCGCGTGCAATATATTGAACAGCCCACGCATCGCGATTTGAAGGCGCATCCGCATCATCGCATGCACGCCGCCGCCCGGCTCAAGCCCGTGGTGATCGACGAGTCGCTCATCGATCTCGAAAGCCTGTTGTTGTGCCGCGAGATGGGCTATTCGGGCGTGGCGCTAAAGGCGTGTAAGGGCCAAACCGAGGCGCTGCTGATGGGCGCGGCCGCGCAGAAATATGGCATGTTTCTCTGTGTGCAAGACCTGACCTGTCCGGGGGCGTCGTTTCTGCATTCCGCTTCACTTTCGGCCCGAATTCCCACGGTGGCGGCCATCGAGGGAAACGCCCGGCAGTATTGCCCCGCCGGCAATCGAGGTTGGAGCGACCGCTATCCCGGCATGTTCCACGTCAGCGACGGCACGCTCGGCACCGCCGTACTGAATGGGCCGGGGTTGGGATACTGCCCGTTTTGATTCTTGCCTTTGACTGCCGCGATTGCCTAAATCGCCTAGAATGTTGCCAGGCTGCCATAGGTCGAATCGCCTTGCGTCACTATAATCCCGCTCCCTTTCCGGCGCCTTGCCGTTTCACCTTTAATTACCCAACCTTAGGCTCTCCGAGATGGTCGGACACGGACGTCCGAATACATCGCGGCAATCGCACTTACGCGCACGCCCCCGCGGGGCGAAGTTGGCGCTAGCGCTCGCCCTTGCGCTGACGGCAATGCCGTCGCTCGCCGACGACGGCCAAGACGTGCCGGCCGACCGGCCCGCGCCTACGTTGCGCTTGCGCATCGAGTGGGGGGGCGGCGCGCCGCAACAGTGGCGGGGTAGCATCGGCGTCAGCGAGGGCGAAGTCGCAAATCCGATCGCGCTGGGCAAGGAAGCCGATGAGCCGGGTTCGATGTGGGTTGAATCGGGCCGCTTGCTCATTCGCGAGCGCAGTCCGCGCGGGTACGACGGCGTCGATCTGGACGTGTTGGCCCCGCTCGATGCCACGCTGCATGTCGAGCTGATCTCGGCCGTGGGGACCACGTTCGACCGGCCGTCTGCGCCGAGTCCAGCGGCCGGCGATGCGTCCGAGTTCGGCAGCGTCGATATTCCGTTGGCGCTGCTCGTCGAGAAGCAGCATTCCAGCCGGCTCGACGACCGAAAGAATAAGCTCGGCGTTGGGCGGGCGCCCGGCGACAAGCTGCGAATCACTGTGCCACGACAGGCGTTGATCTACGCTCCCAACGAAAAACTGGAATTGGAAATCGAACCGTTTCGCATCAGCGCCGCGGCGGGTGCGAAGCTCTCGCTGCAAGCCAAGCTCTTCGACGCCGTCAAGCACAAGGAAGTCGGCTCGCAAGAGCAGCAATGTCAGGTCGATGTGGAGGGCACCGCCCCGCCGATCGCGCTCTCGCTGCAACTTCCCGAAAACGAAGGAGTGTACGACCTGGTGCTGCAAACCAGTCGCTGGGGCCTGCCCAATCGGCTCGATTTGAAACACGGCGACGTCGAGCGGCGTATGCAGTTGGTCGTGGTGAGCGGCGACCCGCGAATGCCCGACAGTACGACCGAACCTCCCTCCTTTCCTGTTCTCGAGATCGACCCCTCCAAACCGGGCGTCTGGGACCGGCTGCCCAAGCTGACGATGGTGCCGGGGCTGCGGCGCGGCCCGCTGGGCGACGCCGCGGCCTGGCAGCACCCGTTGGGAACAATGATGCGGCTGGGAATAGGCGGGCGCGAACCAAACATCAGTTGGGAAGCGTATCCGCTCACCATTCACAAGCCCGGCGAACCACACATCATCGAGTTGGAATATCCCAGCGATGTGCCACAGGTACTGGGCATCAGCGTGGTCGAGGCGAACTCGCCGCCATTGCGACTCGATTCGGGAGTTTATACGCCCGAGCAATCGGCCGGCGGCGAACCGCGGGTGGCCAAGCACCGGCTGGTTTTCTGGCCGCGCACCAAAACGCCGTTGCTGCTGCTCACCAACCGGCTCGACGGCACGCGGGCGGTCTACAGCAAGCTGCGCGTGCTCGGGCCGCAAGGCACTGCCGAACAAGTCGTCAAGGCGCTCAGTCGCGACGACTGGGATACCCACAGCATGTTGAAGCGGCGGTTCAAGCTGACCGACCCTGCCGCGGGACGCATCTTGTCGGCGTATTACGACCGACCCTGGTTTCCTGAAAACTTTTCGGCGACTGAAGGTTTCGACGCCCTGCGCGGGCAGCGCCTCGACGATTGGCGGACGTTTCATGAAGGCGGTATCCGCCTGGCGGAATACCTCAGCTTTGCCGGCTACAACGGCTTGATGCTGGCCGTGCTGGCCGACGGCAGCTCGCTCTATCCCAGCGAGCGTCTGCAGCCGACGCCGCGGCACGACACCGGAATCTATTTTTCCGACGGCCATGATCCGATTCGCAAGGATGCCCTCGAGCTGGTCTTCCGCATCTTCGACCGCGAAGGGCTGAAACTTATTCCCACGCTGCAATTCTCGGCTCCATTGCCTGCCTTGGAACAACTGCTTCGAAAAGGCGCCGAACCGGGCATCGAGCTGATTGGCGAGGACGGCCAGTCCTGGCTTGCTCGCCACGCGCCGCGAAAGGGCCTGGCGCCTTACTACAATCCGCTCGATGAGCGCGTGCAAAACGCCATGCTCGACATAGTGCGTGAACTGATGGCCCGCTATCGGCATCATCCGTCGCTGGGCGGGGTGGCGGTGCAGCTTTCGGCCGACGGCTACGCGCAGCTTCCCGGCGCCGATTGGGGTTATGACGAACAGACCCTGGCCCGCTTTCAAAAAGAAGCGAAGGTGAAACTGCCTCCCGGCGAAGCGCAGTTTGCCCGCCGCGTGGCGTTGCTGCGTGCGGCGCACCGCCAGGCATGGCTGCTGTGGCGGGCCGAAACATTGGCCCGCTTCTATCGTCGGATGCAAGAAGAAATCGCCACCGAACGGCCGGGACTGAAGCTCTACCTGGCGGGCACGGGCTTGTTCGACCGGCCCGAACTCGAACATGAAGTGCGGCCCGCCCTCACCCGCAGCACCACGCGAAATGAAGAAGCACTGCTAACCACGGGCATCGCGCCGCAGTTTTATCACGATGCTGAAGCGATTGTCTTGCTGCGCCCTCAGCGCCTGGCTCCGCTCACGTCGCTGGTCGCGCAGGGAACCGACCTGGAGCTGAACGTCGATCCGCATCTCGATCGCCTCTTCGCCGAGCAGCCGAACCCGGCCGCTTTGTTCTATCACCAGCCGCAAGAGGCCCGGCTGCCGTCGTTCGACGCCAAAAATCCCTTCAAAGGCCCGGCCACCGTGCTCGTCACTCAGCCGGTCCCGTCGGCGCAATACAACCGCCGCCGGTTTATTCACGCGCTGGCCGCGCTCGACGCACGGGCCATGTTCGACGGCGGGCCGATGCTGCCGCTGGGACAAGAAAATGAGCTGGAGCCCTTGCTGGGGGCGTATCGCCAATTGCCCGATCTGCCGTTTCAAACCCTGGCGGGCCAGACGCAGCCGGTCACCGTGCGGACGCTTTCGCACGCGGGCCGCACGTTCGTCTACTTTGCCAACGACTCTCCCTGGAAGACCAGTGTGAACATCGAGGTCGATTTACCGGCCGACTGCGGGGTGCGCAGCCTCTATGCTTCGCGCCGGCTGCCGCCCTTGGCCGGTGACGGCATGAAGCGTTCTTGGACCATCCAGCTCGAACCCTACGACCTGGTGGCCGCCGTCTTTACGGCCGGTGGAGTCAAGCTTGCCGATCCGCGCGTCACGCTTGATGCGAAGATCGTCGCGCAACTCGACGCCCGCATCCAAGACCTGATGGCCCGCGCCCGCGCCTTGAACCGTCCCGCGCCTATCGACAGCCTGGCCAACGGCACATTCGAAGCTCCGCCGACCGGGCGCGAAGCGGTTCCGGGCTGGGACGTCAATCGCTCGCCTTCTAAACTGTTGCGGCCGTTCAACCGCGCCGAAGCCACTGGTGCGGTGACGCTCGACACAGACGATCCGCATTCGGGCAAGCAGTCGGTGCGGCTCAAAGGTCGCCAGGCGCGGGCCACGCTGACCAGCCGGCCGTTCGCCGCCCCGCAAACCGGCTGGCTATCGATCTCGGTTTGGTTGCGCGCCGCCGATCCCGACCAGCCGCCCCAAGTGAGCCTATCGCTCGAAGGTGGCCGTGTCGGTCAGCCCTACCGCCGCGCGGCAGATTTGGGCAACGAACAGAAACTCAGCGCCGATTGGTCGCAATTTGGCTTTGACTTTCCCGACTTGCCAACCGACCTGTCGCCGTTGCAGTTGCAGTTTACTTGCCAGGGCGGCGAAGTGTGGATCGACGACGTCGAAGTGTTCGATCTGGAGCAGCTCGACAACGCGCGACTACTCACGCTCGTTTGGCTGACCACGCACCGGGCCGGCGCATTGCTGGCCGACCGTCAATACGCCGATTGCCAACGGCTACTCGACGGTTACTGGCCGCGCTATCTCACCTCCTTCGTGCCGCAGCCCGCGGCGCCGGTGGCCAACCAACCGCGCAAGCGTCACCCCGCCGCTCCCACTCCTGCTAAGACGGGGGTACTTAACCGCATGCGAAACACCTGGAAGGGATTTTGGCGCTAGGAAGGGACTCAAGCCACTTCTTCGCGGTCGGCATGGGTGGGCGGCGTCAGGCCGTAAACGTCTCTTCCGTTGAAGCGGTGCGGGCGGACCGTCGCCTCGCCGTCGGCAAGGTGGCTCAGATGCTGCTTCGGCAAGCGGCAATGCACCACCACGCGCGTCTCCGTGAACTGCCGCGAGAGCACTTCGCCGTGCGCCGCCAGGTAGGCCAGCAGCCGGCCGTTGCCGACGCTCGTTTCGATGTCCACGTCCAAAAAATCACGGCTGAGCATCTCACTGACGGCCGTCGCCAGATTGTCGAGGCCCAGCCCGTCGCGGGCACTGATGCCGATGGCGTTCGGGTAACGATTCAGCAACCCGTCGAGCCGGCCGCGGTCAACCAGCGAGTCGATCTTATTGAGCACCAGCAACGTGCGCTTTTGCTCGATGCCTAATTCCTCGAACACCCGGTAGACCGACGTGATCTGCTCATAGACCGCCGGACTGGCGGCATCGGCCACGTGCAACAGCAAGTCCGCCTGGCGAGTTTCTTCGAGTGTGGCCTTGAAGCTGGCGATCAAATGGTGCGGCAAGTCGCGAATGAAGCCAACCGTGTCACTCAGCAGCACCGGTCCCCAGCCGGGCAACTGCCACCGCCGCGTGCGCGTGTCAAGCGTGGCGAAGAGCTTGTCTTGGGCCAAAACGCCGGCGCCCGTGAGCGTGTTGAGCAAAGTGCTCTTGCCGGCGTTGGTGTAGCCCACCAGCGACACGGTCATGTGCCCGTGGCGCGAGGCCACCTGACGTTGTTTGCGGCGCTCGATTTCGGTCAGCTCAGTCTGCAAGTCGTGGATGCGTTTTTCGGCCAGACGGCGATCGACCTCCAACTGCTTCTCGCCGGGGCCGCGCATGCCGATGCCCATCTTCAACCGCGAGAGGTGCGTCCACATCCGCTTCAGCCGCGGCAGCGAGTACTGAAGTTGGGCCAACTCGACGGCCAGACGGGCCTCGTGCGTCTGGGCACGGCTGGCAAAAATGTCAAGGATCAGCTCCGTGCGATCGAGCACCTTCAAGTTTGTGGCGCGCTCGAGATTGCGGGTCTGAGCGGGCGTGAGATCGTTGTCGAACACCACCACGTCCGCATCGCGCGATTCGCCCAGCACGCGCAGCTCGTCGACTTTGCCGCGCCCCAGATAGGTGGTTTTGTCCGGCACTTCCCGCCGCTGCGTGAGCGAGCCGACCACGCGGGCCCCGGCCGTCGTGGCCAACCCCCGCAACTCATCGAGCGGGTCGGCCTCGGCCTGTTTGCCGGGCAGCACCACACCCACCAGCAGCGCCGATTCGCTGACCACGCTATCGGCGCGATTCATTTCTTTGGCGATGTTCAAGTCCTCCGTTCAGTTCGTTCAACGGTCGCGCCCGGCCGCTACTCAATTATACGCTACGTGCCAATCGACACCACAACTACCCGCCAGGTTCACCCCACGATCACTGAACGCAGCAGGCAAAAGAATTGAAGGCAAAAAATGACGAGGAAGGGGGAGATGATTGCTCAATCCCTTCTCTGCCATTTTTTTGCCGCCCATCTTTTTGCCTTCCCATGATTTACGCTTCTCCGCTTGCCATGCGCTGATAGCTCTCGTAGCGCCGGGCGTCGAGCCAGCCGTCGGCCACCGCGTCTTTGACGGCGCAGCCCGCTTCGTGCGTGTGCGTGCAGTCAGGAAACTCGCAGCGGCACACCAACGGCCGCAAGTCGCGAAAGTAACCCGCCACCTCCTGCGGTATCACGTCCCATAGCGAGAATTGCCGGATGCCCGGCGTGTCGACCACGTAGCCTCCAACCTCCAGCGGAATCAAGCGGGCGGTGGTCGTTGTGTGTCGCCCCTTCTTTGTTTCGTGAACGACATCGCCCACGGCCAGCCCCAGGCCCGGTTGCACCGCGTTGAGCAGCGACGATTTACCCACGCCACTCTGCCCGGCGATCACGCTTTGTTTGGCTTGCAATCGCCGCCGGAGCCGGTCGATGCCGAAGCCGGTGCGGGCACTCGCCAAGATCACCGAGTAGCCCATCTGGCTATAGACGCCCACCAGCGGCTCGATGTCGGCTGCGTCGATCAGGTCGATCTTGTTGATGCAGATGATCGCGCGCATGCGGCCTTGCTCGGCCGCGACGAGAAAGCGATCGACCAGATTGGGCTTCAGCGGCGGTTCGGCGGCGCTGGCAACCACGATCAACTGATCGACGTTGGCCACGAGCACTTGTTGGCGGCCGCGCGAGTCGCGGCTGAGCACACCGCGGCGGGGCTCGACCCGTTCGATGATACCCTCGCGATTGTCGGCGGGTCGAAACAGCACGCGGTCGCCGGCCGCCACCACGTGCCGCAGATCGGTGTGCAGCGTCTTGAGCAAGCGGCGGACGGCGCATTGATAGCGGCCGCCGTCTTCGGCCTCGACGGTGCTGGTTAAACCGTGCACCGCCAGCACCCGACCGTGCAGACAGGCGGCCTCGTCGACCTCCAGAGCGACGCCCAAGCCCTCATCCTCAGCGGCTACACCGCGCACAGTTCGCTTGCGGCTCAATTCGCCCTTGCCGCTGACGCGCTCCTGATAGGCGGCATCTTCCCCATCGCCGCTTTCGGTCTTGAACTTTCGCGTCCAGTCGCCCTGGCGCGCTCGGCCCGAGCGGTTCTTGCGAAAATCTGCCCGCACGTGTTTTTTCTTGGGCCTGGCCAAACTAAACCGGTTTGTTGGGGTCGCGAATTTGCCCGGCTTCGTTGTTCATCAAATCGTAACGTCGCTTGTCCGACGTGGCCGCGCGTGAGGCATGCCCGTCTTTGACGCTGCCATCTTTTTGCAGCCCCGCTCGCTCCAACAGCGACTTGCCGAAAATCTCGTCCATGCCGCCGTCGCTGGGTGGGGGCCCGACGGCGCCCAACTCGGCGGGCGAATACTGCACCTGGTAACGGTGCTTGGCCACGGCCAGCGTGTCGCCCGGATCGAGCCGTTTTTCCGTCACGCGCATGTTGTTCACTTTGACGCCGTTGCGGCTCTGCAGATCGCGGATGTACCAATAGCCGCTCTGGAGCGTGAGCTGGCAATGATGGGCTGAGACGTTGGGAAACCGCAACACAATATCGCAGCTTTCGCGGCGGCCGACGAGCAATGTCTTTTTCAGCAGGGGAATGACGTCGCCCCCTCCGATCGGTATCAGTTCACCGTACATCCTATTTGTCCCGTACCTTGCTGTCCCTGACGCGGCGTTTTAAGATTCAGGCGTTAATGTTGAGTCTAAATTTGGGCGGCGATGGCGTCAATCATTTGAGATCTTCATGTACCATTCGCCCCCGGCCACCACCGACCCAACGCTGCCGGCCTGGCGTGCGGCCGGCCTGCGGTATTTCTCGTATGGTTTTTACCTGCGGCAGCGATTTGGAGGCCGGGTGCAAAAAGTGAGCCTCGACGCGGGCTTCACCTGCCCCAACGTCGATGGCACGGTCGCCACCGGCGGCTGCGTCTTTTGCGACAATCGCAGTTTCAGCCCTAGCCGGCGGATTCCCCGCACCACCATCGCCGGGCAACTCGAACACGGCATTCGAGTGCTCCGCCGACGCTATCAAAACGTTGAGCGGTTCCTGGCCTATTTCCAGCCGGCCACGAACACCTACGCCCCCGCCGAGCAGTTGCGGCGGCTGTACTTCGAAGCCCTCGACCATCCGCAGGTGGTGGGCCTGGCCATCGGCACCCGTCCCGACTGCGTGAGCGACGATGTGCTGGATCTGCTTACCGAGTTGGCCAGCCGCACCTATCTTTCGGTTGAGTACGGCATGCAGACGATGCATGATCGCTCGCTCGATTGGATGAACCGCGGGCACCATCACGACGCCTTTGTCGACGCCATCGAGCGCAGCCGGGGCCGCGGCTTTGAGATCTGCGCCCATGTGATCTTGGGCCTGCCGGGCGAAACGCACGCCGACATGCTGGCGACCGCCCGGGAGCTTTCCCGGCTCCCGATCGACTCGGTCAAAATCCACAACCTTTACGCCGTCAAGCACACGCCCCTGGCCGATTGGGTATTGTCGGGCGAGGTGAAGCTGATGGACCGCGACGAGTATATCCGTACGCTCGTCGATTTTATCGAGCTTTTGCCTGCTGATTGTCTGGTCGAGCGGATCAGCGGCGACGCCCCGCCCGAATATCTTGTCGGCCCCGCATGGTGTCTCGATAAGCCCGCCCTCCGTCTCGCGCTCGACGCCGAGTTCACCCGCCGCGACACATGGCAGGGCCGCCTGGCCGACCAGGGCGTGTAGCCCACGTATGATGACCTTCCTAGGTCGCCCACAGATCTGGGCTTGCCCCGGCAAACCGATGATTGACCGCTGGCAAACACACCACCTCTGGGGCGGCGAGCTGCCGCCAAGCGCAGACGGCCCGGAAGGCCATCCTCCGAACGAAACGGAGACCATCGGAACGGAATGAATTCCGTTTTACGGTCAGCCGCCTTGCTTGAGTTTTTCAAGCTCGGAGCTAACTTGCTCGATCTCGCGCTCGAGGCGCGTGACGTCGGCGGGGTCGTCCATCTGCTTGCGGGCGCCGGCAAGCTGCTGCCGCAGCTTTTGCAGCCGCAGATTCAATAGGTCGATCCGCTTCTTCGCCTTCTTATCCATTGGTCGCGACGTGGATCGGAATGAAGCGCAATACGCCCGAGATGCAGACCACCACGATGGCCAGCGCCATATTGACCGAAAGCCAAAGCTTGGCGTTTTGCCGGATTGCGGCGAACGCCGGACTGCGGCCGGTCAGGGCGCTGGCCAGAAAGAAAATGACCAGGGCCAGTAAGACCTTCACGCCGAACAGGCCGTGATAAAGGCCCTTGTAGATCTTGTCGATTGCGTCCAGCTTGGCGAAGAAGTTGTAGATGCCGCTGACGATCAAAAACAGAATCGCGGCCATCACCCATTTCACCCATCGCGAGCGCACCTGCTCGCGCAGGGCCTGATGCTGCTCATCGCTGAGCACGGCCACCGACGGCATCAGCGCCATCCGCATGAAGATGGTGCCGCCCACGGCCGTGATGGCCGACAAGATGTGCAGCCAACGAAAGACAATGCCCAGCCAATCGAGTTGCATGCCGAGAACGTCTGGAGTTCGGGACCGGAGCGTAGGTCAGGCTTTCGAGCCTGACGCCTCGTGCGCCAGCGATCGTTCGACAGCCCGTAGCTTACTTTGTGAGCCGTAGCTGACTTCGTGAGAAGTCAGGCCGAATACGCCGGTCGCCGCCAGAATTCTCACGAATTCCGCTACCCAGCGTGAGCGGTTTAGGCGAGGCTGCTGATACAATCCAAAGGGCAGAAGCCCTTGGATGGTAGGATGCGCCAGTGGCTTTGTCTAGTGCCGAAAGCGCGTTCTCATCGCCGAGGCTCAACCCGGAACTCAAACGGCTCGCTTTGCAGCTTGGCGTCCTCGCCCAAGGAAAACAGGCGACCCGGCGTGAG
>DATFDL010000427.1:0-6302 GCA_035252155.1 Pirellulales bacterium | reverse complement strand
TACCACGTCGCCTTTACGACCCAGTAAGTCGGCGATTGCAGGCGGCGAGGCGACACGCGTGTCGCCTCGCAGTCGAGTTGCGACAACATCGTCGCCGTCATTCAGGTCCGCCGCAGTGCGATAGGGTATAGCCGGAATGGTTCGCGCCGCGAGAGGAGAACCGGCTTCGCGCGACTGCGACCGAAATGACACACGCCGGCAAAGGCGCAGCGCGCTGCGCCTTTGTTCCGCGAGCGGAAACACTGCTCCACGACCAGGCCAGCCAATTAGTGGACGATCGCGATTCTATCGACGGTACCGCAAAGCCTCACGCGCCAAAGGCGCAGCGCGCTGCGCCTTTGCCACCGCCAGTTTGGCCGCGCGCTACCGGACTGCCACGGCACCCATCCACTGGCAAGTTCGTAAACTCTTGCCGCTGAGGTGGTTGCGCTTCTACGTCAAATGCTGTGGCTTTTTCAATACCACGCTTTGGGGCCTTCAAAGTCGCGACCAACGGCCGATAGAACCGGCAGCCGCAACGCCGGATGCGAATTCATCTGCGAGTCCACGAGGTTCATGCCGAAAGTTCGTGATACTGCTGGGAAGCAACTTGCTCTATTTGGCCCTGCTGATGGACCGCTATTCGCGCTTGATCGTGGGCTGGGAAGCCCTGCAGCGAACCAAGAGACCCGCCGAGTCGCGAGACCAAGTACCGGTGCCTCTTCTCTGTGCCGCTTACCGCGCCGCCCAAGCCAAAGACGCGAACAAGCCTGGCGTTGACTTTGACGTACTTCGCGCGGAGATCAACTAGCCAAAAGGACGCCGCAGCCCGCTGCAAACCGCTATTTGCGCAGAATCTTTTCCATGGCATTGCCCTTGGCGAGCTCATCGATGAGCTTGTCCAAATAGCGGATTTTCCGCATGGTTTCGTCCTCGATTTCTTCCACCCGAACGCCGCAGACCACGCCTTGAATCAAGCTCGCGCTGGGCTGGAAGCGCGGCGCGTTGGCATAGAACGTCTCGATGTCAATTTCCGCGTCGATTGCTTTTTGAAGGCTTTTCGCCGTATGCCCGGTGAGCCAGAGGATGATCTCATCCACTTCCGCCTTCGTCCGACCTTTACTCTCCGCTTTCTTTACGTACATCGGATAGACGCGCGCAAAGCTCATCGCGTAGATACTCGGTTTGGTCTTAGCGGGCTTCTTGGTCATGGTTGGCTCCTCCCTTTCGTCGTTCACGGCACACCAGGGTACTACCCGAACGTCGCCTCAAGTCGATCAAACCGCCCGGCCTTCAGGTCCGCCGCTGGCAACTGATAAGACAAGCTCATGTCCGAGATGCCGTAATCAGGGCCCTCAAAGTACGGCACCAACACCAACTGCAACCAGTCGGGGCGATCTTTCAATGGCTCCTCGCAAATGTTTCCATGTGTGACATGACCCAACAGGATGTATGCCGTACCGCCGAGGTTTGTCGGGAACACTTCGTCGAGTCGGGACTCCTCCTCGTCGGTAAGCCCTGTCTCGGACCACTTGTGGGGCGCCGCCGGAAGGCGGAGCGTTTCGACCAGTCGCAATCCCGGCCGGAAGGGCGCGGGTCGGTCTGACAGCCCCACCGGTCTCGACACCCGCGCGAGCTGCGTCCTCGATGGCGTCACCCGCACGAACCGGGGAAAGTCATCGGGATCCGGGTAGCAGAACGTCTCATCAGATTGCGGGCGAAACAGCGAGAGCAACCCATCGGACGGAAAGGACAGACCGGCGATCGTGCCTTGAAAATCGGCCAGATCGAATTGGCCGAGAAAGTGGAGTGGAACGCCATCCGCGGCCGTTGGGTACGCCGCCCCTCGCGGTAGATCGGGGTCGCCGCCAAGGCGTGTCGTTCCCAGCAATGCAGGGGGCGGAGGTGGGGCGTCGAAGTCGGCCTCGCCCGCCTCGATCCGTAGAGCAGGCCGGGCGACAGCGAGTAATCCGTCTCTCCGATGGCGTAAACCGGCCTCTATCGCCTTGGCGGTGATCGTCAGGCCGAGCAAATCCGCCCAGGCGGCCGTCACGCCGTTGAGGTCGGGCAGTGGCCTGTTTGCCCTGTAGGCTTCAACGAAACGCTTCAGAAACGGCCCCCTCGCATCGCCTCGTTTCTCTAACCAATCCGCGTAGACAAGCCGGCCAAGGTCGTTCGCTGGCTGTGCAATGATGCCGGCGAGCAGGGCAAGTTCATCGGGACACTGGCAAACCTTTTCGATAAACGCTGCATCCGCTGTCATCGCGCACCCACCGTTCCCGAATAATCGTGCTTACTTGCGATTGACCAAGTGCTTCCAACAATACGTGCGATTCTCGTTCGTGGCAAACAATTAGGCAGGGGGGTGACCAAACGCCAGCGCGAAACAGCCATGTATCGCCGAATTGCCACAGGCCGTGATCGCCTTCCGAGCCACCGTGCAAAACACAACCTTGCAGAACAGGGTCATACGCGAACGCAGCGTAACGCCGCGCGGCCGGCGAGGCACCAGACACACGATGCCACTTCTTGCCATGGAAGAGCCAAGTGTTGTCGAGCGAACGATCGCCGCTAACGATGCCGCCGTAGTGCCGACTGCTGAAAAGAGTCGCCTAGAAACGCGGAACGGACACCTAGCCAAAGCTTTTAGCCATGGCTGCTGAATCACTTATGGCAAATTCGGCCGCATAGGCCTGCCGATGCCTTTTCCACTCTCGCTGAATCCACTTGACGGGGATTACTGTTTATGTGTACACTGACCTTGTTGATGCTATCGCCTACCGAAACGGCCGTCGTTTGGCCGCGGAACCCCGCCTTTTGCCCTCGGTGATTGGGCACCAAACACGTCTCGCAGTGGGGGCGTCAAATGGTCGCGGAAACTTACAAGGTTGCGTTCACCAATCGGCAGTGGGAAGCCTATCAATTCGTGTTGAAGTTTCATCGGCGACGGCGCCGCGCGCCGACCGCCGTAGAACTGAGTCAGAGCATGGGCATCAGCCTGTTCGAGTCGGCCAGGCTGATCGGCGCACTCACGGCAAAAGGCGTTCTCGAGCGTCGCGTTTATCACGTGCTGGTGGCCGTGCCGCCGAATTGACCAATGCCATGAACTGATTTGCGCAGGCGTTCACGATCTTCCACGCGGCAGACTCGTCGCTGGCACTCGTTTTCCGACCAAACATCACGCGGTGGCCACGCGGTTGATCGAGCGTTTCCGCCGGGCTCTTCGGCGGACCGAAGCCGGCCTCCTTGAGTTCCAGCGGCTCAAAGACTTCACGTTTCACAAGGTCATCCCAACTCACGCCGGTCGCGCTTTCGGCCATCGCCCCGGCAATCGTGTAGCCGACATTCGAGTAGGCGAACTTCTCGCCCGGCGGATATGCTGGTTTCTCGGCGAGCACATCGAGGACCGCTTTTCTACGCTCCCGCGCACATTCGGGACCGAGCGCAGGTTTTTTCAGTCTCACACCCAAGGGGAAGTTCGCCGGCGCGCCTGAGGTGTGCCTCAGGAGTTGTTGGAGCGTGACCGGCTTCCAGTCTTCATGGATGGCTGCGTCACAAAAGCGCTCGCCGACGGTGTCGGTCCACTTCATTTGACCCGACTCGACCAGTCGCCCGACCATCGTCGCTGTGACGGACTTGGTGATCGAACCCAGGTGCCAGCGATCGCCGAGCTCAATCAGCACGCCGCTGTAGATCTTCCGCTCCCCGTGTGCCGCGGAAGCCACGACACGGTCACGACGCAATAAATGAAATAGCCCGAGAGCGAGAGGGAATCGAATGCTCCGACGACTCGATCAATGTCTGTTCCAGGGCCGCGAAAGCCGGGTCATAATTTTCCCAGGGCGGCATCGAAATACGGGCGCATGGGGGCGGGGACGGCTTATAATGGGCTACGAACGATTCGATTCACCGGACGCTGCCCGTTTCATTCGAGAGGAGAATAATGATGTCTTCCCCCTTTCCGGGCATGGACCCCTTCCTGGAACATCCGGACATCTTCCCAGACCTGCACGACAGGCTAAATACTCACCTCAGCGAAGTCCTCCAGGCTGGCTTGCCGTCGCCTTATTACGCGGTCATCGGCCGGCGCACCTGGATCGAAGTGTCCCAACGCTATATCGGCCCAGACGTCCAGGTGCAGCGTTCGCGCCGAGGATCCCCTCCAGCCCAGGAATTGCCAGGAGGCGTGGCTGTCGCCGCTGCCGTCAAGCCCAAGGTGGTGCGAGTGCCGCACGATGAGCGCCGGGAGCCTTTCCTCGAGGTCTATGTTCGACAGGGCAGCGACAAGCGGCTGGTTACCAGCATCGAGATTCTCAGCCTTACCAATAAAACGCCGGGCGAGCATGGCCGCGAGCTTTACTTGCGCAAGCAGCGCGAAGTCTTAGGCAGCAAAGTGCATCTGGTTGAAATCGATCTCCTGCGTGGCGGCGAGCACAGCACGGCCGTGCCGTGTCAACGCGTCCGAGCGGAGGTTGGTCCCTTCGATTACCACGTGTGTGTGCATCACTTTGACAACCTCGAAGACTACTTCATTTATCCGATCCAGCTTGACGAGCGGCTGCCGGAGATCGACATTCCCTTGCTTCCAGGCGATCCGGCTGTGATGATCGATTTGCAAGCAGTCCTTGACCACTGCTATGACGCCGGACCTTACGCCCGCGAAGTGAACTATCAGGCAGACACCCTAGTGCCACCGCTACGTCCCGATCAGGACGAATGGGCGAAGAGCATATTGCAGCACGGCGCCGTCCGACCGAAAGGCGCGTCTTAACGACGATCTTTGATAGGCGGCGAAAGGGTGCATCGAGCAGCAATCACCGGCTCTAGATGCAGGACTCGCTGCTTGTCGTCCTGCCAAATGCCGTCACGATATTCGAAGACCACGAGCTCGGGAGCCGTCAGATAAAGCTGCGCCTTGCGGGCTTCATCAACCCGTGCAAAGTGCGTTCGCAAAGCGGCGATGTCGTGGTCGGTCAAGATACGGCTATGTCCCACACTGTGCGGCGTGATTTTGCCAATCAGAATTGCCCAGTACAGCCGCTGATAGGATACGCCAAGGGCTTTGGCGGCAGTCGTTGTCTTTTATGTCCTTACTTAGTCGGGGCGACTGGATTTGAACCAGCGACCTCTACGTCCCGAACGTAGCGCTCTAGCCAGGCTGAGCTACGCCCCGTGGGAATATCGATTTTAGGCAATTGGGCCGAGCGATACAACGGGAGGTAGACGCCCGTAGCGGGTTATTCGGCTGGCACGGCGGAGGAACGACCGCTTTCTGGGCCGGCTGACTGCGTTATTCCTCCACCAAACCTCGCAACGCCGTCAGGTTGATCACGTCCAGATCGCGGCCGTCTTTCATGCCTTTGGGCGTCTCGAGATACATGGGCACGTGGGTGAAGCGCGGGTCGTTGAGCAGATACTGAAAGGGCCGCAGCCCCAGGCGGCCGGCGCCGATGTGTTCGTGGCGGTCGACGCGAGAACCAAGCTCGCGCTTGCTATCGTTGAGATGAATGGCTTTCACGCGGTCGAGGCCGACGACCGCGGCCAGCCGGTTCATGGTCGCTCGATAATCGCGCAGCGTGCCCAAGGGATAGCCGGCCGCGAAAATGTGGCAGGTATCGACGCAAACGCCCAGCCGATCGGGGTCGCGCACAGCGGCCAAAATGTCGGCCAGGTGTTCGAACCGCCATCCCAGCGAGCTGCCTTGCCCGGCCGTGGTTTCGAGCAAGGCCCGCACGCGCAGGCCGCGCGTCTGGCCGTGAACTTCGTCGAGCGCCCGGGCGATTCGAGCCAGCCCCTGCCGCTGGCTCGTCTCCAGGCACGCGCCGGGGTGGGTGACGACATACTCGATGCCTAGCTGTTCAGCCCGCCGCAGCTCAATTACAAACGCTTCGATGCTGCGCTGCCAGAGCAGGTCATCGGGACTGGCCAGATTGATCAGATACGAGTCGTGGGCGATGGGGTGGGCGATTTTCAGATCGATCAATGTGGTGCGGAATCGGGCGGCGTGTTCGTCGGCGATCGACGGGCAGGCCCCTTGGTGCGACTTTTTGGTCCGCATTGCTCCAGCGCCGTTTGCCAGGCCTACTGGAAATGAGCGGGGGTTGCCGGTAAAGAGTTGGACGCAGTCACAACCCACGTCATGGGCGCGCTCGACCGCCCTGTGCAAACCACCGGCGATCGAAGTGTGAGAACCTAAGAGGGCCAAGCAGGCACCGGATGGAACGAGCGCAAAACATTAGCCTACGACGGGCCGGGGCCGCGGCCAAGTGCCACCACGACTGGGTAGTGTAATAGTGAGTTGCTGGCATAGGTCATGTGGCACA
>DATFDL010000426.1:0-17291 GCA_035252155.1 Pirellulales bacterium | reverse complement strand
GCTCCACCGCCAAAGCGGCGATGATCTATTCCGCCGGCGGCGCCACGTCGAGCGCCGTTTCCGCGCAGGCGGTTTTGCTCGCGCAGAGCGTGATCAAGTCGATGCTGCTCGGCAAGCTGGGGGTCGCTAGCTGCGTGATCTTGGCGATCGCCGTCGTGGGGACGACCGTGGCGCCGAGCCGCACGGGCAAGGCGCAACCGTCGTCGCCGGGGGACCCGTTGGTCGCTCGCTCGGGGGCGGTTTCCGCCGACGATTCCGATCCGAAGACTGGGGTGCGGCACGGCCCCGCGCCTGTGTCGAATGTGAATTCCACTCCCGCCAACGACGCGGCCGACAAGCCGCTATCGGCGGATGCGGCCGATGCGAAGCCGGAATCGCCTGAAGTGCGAGCGGCGAAGGCGGCCCTCGGCGTGGCCACCGAGCACGTGCGCCGACTGAAACGGAAACGGCTCGTTGATGGCCAAGCGATCGAACTGATCGAAACGCCGCTGCTGGCCTTCGGCGATCCCGCACGGGTTCACAATCGCGGCACGCTCTGGGCGTGGGGAACTCGGGGCCGACCGGTCGCCTTTTTGGAACTGTTTCAGCAGCCGCAACAGGAGGGCATGTGGGTCCACTCCGTTTCGCTCTCTTCCGCGCCGACCGTTGCGCTCGAAACGCCGATCCAGGTCCGTTGGGAACCACAAACTGCGGGCTTTGAGCCGTCGGAGCTCACCGGCAGCCCGCCTCCCGCGTTGAAAAAACCCGCACGTCTGCGGCAAATGAAAGAGGCCGCGCGCCGGTTTAGCGCCCACGAATTCTGGGATCCCGGCCGGTCTCGCTCCGAGCTGCGGCTGTTGGTCCAGCCGGTTTGCCGATACACCGACGAAGAACATAAGGTGTGCGACGGCGCGGTCTTCGCCTTCGCGCATGATACGAATCCAGAATGTCTGCTCTTGATCGAGGCCGTTGGCGAATCGTTCGCCGAAGCGCGCTGGCAATACGCGCTGATTCGTTCGTCCGACGCCGAGTCGCACGTCGAGCTCGACGGCCAGGAGGTGTGGCGCCGCGACCGAGCGGACCGATCGGCCCCGGACCCCAAGAATCCCTATTGGACGTTTTTCTCACCACAAGAAAGAGATTGACGTTCCGGGTGGGAAAGATGAAACCAGCCAAAACCAGCGAGCGCGGCGCAGGTACCGAATACGACGGACCTTTTGGTCGCGTGGAGAAAGCGTTGTTCACCCATCCAGCGCGTAGCGACGTCGTTGTCATCGTTTCAGCCGACGTCGAATGGCGCGCTACGCGAGGCCGGTTTCCCCAATGTGGCAATCACACTTCGGCATTGGGTGAATGGTTTACAGCCCCCATCGGCAAGCAAGCCAAGTCGGTTCTGTTCTTCCACGGCGGCTGGGGAAAAATTGCGGCCGCCGCTTCGATGCAGTACGTCGTCGATCGGTGCGCGCCATCGCTCGTCATCAATCTCGGCACCTGTGGAGGATTCCAAGGCAAGGTGGAGACCGGAACGATTGTTCTCGTCGAGCGGGCCCTCGTCTACGATATTCATGGGCAGATGGGAGACAACGACGAGCATCTTGCTCACTATTGCACCGAGATCGACTTGGACTGGCTAAACGGTCGCTATCCGCACAAGGTCGCTCGGTCGTTGATGATTTCAGGCGACCGTGATCTTGTCGCTGACGAAATCCCGAGGCTGAGTAGCAAGTACGGGGCGGTCGTCGGCGACTGGGAATCGGCAAGCATCGCCTGGGTCGGCCGGAGAAACGGAATCCGCACGCTGATCCTCCGCGGCGTTTCTGACTTGGTGGGCGAAGGTGGCGGAGAAGCCTATGACGGCAAAATGCACGTTTTCGAGAGTAATACGCAAAAAATCATGGATCGACTGTTTGACCAGCTTCCTGATTGGATTGCTTGCGCCGGTCATTGATGCCCGTGCGAGCCACGAAGTATGCCTGACAGTTTTTCACAGTCAACAATAACTTCAGAGGGACCAGTGAAGATCGTTTCGCTTGCACACCGGCTGGAGCTCGCCGACATTTTGGCGACGTGGCATTTTGGCCAGTGGGCCGAACTGTACGCAGGTTGGTCGCTAGATACTTGCCGCGATGAACTGCTGGCGCAAACTGACGCGGACCAGGTCCCAACGACCCTTGTTGCCATCGACGCCAACGGGCAGCCTGCCGGGTCGGTCAGCCTCCTTAGCCGCGACCTTCCGGGACGCGATGACTTGTCGCCGTGGCTAGGCAACCTTTACGTTCGGAGTGATTTACGAGGACGCGGGATCGGTGGCCGGTTGTTAGCGGCAGCGGTGGCTGAGGCGAGGCGGCTGGGAATCGCGAAATTGTACTTGTTCACGCCCGACCGCGAGGCATACTACGCCGCGCGAGGATGGCGCTTGGCCGGCCAGGACGCGGCGGGAGGCCGGCCCGTTACAATTATGGTCAGACCAACCCACCATTCACGCGTCTGGCCTCAAGCGGCAAGCCAATCCTCGGAAATCGCCAATGGGTAACAGTCGAACGCGCGCACGAGCCCTGGCCGCGCAGCATCTGGGTGAAGGCGACTATTTAGGGTGGTTCGAGCCCTTGTACGCCGAGGCGGGCGATAATCCACGCGATATCCCTTGGGTCGATCTCTCCCCGAACCCTCACCTTGTGTCTTGGTTCAGCGAAGAGAGCGGACGAGTGCCACGCGGTTCGGCGCTCGTCGTCGGCTGCGGACTGGGAGACGACGCCGAGTATCTTGGGGCACACGGGTTTCGTGTGACGGCGTTCGACGTCTCGCCGACAGCGGTTGACTGGTGCCGGCGTCGTTTCCCCCAATCGCCAGTCGTTTATGAAGTGCGAGACCTATTCCACGCGCCGATCGCTTGGCGTGGTGCTTTCGACCTGATTTTCGAGGCGTACACGCTGCAAGTGTTCCCCCAAAGCATTCGCCCCGGAGCGATGAGGGAAATGTCCAAGTGGCTTTCACCCGCTGGGCGACTGGTTGTGATTACACGCGGCCGAGAGATCGACGGGCCGGAAGGGCAGATGCCCTGGCCCTTAACTCGCGCGGAACTGGGCATGTTCGAAGAGGCCGGGCTGGCGTGCCAGCGGTTCGACGACTTCCTCGACGACGAACAACCGCCCGTCCGACGTTTCAGAGCCTGCTACCGGCCCTCATATGAGCCATAACGGATGCAGCGAGGTTTTCATGGTCTTCAACTTTTTCGTCATAGCGCTCCGCCGAGTCGCACATGCGACGCCGGCCCTGATGTTTTGCCTGGCCGCGCCAGCGACGGGGCTGTCGGCAGACCAACCGCGTTCGACACTGCCACGCTATCGGCTCAAGCTCGGTCAAGAGCTGGTCTATCAAGTCACGGCCTCCGAAGACTTGCACGATTCCGATGGAAAGGAGGATCACAAACCCAGCACCCCGCGTGAGCGAAGCCAATGGCGCGTTACCGTCGTGCGCCAAAACGGCGACGGCTCATGGCGGCTTTTCATACGCACCTTACAAGTCTTTCTCAATCCCGACGGGAGCGAACGACGTAAATTCGACTCGTTCGACTACTGTGACCTGCGTCCAGACGGTTCCTATTCGCTCAATGAACAGACGGCGATGTTCAAAATGCTGGTTCCCTATGAGCTGTTCTGCCGGCTGCCCGACACGGCGGGCGAAATGACCGGCGAGTGGGCCTATCAGCCCCCGGTGCGCGGAATAGGGTTTACCTATCGCTTGGCAAAACCCACCGGCCCGCGCCTGTACGTGGCGGCGACTCAGAACGACGACTATTCCCAGGGGCGCTGGCAACTCGTGCGTTTGTATGAGTTCGATCAGGAACTGGGCCTGGCCACGAAAATTGTCTTGGAATCCACAGAATTGGCATCGGGCCAGCCGACGAGCCGGCGAACTATTACGCTGACGAATGAGGCGCGGAACGACGCTGCCTGGACCGCGCAGTTTTACGACGAGGGCCAAAGATACCTCGACGCGAACGCCAAGTGGATGATGCTCTGCTACCGGGGAATTTGCTCGAAAACTTTGGAAGATTGCCGGCAGGCCAGGACCGAGGCCCGCGCCGTCCTGACGGCGGCCCGCGAGCAGGCGAAAATGGACCACTTCAAGGATCTGTATGACGCCAACTTGCAGGCTCACGACAAGGAGCAAAACGGGCATCTTGACGTCGTGCAGAACCGCGAACGTTTTTTCGCAGCGGCCCCCGGCTTTTCGACGACCTGGGAGGCGAAGGCCCTCGATGGCGGCACCTTTCGGTTGGCCGACCAACGCGGGAAGGTCGTGTTGCTTTATTTCTGGTCCCAAGGTTGCGAGTATTGCATGCTGGCCGCGCCGCAAATCTCGAAGCTGGCCGCTGAATACAAGGGCCACGATGTGGCGGTCGTCGGAATGTTTGTCAGGTATGAAGCCGCGGTCGATGACAACGCGGTTCCAAAGCACGCGACTACCCGGGCCTATCGCGGCTTGCCCCATATCGAGGCGAAGGACATTTACGACCTGTACAATCTTCAGCGATATGGGTTCGGCACGCCATTGACGCTCGTTTTGGATCAGGAGGGCGGAATCCGCGAAGCGTTTAGCGGCTATTCGGCAGACCTCGGGCGCTGCGTGCGCGACGTGGTGGACGACCTTCGCGGCGATTCGCATGCTGCGACGGTTCCAATCGGGCCAAGGCGTAATTGACCGGCAGCGGCCCGACCGCTTGACGCGTATTCTTATATAATGGATACTGTGTCCATTATGCAAGAAACCGCATTCAACATCAACCAACGTATCGCCGAGCGAGTGCGCGAACTGCGGGCTGCGCATGGTTTATCGCTCGACGCGCTGGCGGCCAAGAGCGGGGTGAGCCGCTCGATGATCTCGCTCGTCGAGCGGGGCGAAAGCAGCCCCACCGCCGTGGTGCTCGAAAAACTCGCGGCGGGCTTGGGTGTGACGCTACCGTCGCTCTTCGACGCCCCGAACTCGCAGGCTCAGCGTCTTGATGGCCCAGTAGCCAGACGAGTCGACCAGCCGGAATGGAAGGATCCGGAATCGGGTTACGTGCGGCGCAATGTTTCGCCGCGGGGCATCCCGCAGCCGATGCAGATTGTCGAGGTGCAGTTTCCGGCCGGCCAGCGCGTCGCGTTCGATTCGCCCTTGCGCGCAATGCGGGTCTATCAGCAGATCTGGGTGCTCGAAGGCACGATCGACGTCACTCTTGGCGAAGCGCATCACCGCCTGCGCGAGGGCGACTGCCTGGCGATGCAGGTCCATGGCTCGATCATGTTCCACAACCCGACGCGCAAAACGACCCGCTACGCGGTGGTCACGGCGAGCGCGGCAAATCGGAGAGATCGGCGATGATGACACTCGATTACACGCGATGGGGCGAGATCGATCATGCAGCCGAGCCGCACGCCTTCGTTCGGTATCTCGACACAGTCAGCGGGCTGGATGCGATCCAGCGGATCAAGCAACTCACCTACGAACTGCTCGACATTCGGGCCGGGCACACGCTTCTCGACGTCGGCTGTGGCGCGGGAGACGACGTAAAAGCCCTGGCGCTCGTGGTGGGACCCACGGGGCGCGTCGTAGGTGTCGATGGCAGCCAGATCATGCTGGCCGAAGCCCGTGCGCGGCTGCACGACGCGAACCTTCCGATCGAGCTAGTTGTCGGTAACGCAGAGCAACTTGATTTCGCTTCGGATACCTTCGATGGTTGCCGGGCTGAACGCGTGTTCGTTCACCTAAAACATCCCGAGCGCGCAGTGGCCGAGATGACGCGCGTGGTGCGGTCGGGCGGGCATGTGGTCGTCTATGACGCCGACTGGGAAACGCTAGTCGTCGACGCGCCGGATCGCGCGGTCACGCCTTGGCAAGAGCGAGTTTCTGGCATCCAGGCATCGGCCAGGGGCGGAGTCGTGCGGGTTCGAGTACCGAAGACCGTGCCTTGCTGGGCGGCAGGGCGGTAATCGTGGCGAAGGGAGAGTTGCTTGTCGGCAGCGACATGCCGTGAGAGAGTGACGGGGCGGTCGACAATCTTGCCGTCGGGACTTCGATTTGGGCGGAGACTTCATCGGCCATAGTGAAGCGCGCAGAAGCGACGGCCATGACTCAGGAGAACGCGATGCTCTACATGGTGATTGAAACATTCCGCGACGCAAACGCGGCGGCCATCTACCGCCGTTTTCACGAAAAGGGACGGATGCAGCCCGAAGGCTTGAAATACGTCGATAGCTGGGTACAAGTCGACCGCCGCCGCTGCTTCCAGTTGATGGAATGCGACGACCGAAAGCTCTTCGAGCAATGGACCGCCCGCTGGAACGATTTGATCGAGTTCGAGATCATCCTCGTGCAGTCGTCGCGCGAGGCAGCAGCCGCTTACAAGCCTGAACGGCTGGACCATTGATTGAAAGACATAATGTCTTATAATGGCGGAGTCTCCCACGGCGGAGAAAGTGCGATGAGCAGTGCCCCAATCATCCGCGCCGCGACTGCCGCCGATGCCCCGGCCATCTGCGGCCTCATTCGCGCACTGGCGGAGTATGAACGGCTGACGCACGAAGTGCTCTTTGACGAAGCGCAAGTCACCGAGCACCTGTTCGGCGCGCGCCCGTTTGCCGAGGTGTTGCTGGCCGAAGAGAACGGCCAGGTGGCCGGCTTCGCGCTGTTTTTCCACAACTTTTCGACGTTCGTCGGCAGACCGGGCATCTACCTGGAAGACCTCTTTGTGCTGTCCGAGCACCGCGGCCGAGGGTACGGCAAGGCGCTCTTTCAGACCGTAGCACGGGTCGCGGTTGAGCGTGGCTGCGGCCGGATGGAGTGGACGGCGCTCAACTGGAACGAACCGGCGATTGAGTTTTATCGATCGTTTGGCGCGGTGCCGATGTCCGAGTGGACGACGTATCGACTCACGGGCGAGAAGTTAGCGGCTGCGGCCGCCGCGCCTACACAGTTCGACGAGATTCAGATTCGCCCGGCCGCATTCCCCGACGATCGCGCCACGGTCCAAGACCTCTTCCGCGAATATGCCGCGAGCTTGGGGATCGACCTCGCGTTTCAGCAGTTCAACGAAGAACTGGCGAGCCTGCCGGGCAAGTACGCGCCGCCAGGCGGCCGCTTGCTTCTGGCGTACGTCGGCGCGAAAGCGGCCGGCTGCGCGGCACTCCGGCCATTGAACGACGGCGGCTGTGAAATGAAACGGCTCTATGTTCGTCCGGAGTTCCGTGGCGAGGGAATCGGCCGCCGGTTGGTCGATGAGTTGATCGCCGATGCGCGCGACGCAGGCCACTCGCGAATCTATCTGGACACGCTTCCGTCGATGGGCCAGGCAATCGCGCTCTACGAATCGCTGGGTTTTCGCGACACTGGGGCGTATTGCCACAACCCGGTTGCTGGGGCGCGATTTCTGGTTTTGGATTTGCAACGCCACTCGCCACAGCAGGCCATCCCAGAACCGGTGAATCTGCGGCAAACATTCGCCCGGTTCTCCGACCATTGGAGTCCCAAGATCGTCGGTGAGTTGAACGGTCAACACGTCAAGCTGGTCAAGTTTCAGGGAGAATTTGTCTGGCACCAGCACGACGACGAGGATGAGCTTTTCCTGGTGGTAAAGGGGCGGTTTCGCATGGAGTTTCGCGATCGGCACGTATGGCTGAACGAGGGAGAGTTTCTGATCGTGCCGCGCGGCGTAGAGCACCGGCCCGTCGCCGAAGAAGAAGTCCACGTCCTGCTCTTTGAGCCGGCGTCAACGCTGAACACCGGCAACGTACACAGCGATCGGACGATTGAACTGCCTGAGCGACTCACGTGATTGAACGCATCGAACAACTGACCGACTCCCAGATCGCTGACCTACGCCACCTGTACGCGCGCGAATGGTGGACTCAAGGGCGAAGCGAGGCGCAGGTGCGCACGTTGATCGAGAATTCGGACATCGTCGTGGCTTTCTGCGAGGCCGAAAGCCGGCGGCTGGTGGCATTCGCCCGGGTGCTCACCGATTTCACGATCAAGGGCCTCATTTTCGATGTCATCGTCGACAGCGACTTCCGCGGGCAGGGACTAGGAAAAACTCTGCTCGACACCGTAATCGCTCACCCCGCACTCAAGTCGGTACGAACATTCGAGCTTTACTGCCGCCCGGAGCTCGTCCCTTTTTACGAGCGTTGGGGTTTTACTGATTCGCTGGGCGACCTGCGGCTCATGCGTCTGGTGAGAGCCGTCCCGCATGACGCGAATGAGTCGCACGTCAGTGCCATCGCTCTGCGGAACGATCATGGTCCGCGGCCTTCCCTCTCGATCCGCCGCGCCGAGCCGGCCGATCTGTCGGCGATCACCGAAATCTACAACGAGGCTATCCTCACCACGACGGCAACTTTCGACACCGAGCCGAAAACCGTCGATGAGCGGCTCGATTGGTTCCGCAACCACGACGCGAGACATCCAGTGCTGGTCGCGATTTTGGATGGTCTGGTGGTCGGCTGGGCATCG
This sequence comes from Pirellulales bacterium, assembly GCA_035252155.1. Classification (GTDB taxonomy): domain Bacteria; phylum Planctomycetota; class Planctomycetia; order Pirellulales; family JAICIG01; genus JAICLL01. The sequence goes on along the minus strand of DATFDL010000426.1, from coordinate 8,819 downwards.
ATCAGCAAATGGTCGGAGCGCCAAGCTTACGACGACACCGCCGAAACGTCGTTTTACGTGAAGTCCGAGTTTCGTGGCCGCGGAATTGGCCGGCAGCTTAAAGAAGCCATCATCGCCGAAGCTCGCCATCTGCGGTTTCACACGTTGATCGCGCGCGTGGCCGAGGGGAGCGACGCCAGCCTGCACCTGAACGAAAGTTCTGGCTTCACGCGCGTCGGCACGATGCGCGAAGTGGGACGCAAGTTTGGGCGCCTGCTCGATGTATACATTTTACAGAAGATTCTTGATTGAAGGCCCCACGATGCTATCCGCCGAAACACGACACCGCGATTTTCCGTCGCTGAATGACAGGGTTTATCTCAACACGGCGGCCGAAGGCATACCGCCGCGGGCCGTGGGTGAAGCCATGCAAGAGTATTTTCAAGACAAGCTCAGCGGCTACGATGGGCGCGAACGCCATTTTGCGCAGTGGCAGGCGGCCCGCGAACTGGTGGGCGACGCGTTCGGCCTGTCGGCCGACGAGGTGTCGATCTGCAGTTGCTCGTCAGAGGCTTTTAATTGGGCAGCTTTCGCTTTGGGCCTGCGCGGCGGCGATGAGGTCGTCATCAACGATCTCGACTTTCCCGCGGGCGCCACGCCCTGGCTGCAACCGAGCTCTCCGGCCACGGTCCGGCTATGGCGACATCGCCAAGGCGCGTTACTAGTGGAAGACCTGCGCGAACTTCTGAGGCCGGCGACTCGGCTGGTCACGGTATCGCTGGTGAGCTTTTACAACGGCTTCATGCTCGACCTGAACGAGGTTGCCGCTACGGTGCGGCGGCATTCGCCCGCCTTACTGGCCGTCGATGTCACCCAAGCGCTGGGCCGTGTGCCGCTCGATTTGACAGGCGCGGACCTGATTGTCAGTAGCACGCACAAGTGGATCCTGGCAACGCATGGCGGGGGGCTGGTCGGTGTGCCCGCCTCGCGGGCCGCCGAGTGGACCGTTCCAGCGGGCGGATGGTTCAATCTGCAAGACGCCTTTGGACCGGAGCGGTTCGGGCGGGCAGTCAGCCGCCCCGGCGCGGCCGGCTTTACTCCTGGCATGCCCAACATGCCGGCCGTCTACGCCGTTCGCGCGGCGCTGGATTACATTCGTCAGGTCGGCGTGGCGGCGGTCGACCAGGCGGCTCGACCTCTGGTGCTGCGATGTCTCGAAGAGCTGCAGAAAATGCCGGTCGAATTACTCACGCCTTTTGACCGCGACCACTTGGCGGGCATCATCGCATTCCGCCATCCGAAAGGCGAAGAGATTGCCCGGTGCCTGCGTGCCAAGAATATCCATGTCATGGCGCATGCCGGCCGGCTGCGTGTGGCCCTGCACGGATACAACACGGAAGAGGATGTCGATGCTTTCCTTCGTGCGATAACTGAGGCACTGAAAAGCGTCTAGGTCACGGCGCGAAGACGTATGCAAATCCGACAGTACCAGGAATCCGACAGGGAGGCGGTGATCGAGCTGTGGAATGAATCGTCGCCCAGCCAGGCTCCGCACAACGACCCAGCGACGGCCATCCGCAAGAAGTGCGAAGTGCAACGCGAGTTGTTCTTCGTCGCGTTACAGCGTCGAGGAGCGGATCAGCATGGGAAAGCGGCTTTATTAGCGACAATCCTACGGCTATAATAATGTTGAGACAGCGAACCAGTGTGCCAGTGTGATTGTTCGCGCGAGCCTGGACGGCATTCCGACATGGGAGATGGCCGATGACACGAATCACCGTCGATTCCGAGTTGCGCAGCAAACTTCTCGATCTGAACGAGCCGCTCGATCTTTACGATGAATCGGGGCGGATCGTCGGAATGTTTATGCCGATCGGCGTGGCGCCACCACCCGGCTACAGCGAGCCGCCCCTCAGCGAAGAGGAATGGAGGCGAAGGCAACAAGAGCCGGGTTACACCACGGACGAAGTCCTAGCTCGACTACGACAACTGTGAAGTTCTCGCTGCAATGGAAGCACACGGCCACGGATGAACTCGCCGAAATTTGGATGAGCGCCGATTCGGCGACTCGCCAGAGAATCACCGCAGCGGCGAACAAGATCGATCGTTTGCTGCGAAGCGATCCCTACGAGCATAGTGAGTCACGCGATGCCGACCGCCGCGTTATGTTCGTCGCCCCGTTGGCCATCACGTTCTGGGTTAACGCGGAAACAGCCTCCGTCGAAGTGCTGCGCGTGCGGCGGTTTCGATAGTTTCGTGCGCGATGGAGCGCTGCTGGCGCCGCTGGCCGTCCTGCCGAAATTCCAAGGCCGAAGGATTGGCACGCTGCTTGTTCGCGAGGGTATGGCGTTGCTGCGCGAGCGCGGCGATCCGTTGGTTTGCGTATTCGGTTACCCTGGGTATTACAACCGCTTTGGTTTTGAGGGCGCTGCGCGGTTTGGCATTGAGTGCGAGTTCGGCGGCGGCGACGGCGTGTTTCAGATCGCCTGGCTACGCGGTCCGCCCGAGGTATTTGATGGAGCGCTGCTGCGGTATCATCCCGAGTTTTCAAGGTTTGGGCACGAGGAGAGTAATGGCGGGGTATCCCAAGAAACGGCGAACCCGGACGAAAGATAATCGGAGTAATCGCATGGGGCCACGAGGAAGTTTAAAGCGTTTCGGTTGAATCCATGCCCCGCCTCCGCTTCTCTTTGCGCACATTTCTCGTGGTGCTAATCACCGCGACCCTGGTGGCCTCGAATTTTTTCACCGCCTGGCAGCTTGGCCAGTTGCGCGAGGAGAATTCGCAATTGCGAAAGGAACTCGGCCGACTGGAAGTGACCGATCCCAAAAAGATCAATATTATCGCGGTGCCCACCTATGAAGACATGCTCTGGCGCTGGCGGATCTACATGCCCGAAGGGCACTCGCTGCGGTTGTGCGAATCGGCCCAGGACGTTCCGCAGAACGGTTTTCCGGAACATTTCGGCAGTTCGGGACCGCTTCAGCCAGGGGAATATTTGTTGACCGCGGCTATTCGCCGCGACCGAAACGGCCAATGGCAGATCACCGTCGCCGGACCGCAATCGTCATCGAGCTTTGGCATCGCCGATGAGCACGCCGCTTGGTTGGTCGACAATCCTGGTTGGGAAACGGCACAAGCGGGTAGTGGCGCCGCGGAAGTGTACGACCCCGACCAACCGTTTACTTTGTTGCGCGTGCGGAGCTTTAAAAGAGTGTCGCCCAATAGCTCAACCAGTAATCCGGAACCCACGGATGGAGTGTTGCTCTGGATTAAGAAGGAATAGTGATTATCGATGGTCATGGATCCCCGTTCTCACAATCGCTCGGCGTGGAATCAAAAGGTGGACCACCACGATCGCTGGACGGCACCGGTCGGCAGTGACGCCATCGTACAGGCGCGTCGCGGCCAGCTTCGCATCTTGTTGACGCCGACCAAACCCGTGCCGATCAGTTGGTTTCCGGCCCTGCAACGAGCGCGAACGCTCTGCCTGGCGTCGGGCGGCGGCCAGCAGGGGCCGCTCCTGGCGGCGGCGGGCGCCGTGGTGACCGTGTTCGACAATTCGCCTCGGCAGCTCGAGCAAGATCGGCTGGTCGCCGGGCGCGAAGGACTGGCCATCGAAACCTTCGAAGGCGATATGGGCGATCTTTCGATGTTTCGCGACGAGACGTTCGATTTGATCGTGCATCCGATCTCAAACTGCTTCGTGCCCGACGTGCGGCCGGTGTGGCGAGAATGCTTTCGCGTGTTGTGCCCCGGCGGCGTCTTGCTGGCGGGTTTTACCAATCCGATTCGATATCTCTTCGACGACGAGCGAATGCAGAACGGCAGCTTGGAGGTGCGCCACCGGATTCCCTATTCGGACCTTACGGACCTCGACGATGCCACACTGCGGCGGCTCTACCTTGATCGCGTTCAGCCCGTTGAATTCGGCCATACGCTCGCCGACCAGATCGGCGGGCAACGCGACGCGGGTTTTGTGCTCACCGCCATGTACGAAGATCATTTCGATGACGCCGAGGGCGATCTGCTGTCGCGTTACATCGATAGTTTCTTGGCCACGCGCGCCATCAAGCCTCACGGGCCATGCTCCATTTGATGGATCGCCGCGCAACGGGCGGCGCCGAGTAAGGCGGCTTTGGGCGTGAGAATCACCCGCACGGGAATCTGCTCCAGCACTTCGCGCAGCCGCCCCTTGGCGACAAACGACTTGACGAAGTCGCCTTGCTTCAGCGGGCCAAGATTCTTGGGCGCGATGCCGCCGCCGAGGTACACGCCGCCGGTGGCCATGATCTTTAGCGCCAGATTGCCCGCCTCGGCGCCGTAGAGCGTCACGAACCAGGCGAGCGCCTCCTGGCACGTCGGGCAGCGGCCGGCCTGGGCCGCCTCCGAAATGACTGCGGCCGGATCCCCACGGGCAATCTCTTGGGCCACCGCGGGCGACGGTGCGCCGGGCCTGGCCTTGCCAAGGAACTTATAGAGATTGTGCAGCCCCGGCCCCGACAAGACGCGCTCCCACGAGGCATGGCCGAACTCGTCAATCAGCCAGGCGACCAAATCGATTTCCAACTGGTTGCGTGGAGAAAAATCGGCATGGCCCCCTTCGCAGGCGAACGGTCGATGATGCCGCCCGTCCCAATAGAGCCCGGCTTCGCCCAGTCCGGTGCCGGCGGCGATCACGGCCGCGTTTCCCTCGGCCGCGATGCCCGCCGCGGCCGCGCCGGCGTTGAGCACGGCAAAGTCGTTGCTGCCCAGCGCGGCCACGCCAAAGGCCGTCGCCTCCAGATCGTTGATCACCAAGGCGTCGCTCACTTTTAACTCGGCGGCAAGCTGCTTGCCGTCGATGAGCCACGGCAGGTTGGTAGCGTGGCTTCGTCCGTTTTGCACCGGCCCGGCGACGCCAAAACACGCGATCGAAATCGTCAGTTTGTGATCGGCGATGAACCGCAGCGCGATCTGGTCGAGACTGGCGTGCTCGCGACTGGGGTAAGTCTGTTCGACGATCGAAGTCAGGCCGATTTGCTCGCCCGCTCGCGTGACTTCAAAAAAGCCCAGATTGGTTTTGGTGCCGCCGACGTCGCCCGCCAAAATCATTCACGGGTTCCTCCACTGTCGTCCGTCGGCGGCCATCAGGTCGTCGGCGCCGGCCGGTCCCCAAGTGCCGGCGGCATAGTTGGGAAACTTTCGGGCGGGCAGCGTGCCCCAAATGTCGAGAATCGGTTGCAAAAACGTCCAGGCCATCTCGACGAAATCCGCCCGAAGGAAAAGCGTGGCGTCGCCCTGCATCGCCCCGTACAAGAGTGTCTCGTACCCGGTGATCGGCGTGGTGCCAAAGGCCTGCTCGTAATGAAACTCCATCGTCACCGGCGCGGTCTCGATGCCGAAGCCAGGCGTCTTGGCCTCGAACCGCAGCGAGATGCCTTCGTCGGGCTGGATCTGCAAGATCAACTGGTTGGGCGAGAGCGACTCGACCGGAGTTTCGCGAAACAAGATCAGCGGCACCTGCTTGAATTGAATGGCGATCTCCGTGACTCGCGTCGGCAGGCATTTGCCGGTCCGCAGATAAAACGGCACGCCCGCCCAACGCCAATTGTCGACCGTCATTTTCAGAGCGACAAAGGTCTCGGTGTTCGAGTCTTCGGGCACATTGGGCGAGCCGCGATAGGCGGGCACGTGTTTGCCTTGCACCGTGCCGGCCGAGTATTGCCCGCGCACCGCGTGCCGCAGCACATCTTCTTCGCTGAGCGGATGGATGGCCCGCAGCACCTTGGCCTTTTCGTCGCGCACGGCCTCGGCATCGAACGAAATGGGCGATTCCATGCAGATCAGGGCCAGAAGCTGCGAGATGTGGTTAGCCACCATATCGCGCAGCGCGCCGGCCTTGTCGTAATACAGACCGCGGTGCTCGACGCCCACGGTTTCGGCCACGGTGATCTGCACGTGATCGACGTAACGGCGGTTCCAGGTCGGCTCGAACAGCCCGTTGGCAAAGCGAAACACCATGATGTTTTGCACGGTGTCTTTGCCCAGATAATGGTCGATGCGGTAGATCTGGTCTTCGCGCAGCACCTTGGTGATTTCACGGTTGAGGGCCTTGGCCGACTCGACGTCGTGGCCGAAGGGTTTTTCGATGATCACCCGCCGCCAGCCGGCCCGCGCGCCGCTGCTCTTTTTGCCGTCTTTGCCTTTGCCGTCCGCGGGTTTATCTTCATTGGTCAGTTCGGCCTTGCCAAGCTGCTCGACGATCTTGCCAAAGAACGAGGGTGGCGTGGCCAGATAGAACAGATAGTTGCCGGCGGTGCCGCATTCCTCATCGACCTGGGCCAGCGTCTTGGCCAGCGTCGCATACGACTTGGCGTCGGTGAAGTCGCCCTTCACGTAATACAGCCGCTTGGCGAACAGCTCGTTCCAACGCTTCGGATCGATCGACTCGCCGGCGAACTCCTTGATCTCCTTGGTGAGCGTGTCGCGGAACTGGTCGGTGTCCATCTCGTCGAAGGCAAAGCCCACGACGGCAAACTTTTCGGGCAGCAGCTTGCTGGTGGCGATGTTATAGAGCGCTGGCAGCAGCTTGCGCTTGGTCAGATCGCCGCTAGCGCCAAAGATGACCATGGCGCACGGCGGCGGGGCGGCGTGGCTGGCGGCGGGAACGATTTTCTTGTCGCTGGTAGGCATTGGGACGGGTTCAGGTTGTTCAGAGGGTTCAGGGTTCAGGGTTCAGCACTTTCGTTCGAGGTTTATCGGTGCGCGCGAATGCTTAAGGTGTGTGAGCCGGCGATCTTCGTTCCAGCCTTTTCGCTCAGCACAAGCGATTCAGCGGTCACAAAAATGCTGAACCCTGAACCCTGAACCCTCCGGCTCGCTTTCTACTCGCTCGACTTCCACTCGGTGTGGAACGTTCCCTTCTCATCGACGCGTTCATACGTGTGGGCGCCGAAGCAGTCGCGCTGGGCCTGAATCAGGTTGGCCGGCAACCACTCGCTATGATAGCCGTCGAAGTAACCCAACGACACCATGAAGCCGGGCGCGGGAATGCCCGTCTCGGAGGCGGCGTATACCACCGAACGCAGATCGGCTTGTCGCTTCATCACTTCTTCGCCCAGATGTTTGTCAACCAGCAAATTCGGCAAATCGGGATGGGCCTGATACGCCGCGCGAATGTCTTCCAACAGCGCCGCGCGAATGATGCAGCCGCCCCGCCAGATGCGGGCCACCGCTTCGGGGTTCAGGCCGTAATTATAGGTTTGCGACGCCTTGCGCAATTGCGCCATGCCCTGGGCGTAGGTGATGATCATCGAGGCATAAAAAGCATTTCGCAAGTGGTCCAGAAATGCTTTGCGATCGCGCTTGAGCGTGTGCGACGGGCCGCTGAGCACGCGGCTGGCCGCCGTCCGTTCGGATTTGACCGACGAAAGATCTCGCATCGAAACGGCAATGTCGATCGTGGGCGTGGGCACTTGCAGCGACATGGCGTCTTGCGAGGTCCACATGCCCGTGCCCTTTTGCTTCGCCTGGTCGAGAATGACATCGACCAGCCGCTTGCCGGTCTTGTCGTCGACCTGCTTGAAGATGTCGGCGGTGATCTCGATGAGAAATGAGCTCAGCTCGCCCGCATTCCACTCAGCGTAGACATCGTGCAGTTCGTCGTCGTTGAGGCCCAGCCCCTGCTTCATCAGGGCATAGGTCTCCGAGATCAACTGCATCAGGCCATACTCGATGCCGTTGTGGACCATCTTCACATAGTGCCCGGCCGAGCCGCTGCCTAGATAGGTGACGCACGGTTCGCCCTGCACCTTGGCCGCGCAGGCCTCGAAGATGGGCCGCACACGTTCGTAGGCTTGTTTCGAGCCGCCGGGCATCATGCTCGGTCCGAACCGCGCCCCGCGCTCGCCGCCCGAAATGCCGACGCCGATGAACTCGATCTTCTTCTCAGCCACCGCCTTAGTGCGCAAATCGGTGTCGGTGAAGTGCGAGTTGCCACCGTCGACGATCAGGTCGCCCGGCTGCAGGCGCGGCAACAGGTCGCGGATGACCGAATCGACCGGGGCGCCGGCAGGCACCAGCATCATCACCGACCGAGGCTTTTTAAGCTTGGCGACCAGCTCATTGGCGTCGCCCACGGCTTCGACCTTTTTGCCCTGGCCCTCTTTGCGCAGGGCCTCAACTTTGCTGGCGTCGCGGTCGTAGCCGGTCACGGCGAAACCATGATCCGCCATATTGAGCACCAAATTGCGACCCATGACGCCCAGGCCCACCATTGCAATGTCCATCGCCGGCTGCTCCTTTCAGAGAAAGAGGGACGCGAAGCTTTTCGGATGCCGGATTTTTGCCCAGATGGACCACGAACGCAAGCCGCCTGGCGCAAAAGTAAGGAAGTTGCAGGGCCGCTTGGTATGCCGCTTGCAAGACAAGCGGCAGTTTGCTTGCACGATTCGTACGAGGAGATCGCCCGATGACGGAACTGAACGAACAGATTGGCGCCGAGCTGAGGCGCGTGGTTGGACCGGCGGGTTATGAATTGCGATTCGATACGCAGCCCGACGGCAAGGTGATGGTGCGCATGGATGCGGCCGAAGCGGTGTGGGGCATGTGCCCCGACGATTTGCTGCAGTTGCTGCGGGAGATGCCCGACCGCGCGGGGCTGCTCGCCTTGCGCCAGGCGGTCGATCAGCATCCCCACAAGCTGACGTGCGCGTGACTGCCGCAAAATTGTTGGTTGTGACATTCAAATCGGCTGGGCGCGTCGTCAGGGTGCCACGGCATCCGCCGCGGCGCAGGTGGCGTGGAATCGTAGTAGCGACAAATTCGCCGCGGCGGACGCCGTGCGGGAGCGACATCG
>DATFDL010000425.1:0-2397 GCA_035252155.1 Pirellulales bacterium | reverse complement strand
TCTGTCAAGTAATCATTGTTATTTTTCGATCAAATGAATGGGCTTCGCTGGTTGCGGCTTTAGGATGTCGCAAGTAATAGCGGGTCGGTTTGTCGCGGCGGACAAAAAACAGCGCGGCAGCGAGCAGGCGAACGAACCGGCCGCGCGGACGAAATCGCCGTAAGTGACTTTTGACCCGCGCGCCGCGCACGGTGTTTGCAAATTTGCACAAGCCGTGGAAACTCGAGAGATTTGGCTGACCATCCCTGCCGCAGAGGGGCTTTTGCCAAGCGCGCGATTTCTCGACTTACGGCGATTGCGGCCACGAATGCCGCGGGAAACCCACCAAGCCAGATTTTTGGGATGATGCGGGAAGAGGGAAACAGGGGTCGGGATTCAGGGGTCGGAGGTCAGGGAGAACAAGACGACGGGACGAAAAGGCGACGCGGCGAAGGGGCGACAAGGCGACCCAACAGGGCGAATTTACTGGAACCAACCCCATTGGCTTGCGTAAGCCGAAATTGTTGCGTCGCAAGGGCGCAGGAAGAGTCGACGGCGCAAGTACTTGCGACGGGCAAGCGACGGGGTGGGGGCTTGTTTTTCGCAAGCAAATGGGCGAGGCAGCGTTCTCGACAACGCCGACGGAGCGCCACACATTGTCGCGAGGTGATGTGCGCGAAAACGCGTACTTTCGCGGAGCGAAAGGCGACGATGCCGAACGGAATGATTTCCGTTTTACAAAACGGAATGAATTCCGTTCTACGACGGCGCGGCGCGGTTAGGCATTATCGTTCGCGCCGGCGATCGTGACGTATTCGTCCGATTAGGCAGCGAATCTCTCATTGCGAGCGGAGCAATACCTAGATGTCGGCCAGCCGCGAATCGGCGTCGCCGAAGCTGCGGAGGTCCAGGCCCAGGCGGTCGGCGAGCGAGAGGTAAAGACTACAGAGCTTGCGGTTGTCGTCGCCGCGGGCGGTGTAGTCGAGCACGCGGCCGGTGGCGAGCGTGCCGCCCAGCCCGCCGACCAAGACCAGCGGCAGCTTAGTCGAGTCGTGCTGGCTGCCCGACCACATGTTCGAGAGAAACATCAGGCAGGAGTGATCGAGCACCGTGCCGTCGCCCTCGGGCATGGCCGCCAGTCGGCCGGCCAGGTAGGCAAGTTGGCTCACGTAATAGCGCGAGACGCGTTCGTAGGCGTCGGAGCGGTCGTCATGCGACGCCGGATGGTGCGCCAGCCGCACGTCGAGAAACGGATAAAACAGTCCCGACAGATCGCGGCACAAAAGCAGCGTCGCCACCCGCGTCTTGTCGGTCTGAAAGGCCAGCGCGATGATGTCGCACATCAGCCGCATGTGCTCGCGCAGGTCTTCGGGCAAACCGTTGTCGGGCCGCTGCATGAAGATCGCCGGCCGGCCGCGGTCTTTTGCGCGATCGTCGGCCGCATGCTTGGCCGCGCGGGTGCGCTCGATTTGCTTTTCGACGTCTCGCACACTGGTCAGATATTCGTCGAGCCTGGCCTGGTCGGCGCGGCTGATTTGGCGCTCGAGATGGGCAGCGTGCTCTTGGACGCGATCGAGAATGCTTTGCGTGCGCTTGCTGCCTTGGTTGTCGAACAGGCTGTCGAAGGCCAGCGACGGATAGACTTCCATCGGGACCGGCGAGGCGGCGTCGTGCCACGAGATGTGCGAGCTATAGGCCATCGAGAAATTGGTCTCGTGATAGCCGGTGATCGGTTGCTCGCAGCCAAGCACCAGGCTGGCCTGCGGGGTCTGATCTTGAAAATGATCGGCCAGTACCTGGTCGATGCTGATGCCGCCCCGCAGGACGGCGCCTTTTTGCAGCGCGGCGCCCGACAAGATGTTGCCCGTCTGACCGGGATGAATGCCGACGCCGGTGGCGTGCTTGTTGAACAGCCCGGAGATGACGTTGAGCTGGCTTTTGAACGGGGCGAGCGGGGCGAGCGATTGGCTCAGCTCCATTTGCTCGCCGGCGCCTTTGGCCCACCAGTGGTTGGGGTTGATGCCGTTGCCCATGAACAAGGCGGCGAAACGTTTTGGGTGCGGAGCGTTGCCATCCGGCGTCGGCTCGTCGCCCCAGGCCGAAAGCGACTCCAGCCACGGCAACGACATGGCCACGCCCGCTCCCCGCAGGAGCGTACGCCGAGTCAGACGAGCACGGAGGGCGGGCATGAGCGGGGCAGTTTGAAGTTGGAAGTTTGAAGTTGGAAGTTGGAAGTTTGGAAGACGCTAACGCATGCCGATGCAATAGAGATGGCGGTCGGTCCGCAGGAAGATTTGCCCGTCGCTCACGGCGGGCGAGGCGTTCGAGCGGCTGTCGTCATCGTCGAAGACATTGTGAGCCAGCAGCTCGTACTTCGGCTGGGCGGCCACGACGAAGGTGCCCGTATGTTGCGAGACA
>DATFDL010000424.1:0-12373 GCA_035252155.1 Pirellulales bacterium | reverse complement strand
ACTCGCAAGCTCGTCCCACCCTACAGTCTTCCTCATGCACCAAAGCTCGAACCACTATGACGACTGAGAGTTACCGGCGTGTTACCACACCAGGCCCGATCAGCCCGGCTCTTCAACCTGATCTTCGGCACGATCGCCGCCGAGCGGCGCCGTGCGGCCATTTGCGGTCTATCCTGGCCGAAGGAAACCTTTCGTTTGGCTATCGCGTGTTCAAGCGGCTGACCGACGTGGTGGGCGCCGCGTTGTTGCTGGCGGCATTTTCTCCCGTCATGCTCGCCACATGGCTGGTGTTGCTGATCACTACGCGGGGCAAGCCGATCTTCGTGCAAGAGCGCGTCGGGCATTGCGGCCTGCGTTTTCGGATGTTCAAGTTTCGCACGATGGTGGTCAATGCCGACGCGCTGCGGCACCGAGTGGCCAACGAACAAACTGGGCCGGTCTTCAAAAATCGCCGCGATCCGCGGATCACGCCGATCGGCCGCTTCTTGCGGTCGACCAGCATCGACGAGCTGCCGCAATTGTTCAACGTGCTGTTGGGCGATATGTCGCTGGTCGGCCCACGGCCGCCGGTGCTTTCGGAAGTGGTCCGCTATCAGCCGTGGCAACTCAGGCGGTTGGCGGTGAAGCCCGGCCTGACCTGTCTCTGGCAGGTGAGCGGACGTTGCGAGATCGGCTTTGACGATTGGGTGCGGATGGATCTTTGGTATCTGCGCAATCAGCGCCTGACGACCGATTTGGCATTGTTGGTCAAAACGCCCCTCAGTGTTCTCAGCCGCCGCGGCGCCTATTGACGCCTTGTAGAACGGAATTCATTCCGTTCCCCCATCCAAGGAAGCGTCATCCAAAGATTTCGTTGAGCACTCGGCCGCCATCAACCAGCGGCACGGGGCGGCCTTGGGCATCGGCGACACGCGTTTCGGGATCAATGCCAAGAGAAGCGATGAGCGTAGCCGCCAGATCTTCGGGCGACAGCGGATGGTCGGCCGGATATGCGGCGTGCCTGTCGGACCGGCCGTAGACCATGCCTCCGCGAATGCCGCCGCCGGCCAGCACCGCGGGAAACAATGTGCTCCAATGCCCGCGGCCCCAGGACGGCGTGGCGCTGGGCGTGCGGCCCATCTCGCCCACGGCCACCACCAGCGTTTCGTCGAGCAGGCCACGCTCGTCGAGATCGAGCACGAGGGTGGTAAATGCCTGATCCAAGCCGGGCAATAGGTGTTTTTTAACGTCGTCGCTGTGAATGTGCGAATCCCAGCCGTAGCCATCCGGCGCGTCCCAGGCCACCGTGACGAACCGCGCGCCTGCTTCGATCATTCGCCGGGCCATGAGCGTCGATTGGCCGAATAAATGGCGCCCGTAGCGATCGCGCAGTTCGGCCGGCTCTCCCCGCAAGTCTAATGCGCGGCGTGTCGTTTCAGAATTGACCAATGCCAATGCCCGCTCTTGAAACCGCTGATAGCTGGCCGGATACCCTCTGGTCGGTCCAGCCGCGTCGAGCCGTCGCCGGGCGAGATCGAATTGTTCCAAGAGCGTGCGGCGGCGGTCAAGCCGATCGAGCGTGAGTGCGGCGTCACTAGCCAGGCCCTTGATTCGAAAATCAAGCTCGTCATCGGTGCAGGCGCGATAAAAGGGGTTGTCGTTATCGTCGCGCTTGCGGATGTCGGTGGCCAAGGCGTCGTAACCGCGACCCAACCAGCCGGCGTATTGTCCCGGCCGGTCGAGCTTGGTGCTGTAGGTTTGCAAATGCCCGAGCCGGTTGGGTAGATAGACATAGCTGGGAATTGGTCGGGCTGGGCCGCCGGCGCGCTGGTCGACGTACTCGACGATCGAGCCGATGGCCGGCCAATCTTTGTCGGTGGCGTTGAAGCCTCCGCCGATGGGCACGTGCCAGGGATGCCCGGTCTGAATATAATGGCCCGCCGAGCTGTGGTCGTTGTACGGATGGCCGAGCGTCCGCAGCACGCAAAAGCGATCGGAAATCTGGGCCATGCGCGGCAGATGCTCGCAGATCAGCAGCTCAGGCGTGCGCGAGGCGATCGCGCGGAACGGCCCGCGAATCGTGTCGGGCGCCTTAGGCTTGAGATCAAAGGTTTCAAGCTGGCTGGGTCCGCCGAACAAAAACAGAAAGATGACCGACCTTGCTCGTGGCCGGGCCGACGTTTCAGACGGTCGATGCTCTTCGGCGGCGAGCAGCTTAGGCAGGGTGAGGCCGAGCAGGCCGCCGCCGCCGATTTCGACGAACTGGCGGCGCGAGAGGCCGCCGCAAACATGCGAATGACGACCGAGAATCTTGAGCATCGCGCACCTCAGAGGCCCCTGGGTACACTAGCGACGGCACACTCCGTCGATGATTTTACCGAATCGACGGCTAGACGCCAGACCGCAACGTAGCAACATAGGGTGGGCCGGCGCCGCAAGTCGCCTCGCGCATCAAGATAAGCCGGCAGCGGCTTGTTTCCTCTGTAGGGAACGCCCTCCGTGGCGTTCCGCGAGGGGCGGCGCGATGTCGAATCGCAGATCCCGGAACGCCACGGAGGGCGTTCCCTACAGACGGTTTGCGGTGGAATTACCTTAACCTGATGTGTACGTGGCCGAGCGCTCCGAGCCCCACCCGACGTGAAGCATGCTGAAAACCTCGATCATCATTCCCGCCTTGAATGAGGCCGCGCGGATTGCGGATGCGGTGCGTCGCGCGAGCGAGACCGAACCGCACGAGGTGATCGTCGTCGACGGCGGCAGCGGCGATGAGACGGCCGAGTTGGCCCGGCAAGCCGGCGCCTGCGTCCTTACAACGGACCCCGGCCGGGCGACGCAGCAAAATTGCGGAGCACGGCATGCAACGGGCGACGTGCTGCTGTTCCTCCATGCCGACACCTGGCTGTCGCCCGACGCGGTGCGCCAGATCGAGTCCGCACTGGCCGACGCAGCGGTCGGCTGCGGAGCGTTCCGCCAGCAGATCGAAGCCGAAGGATTCGCGTACCGGCTCCTGGAGCGCGGCAACGCCTGGCGCGTCAAGCATCGCGGAATCGCCTACGGCGACCAGGGCATCTTTGTGCGCCGCGCGCTGTTTGAGGAGTTGGGCGGGTTCCCCGAAGTTCGCTTGATGGAAGACTTGCTCTTGATGAAGCGTCTTCGCCGCCGCGCGTGGCCCGTGTTGTTGCCCGGCCCATTGCACGTCAGCGCCCGCCGCTGGCAGCGGCATGGCGTGGTGCGCCAGACGGCGCTCAACTGGCTGCTGTTGGCGGCGGAGCGGTGCGGAGTTTCGCCTGACAAGCTAGCGAGTTTCTATTCGCGACATGACGTTTAGCCGTTATAATAAAGCCAGCAACGACCGCGTGCATGGCCTATCGCTATGGACTTCGAATGGGATCCTGAAAAGGCGGATAAGAACCTGCGCAAGCACGGCGTCTCGTTCGACGACGGTAAAACAGTTCTTGGAGGCGAAACGGCTACCACGTGGGCTTGATGGGAGCGAAACTCTCTCGGATTCGCTAGTGGTCGGCGTCATCGGCCTTTCCCTATCCGCTTTGCCGCACAGCGATAGCACCAATGATCATCGCCCAGCACGGAATAGCCGCCCTCCGAAAGAACGATCACCGCTCCGCAATCGGTGCATCGTGTCTGCTCATAATCGGGCGGATCGGGCAGTTTCTCGAAGTTGTACTCGTTCGTGCCGTACCAGACATACATCTCCGTCTTAAACGCACCACGGCACTTTTTGCAATCTTTCCAGTCGCCGGCGTGCCCTTCATCGTGATGATACGCGCAAAGCGTATGTCGGCGATGATTGCGGGAACAGCTATTCCGAGCGTACGAAAAGAGAACGTAGCTGTCCTCGTCGTCGCAAATCCAGTTGCCGCAGCACTCGGTCTTCGTCAGTTTGCCTCGCTTGCCGCATAGACCGCAGCGCGGAGCGGCGCGGGTCGGCCGTTTCTGGTTGGCCGCTGACTTCTTTTTCTTTACCGCCATCGCGCATCATCCTTGCTGACACGCCGGATGTTAGTTCGCGAAAGGTCCGCGACTTCGGCTACTCCGCGCCCTCGTCGGCGCCGGCGGCGGCGCCGACGGGCGTCTCCACCTGCTCGCTCGAAGTCGAGCCCTCGAAGACAAGCTGGCTGGCTTCGCCCACCTTCTTGACGTCGACGGTGATCGTGTCTTTGCCCTCGAACTCGCCCTTGAGCAGCTCTTCGGACAAGGGATCTTCGACGTAGTTCTCGATCGCCCGACGTAGCGGACGAGCGCCAAAGTCGGTGTTCGACCCTTTCTCGATCAGGTAGCTCTTGGCTTCGTCGGTAAGCACCAGCTTGATGTTCCGCTCGCCAAGCCGCTCGCGGACCTTTTTCAGCTCGATGTCGATCACCCGCTTCAGGTCGGTGCGCGTCAGATGACGGAACACCACGATGTCGTCCAAGCGGTTAAGGAACTCCGGCCGGAATACCCGCTCGATGCGCTCGACTACGCGGTCTTTCATGCTCTCGTAAGAAACGTCGTCGCCCTTCTTGACGCGCAGGCCGCCCGCCTTCAGCCGCGTGACCAGATATTTGGCGTCGAGCCGGTCGCCCGTGATGGCGATCCGCCACCGCTTGCCCTCCTCGAGCACGGCCACGTTCAGGTCGCCGTCGCCGAGCGATTCGCCGTTCTTCTGGAAGAGCTCTTTCAACTCGGCCGACAGCATCTTCTTGTCGAGCTCTTCCAGGAAGCTGCCGTCGATGTCGAACGACTTGACCGGCGTGGGAATGCCGAAGGTCGATTCGTTCTTGATCGCCTCGGCTCCCGCGTTGGTGGTCATAATCAAAATCGTGTTGCGGAAATCGACGTTGCGGCCAAAACTGTCGGTCAGCCGGCCTTCTTCCATGACCTGCAAGAGCATGTTGAAGACGTCGGGGTGGGCCTTTTCGATTTCATCCAAGAGCACCACCGCGTACGGCCGGCGGCGGATTTTTTCCGTCAATTGTCCGCCTTCTTCAAAACCCACGTAGCCCGGCGGAGCGCCGATCAAGCGGCTGACGTTGTGCTTCTCCATATACTCGCTCATGTCGATCTGAATGAGCGCGTCTTCGTCGCCGAACATGAACTCGGCCAGGGCCTTGGCCAGCAGCGTCTTGCCCACGCCGGTCGGGCCGGCGAAGACGAAGCAGCCGGTCGGCCGTTTGGGATCTTTCAGGCCGCTGCGGCTGCGGCGAACCGCCTTGGCGATGCGATTGATCGCTTCGTCCTGGCTGATCACCCGCTTGTGCAGGTCTTTTTCCATCTCCATCAGACGCTTCGAGTCTTCGGTGCTCATGCGCGTCAGCGGAATGCCGGTCATCTTCGAGACGACTTCGGCGATCACCTCGTCGTCGACCACTCCGTCGGCCTCGCGCGACCGCTCGCGCCAGTCGCGGGTGATCGACTGCTTTTTCTTCTTCAGCTTGTCGGCCTGATCGCGCAACGCCGCGGCCTTTTCAAAGTCCTGATTGGCGACCGCCTCTTCCTTCTCTTTATTCAGATGTTCGACCTCTTCGTCGATCTCCTTCAAATCGGGCGGGCGGGTCATCGCCTTCAGGCGCACGCGGGCGCCCGATTCGTCGATGACATCGATGGCCTTGTCGGGCAGGCAGCGGCCGGTGATGTAGCGGCTCGAAAGCTCGACCGCTGCCTCCAACGCCTTGTCGGTGATCTGCACGCGATGGTGCGATTCGTACCGGTCGCGCAGGCCCTTGAGAATTTCGACGGTCTCGATCTTGGTCGAAGGCTCGACCATCACAAGCTGGAACCGTCGATCGAGCGCGCTGTCTTTTTCGATGTACTTGCGATACTCATCGAGCGTGGTAGCGCCGATGCACTGAATTTCGCCGCGGGCCAGAGCGGGCTTGAGCACGTTCGACGCGTCGATGGCCCCTTCGGCCCCGCCAGCGCCGACCAGCGTGTGCAACTCGTCGATAAACAGAATGGTGTTCTTTGCCCGGCGGACTTCGTTCATCACCGCCTTGATGCGCTCTTCAAACTGGCCGCGATATTTAGTGCCGGCCACCATCATCGCCAGGTCAAGCACCACGATCCGGCGATCCGAGAGCAGCTCGGGCACATCGCCATCAACCACGCGCTGGGCAAACCCCTCGACGATGGCCGTCTTGCCAACCCCCGCCTCGCCCAGCAATACCGGGTTGTTCTTAGTCCGCCGGCAGAGGATCTGAATCGCCCGTTCGATCTCTTTTTCGCGGCCGATGACCGGGTCGAGCTTGCCCTGCCGGGCCAGCTCGGTCAGGTCTCGTCCAAAACTGTCCAAAGCCGGGGTCTTCGACTTGCTCGACTTGCCCGACGTCTCGCTTCCGCCGCTGCTGCTCGATCCCACGGGACTGCGTTCTCCTCCTTCGCCACCTTCCATGCCGTGGCCCAGCAGATTCAAAACTTCTTCTCGTACTTCCTCCAGCTTCAGGCCCAAGTTCATCAGCACCTGGGCGGCGACTCCCTCTTGCTCGCGCAACAGGCCCAGCAAAATGTGCTCGGTGCCCACGTAGTTGTGGTTCAGATTGCGGGCCTCTTCCATCGAATACTCGATGACCTTTTTGGCCCGCGGGGTCTGGGGCAGCTTGCCCATGGTGACCATATCGGGGCCGCTCTGGACGAGTTTTTCGACCTCCAAGCGAATCTTGCGCAGATCGACATCGAGGTTTTTGAGCACGTTGGCGGCGACGCCGCTGCCCTCTTTGATCAGCCCGAGCAGCACGTGTTCGGTGCCAATATATTCGTGGTTGAACCGCTGGGCCTCTTGATTGGCCAATTGCATGACCTTGCGGGCGCGGTCGGTAAATCGTTCGTACATTCCAGGTCTCCGTCTTTGTAATTACGCCGCCGACGACAGGGCCGGCGGCACCTGGGCCATTGGATGTTCTGTTTTTATCTCTGCCAGCGACTGCGAAGCTTCGGCAACCACTTGCTCTTCGGCCTCCGACAGTCGCTCGTATTCACTGGCAATTTCGGCTTCCCAGGCTGCCGCCGCATCGAGCCGCGTGAGCTGCTCTAGTTGACCGTGAGCTTCAGGAAACCGCCGGGTCCGCCGCAGCAAGGTTGCCAAGAGTAGCCGAGCTTCAACATCGCCGACGGCTCGTCGCAACAAATCGTGGCAGACCACTTCTGCTTCGTACCAATTCCCCTTTAAGTATTCCCCTAAAGCCCGCGGAAACAAGTCCTGTTCACTGGCGCGTGCCGCACTTTGTTTTTGCCGCGACATCCAACGCCAGCCGCTGACAGCAGATGCGCACCAAAGCACGCTCACCGCCGTCCAACCGGCAATTTTCAGTCCGGTATCAAGCCACTCGGTCCAATGCAGGCTGGTCAGTAATAATAGGTTGACAAGGCAAGCAAAGCCGACCGCCAACGCCAAACCCGACCAATCGCCCGCAATCCACAATTGTGGCAAACCCGGCCAAAGACAACACAGCCTGGGGATGCGCGGGGTGTACGCGCCATGCATAGGGTTTCGCTCCTTCGTCTCCCAGGCCAAGGGCATCGGTTGCGGAATTCTACCGGCCGAACTACGCTGAAGCAAGCCAAGTAATGATGACGCTTTGAGTTAGGACGATAAGTCGTGCCCCGGTATCAATTCACGCCTGCCGCCGCTCGGGCATTTGCCGCCGCGGCCGCCTGGACCAGTGGAGACGATTTTGCCGATTTGGAACCCCCCGAATTGCTTCTGGGACTGCTCGACGAAGCCGAATCGCGGGCGGCCGAAATGTTGGCGCGGCGAGGCGTGACACTCGAACACGTGCGACAGCGTTGGCCGGGGCTACGGCCGATTGCTTCGCAGTGTGGCGAACGAGCTGGGCATTTCTCGCCCGCCGTGGGCGATATGCTGGCCGGCGCTGAAGTGCTGCTGGCCGATTTTCCTCGTCCGTTGGTCTTGGCTACCGAACATGTCTTGCTGGGTCTGGTGGCCGCGCGGCACGAATTGTCGCAGTGGCTTGTCGAGCGTGGCTTGAATGCCGATGACCTGGCCGGCGAAATTTATCGGCTGTACGGCTATCGACCGGCCGAGTCGGTGGCCGGGGTGGCGGTGGAACCGGCGACAGGGCGAGGGGGCGACGAGGCGACACGGCGACACGGCGACACGGCGACTGACCCGGTGGCTGGGGCAGAGTGTAACGATGCCCCGGCGACCGAATGCGAGGGGGCGAAGAGGCGAGGAGGTGAAAGGGCGACGGGACGACAAGGCGAGGGCCAAATCGAGGCAGCAACGTGGCGCGTGCTCGATGCGGCCGCCAATCGAGCACGCGAGGGATTGAGGGTTGCCGAAGACTACGCCCGGTTTGTGCTGAACGACCGACATTTGATGAGCTGCCTGAAAGAGTTGCGGCACCGCCTGGCCGCGGCGCTCAGGCGCCTGCCGGCCGATGAACTGTTGGCGGCGCGCGACACCCTGGCCGATGTAGGAACCACGGTCAGTTCCGATGCCGAATCGTGCCGGCCCGATTTGGCAAGCGTGGTGACGGCCAATGCCAAGCGACTGCAAGAAGCCCTCCGCAGCTTAGAAGAATTCGGAAAAATGGTCGATCCGGCGATGGCCGCCGAAGTGGAGCAACTTCGCTATCAGACCTATACGCTCGAACGCGCGCTGGCGAACACGGCCGCCAGCGTGCGGCGTTTGAACGCGGCGAGGCTTTATGTGCTGGTCGATGGTCGTGAAAACCTGACAGCCTTTGAAAAACTTATTCGAGCGTTGCTGTGCTCCGGCGTCGATATGATTCAGCTTCGCGATAAGCGGCTAGCCGACGGCGAGCTGCTAGGGCGTGCCCGGCGACTGCGCGAGTTGACGCGTGGTACATCGACCTTGTTCATCATGAACGACCGAGCCGACCTGGCGCGGCTGGCCCAGGCCGATGGAGTGCACGTGGGCCAGGAAGAGCTGACGGTGGGCCAGGCCCGAGCAATTGTAGGCGCGGAAGCGCTGATCGGCGTTTCGACGCATTCGCTCGATCAAGCCCGCCAGGCCGTGCTGGACGGCGCGAACTACATCGGCGTCGGTCCGGTCTTCGCTTCGCAGACCAAATTGTTTGCTCACGATGCCCTGAGAGGCGTTGATTTGCTCCGCGCGGTACAGGCCGAGGTAACGCTACCGGCGTTTGCCATCGGCGGCATCGATCGCGGCAACCTGCCGCAGGTATTGGCAGCCGGCTTCACGCGCGTGGCCGTGAGCGCCGCAGTGACGGGCGCCGCCGACCCGTGCCAGGCCGTGCGCGAATTGAAATCGCTGCTTAAGAAGTCGTAGGGTGGGACGAGTGAAACGAGTCCCACCATCAGTCACATCGCACCTTGCCGCGTCGCGCTGCCAAAGGTGGGACTCGCAAGCTCGGCCCACCCTACTGCTACTTCGGCAGCTTGAAATCCGCGATCCAAAGCTGGCTTGAATGGTCGTCGGTGCGGTTGCTGGTCCACATCAGCCGCTTGCCGTCGGGCGAGAACACCGGCAGGACATCGGCCGTCGGGTGATCGGTGACGCGCTCGATCGGCCCGGCTGCCGCAAGTTGCCCGTCGCGCACTTCATATTTGAGCAGCCAGAGATCGTAGTTGGGCCGCTTCGTGGGATCGGAATGGTCGGCCCCCGTCCAGATGATGTACGGCGCGGTGGGATGCCAATACGGCGCCCAGTTGACGCCCACGTTGTCGGTCAGCGCCACTTCGTGCCGGCCATCGACGCCGATGCAATAAATCTGCAGCATTTCCTTTTGCTTGCGGTCGCTGCGGAAAATAATCCAGCGGCCGTCGGGCGAGACAAACGGCCCACCGTCGTAGCCCGGTGCGTCGGTGATCTGCCGCACGTGGCCGCCGTCGGCGTCCATCAAATAAATGTCGGGGTCGCCGTCCCGCGTGCTGCAAAAGGCGATCGATTTGCCGTCGGGCGAGTAGGCCCCTTCGGCGTCGTAGCCCGGTGCGTCAGTCAACCGCCGCAGGTGCCCGCCGTCACGGTCGGCCTCAAAGATGTCCATCGAGGGATCGAACACCCAGTCGTATCGCCGTCGTCGTCCCGCCGCGGCGTCGTCGGCTTGCCGCTTGCGTTCGTCGGCTTCGGTCTGAGCCAGATGCGGATCGAGATGGCTGGAAGCGTACAGAATCCTCTTTCCGTCGGGCGAGAAGTAGCTGCACGTGGTGCGTCCCTTGCCCGTGCTCACGAGCTTGGGCCGGCCGCCGGCCAACGGTTGCGTATAGATTTGGTAGAACGGATAGTCGGCGGTGACGGCCTGATAGATAATGGTCTTCTGATCGGGCGCGAAGTAGCCTTCGCCCGCTTTCACAAACCCCTCGGTCACTTGCCGCACGTTCGAAAGGTATCGCGGCTCGATTGAATCATCGGCGCTCGCCGCGGTGGTAACGAACAGCGAAATTAGCAGTGGGATGGCGATAATGGGAAAAACCGAGGTCCAACAGAGGGTGCCACGGCATCCGCCGCGGCGCGCTGGGCATCGAACTGACGCTCGATCGAATTCGCCGCGGCGGACGCCGTGCGGGGTTCCATTTCGACGGGCGCGCGTAACAAGGGCACGGCGTCCGTCGCGGCGGCTGCGCTGTCGCACATCTCGAAGCCACGCGCGCCGCAACGGATGCCGTGGCACCCAGGCAATTGCTTTTCTTAAGACGTTCATTCCGAGCGTATCCTAATACCAGGGGTATCAACTTGCCTCAGCGACCTGACAGTATACGAGCCGACCATGAAAATTTACACCAAGACGGGCGATCGCGGTGACACGGGGCTGTTCGGCGGGCCGCGGGTGCGCAAAGACGATCCACGGATCGAAGCCTACGGCACGGTCGACGAGCTCAACGCCGTGCTGGGCCTGGTGCGCTGCGAGCCCCTCGAAATGCCGCTCGATGCGCTGTTGGCCAACATCCAGAAAGAACTATTCGACCTGGGCGCCGAGCTGGCCACGCCCGATCCCCAGCGGCTGGGCACTCACACCATCGCCGCCGAGCACATTGCCCGGCTCGAAGCGGCCATCGACCAGCACGAACAGGCGCTCGAACCGCTCAAAGCCTTCATTCTGCCGGGCGGCACTCGTGCCGCCGCGCTGTTGCACCTGGCACGGACTGTCTGCCGCCGAGCTGAGCGGCGGCTGGTGACGTTGGCCGATCGCGAGGCGATCTCCCCCGACCTCACTGTCTACTTGAATCGGCTCAGCGATCTGCTCTTTGTGCTGGCCCGGTCGGCGAACCGCGCCGCCGGGCTTGCTGATGTCCCTTGGAAGAAATGACCATTCGCGGTGGAGTGGCTTCCGACCAGCTAGCGGCGGGGATTATTGCCGCCCGTGGCGATTGCCGCACCATTGCCGCCCGCCGATGGTAGGCTCGAGGGTGAAGTGCCGGCTTTAGGCGGCCGCCGATCGTCGGGGCTGTATCGCGCGACACCGCCAATAGGCGGTGCCGCAGGCGCTGGACTTGCCGCCACCGCGGTCGGGTTCGGGCTGATGAGCTGCCGGCTGACCACGACGTCGTGATTCTCGATTCGTTGCGTAGTATACGGCATCTTGACGGTCTGCGTGACGGGCAACACCTGCCGCCGCGTCACCGGCACCTTCACAGCTTCGGTGCGCGTCTCCCACCGTGTGTAAGGCACTAGCCGCTGCGCCAGGTAGGGCTGCACGAAGGGATTGTAGCGCCCCTTCCAATACGACTCCCAGCGGTATTCGGTCACCGGAACGGTGTAGGTCCGCACTGTGTCGCACATCTGCACGTCGCAGGTTTCTTGATAGACTACGCGCTGCCGCTCCAGGCACTGCGTTTCGGTGACCGGCTGCTGAATGGTGCGGTGGACCTCGCGCCACGTTTGCCCGTTGGCGTCGGTCACCGTTCTGGTCTCATCAGCTCCAGCCGGTACGGCGAAGGCGGCCATCAGCACAGCCGCGATGAAGGGACGTTTGACCGTCATAAGTTTGCCTCGCGAGGAGCTCGCATCCGGGAAATGGCCGGTATGCGTCTGTAGGGAACGGACTCCGTGCCGTTCCGCGTGGGGCGGCGCGAGGCCGAATCGCAGTTCACGGAACGCCACAGAGGGCGTTCCCTACAGACGTCGAATGTGAAAAAACGCGGGTTTCGATCGCCGAAACCGATCAGTGCGCTTCCGATACTAGTTCTCTATCGGCAACTTCCTTATAAATGCGTTAGCTTGCCCACACCGCCGCCGCTATGAAACGAACCGGCCGGCCGAAACCTGGCGGACGAGAGAGAATAGATAAGGCGACACACGTGATCCACAAGGAACTCTTAGACATTCTGGTTTGCCCGGAGCGCCGCACGCCGCTCACTCTGGCCGACGACCACCTGGTGGCCGCGCTGAATCAGGCCGTGGCCCAGCGGCGGCTAAAAAACCGGGCCGGCGAGCCGGTCGAAAAAATGCTCGACG
>DATFDL010000423.1:0-5624 GCA_035252155.1 Pirellulales bacterium | reverse complement strand
GTCTTCGGTGCGGGTGTAGGGGGAATCATCGGCGCGGACGGCGGGCGAAAGCAGGAGAAAGGTCGTCAGTACGAGCAGGCAGCGGCGGTTCATGGTGGTTGTCTCGGTGGGCGGTGAAATTGCGTGCGTCGAATGATAATGTAATTGCCCGGAGGGCTGTAGGGAACGGACTCCGTGCCGTTCCGCGAGGGGCGGGTTGACGTCGATCCGCAATTGGGCGGAACGCCACAGAGGGCGTTCCCTACAGATGGTAGCCGGGGTCGGCCAGGCCAAAGGCGTCGGCCACGCGGTTGAAAAAAGCAAATACCGCCGTGATGTAGACCGCTTCGGCAATCTGCGGATCGGTCCAGCCGTGCGCGCGCAGCGTTTCGATGTCGGCGGCGGTCGTGCGGTATGCATGCCGCGTGACGAGCTCGACAAATTGCAAAAGGGCGCGGTGCTGGTCATCGACCGCGGCTTCGGCCAGGTTACCTCGCCGCAACGCCTCGATCATGTCGTCGCTGCCGCCCTGCAACTGCAGGAAATAACCGTGCGTGCCCATTCAGTACGGGCATTGGTTCAGGCCGGAAACCAGCGTGGCGATCATCTCCTTGGTGCGGCGCGTCAGATGCCCGTCGGAAAAATGCAGCGAATACGAAAACTCAGCCACGTGCCGAAAGAAATCGGGTCGATGGCCGAAGCACTTGAGGATGTCGGGCACGCAGCCGCGTTCCGGATGCGCCTCGCGATACGCTCGGTAGGCCTCGGCTAGCGGGCCGGCGGCTTCATTTTCCTCGAACCAATTGATGAACGGAACGGTCATGTGCTCTGTCAGGCCACTTGGACCGTCTGCGTTCCAATGAACTCAGACTCCAACTTTGGCTCGCCGTCTTCCAGCAACATGCCGATGACTTCTGCGAGATTCTGCTGCAATTCGTCGAGCGTTTCTCCCTGCGTATGCGCTCCCGGGAAACCGGGAACATAACCGATAAATACGCCGGTGTCCGGGCAACGTTCGATTACGGCTGTGAAGGCGCGCATCAAATCTCCAAGAACTAATTCTCGCGGTTCGGGTCGGCGTCGGCGGGCTCGCCATTGGGAAACGGGTCGTCTTCAGGCGGCGGCGTCTGCTTGCCCAGCTCGGAATACGTCTTATTCGCGGCGCGACGCACCGAGTTGGTCAGTCCGCGAAAGAGCTTGCCCGCCGAAATTTTTGGCCCCTGAACGGATGGCGGCGTGGCCGACAGGTCGTCGGCCGACGCACTCGCAGGCTCATCCTCCTCTGGACGACGATCAGCAACATCTTCGCTCTGGCCTGACTCTTCGTCCTTGGTCGTCACACGGTCGCCCGGCGAAACTTCGTCTTCGGCCATTGCCTCATCGCTCGCCGCCGAACCATTCTCGTCGGCAGACGGCCGCTCGTCGGCGGCAGTAAGGTCGGAGCTTGCATCCGTCGCGGTGTCGGCAGCCCCATCTTGCCTGTCGGTGGCCGCTTGGGTGGGCCCATCCGACGAAGGAACATAGGCCGGCGCCGATGAATTCTGGGGCGAGGCAGCATTTTGCTGGCCGCAGCCGATGGCCAACGCCGCAAAGACGAGTGTGATGAATTTACGAGCCATTCGTTTCACTCCTTTGAAAGTGGATGTCGTTATTGGATCTTGGCGAATTCACGCATGAAGTCGCGCAGCTTTTCCACGCCTTCAATCGGCATGGCGTTGTACACCGACGCCCGGATGCCGCCGACCGAGCGATGCCCCTTCAGCTCGACCAGGCCGCGGGCCTTCGCCTGCTTCAGAAAATCGTCTTGCGTGGCGTCGTCGGGCAGGCGGAAGGTGACATTCATCAGCGAGCGGCTGTCGGGCTGGGCGTGCCCGCGATAAAAGCCCCGGCTTTGATCGAGCACCTCATAGAGCATATGCGCTTTGCGGCGATTGAGCTCGTGCATCTTGGCCAGCCCACCCACGTCGTTCAGCAGCCAGCGCGTGACCAGCATCACCAGATAGACGGCGAAGACCGGCGGCGTGTTCAAGAGCGATTTCTCTTTGACGTAGGCGCGGTAATCGAGCATCGTGTGCAGGCCGTCGCCGATGCGTTCCAACAAATCGTCGCGGATGATGACCACGGTGACGCCGGCCGGTCCGGCGTTCTTTTGGGCGCAGGCGTAAATCAGCCCGTAACGCTCCATCGGCAGCGGCCGATAAAGAAAATCGCTCGAAGCGTCGCAGACCAACGGCGTCTGGCCCACGTCGGGCTCGCGCTGGAACTGCACGCCTTGAATTGTCTCGTTCGAGGTGATGTGAACGTAGGCTGCCCGCGGGTCGAGATCGAGCTCGCCCGGCGGGGGCAGACGATCGAAGTTGTGCGGCTTGCCTTGCCAGGCGGCGCGGACGGCGCCTTCGCGAGCCGCCTCTTGCATGGCCATCTGGCCCCAAGTGCCGGTGACGATGTAATCGGCGCTACGTCCACCGCCGCGCAGCAGGTTCATCGCCACCAGCGAGAACTGCAAGCGCGAGCCGCCCTGCATGAAGACGATGCGATAGTTCGCCGGAATGTTCAGCAGCCGGCGCAAGTTGGCCTCGGTCTCGTTCAGCACGCCCTCGAACCACGGCGAGCGGTGGCTGATTTCCAGCGGCGAAATGCCCACGCCGGGCAGGGCCAATAAATCGCGCTGGGCCTCTTCGAGCACCTTCAGTGGCAACACCGCCGGGCCGGGTGCAAAATTGTAAACACGCTGTTCCATGAGGTGCGATCCCGCCTCACCGCTTACTCGACGATGTCTTCCTTGTCGACTTGCACGAAGTGCGGCGTCTTTTGCGACGCGGTCAATTCGAGCGCTTTTTTATCAGCCTGCTTTCGCTCGCTATACTCGAATCGGGCGACCCGCTTGAGCGACTGGTTGTAGACCCCCCAGAACGCCTTGCGGCGGATCTCCTTGGCCGTCTTCGAGCGGGTCTTACGCTTGGCGGGTGGTTTCTTTTCGGTGGTCTTGGCTGCCACGCCGGCCTTTTCGGCGGCTTCGCCTTCTCGCCGCAACTCCTTACGGTTTACGATCTTACGGGCCATAAGCGCTTCTCGATTCGGGGACCAGTCGGGGCAAAAGCGGCGCGGCAAGTTCGTGCCAATTACGCCAGTTTTGACTAGTATAACGGCGCGACGAGCCTTTCGCTATTGCCCTGAACCTTCAATCGGCGTGGCACCCGGCGGCGGCGTGCCTCCGCCCGCGCGGACATACTCGGCGCGTTGCCTGGCATACTCGGCCGGCGAGGGCTCGTCGCCGGTGGTCACGCCGCCTTCGACGGCCTGATCGAACATCCGTCGCAGATATCCGCAGCACCAGCCGCAGCCAGTGCCCGCCCCAAAACAGTCGCTGAGCTGGCCTGCCCGCCGCGGCCGCTCGACCCGCAGAAAATTGAGGATCTTCCGCTTGGTGACGTGAAAGCAGAGACAGATTTCGTCGTCCAGTTCCATGCACGTCGATTATAGTCTATTTCGATTCCGCCAGCGCGCTGAGGGCCGTGGGGCCGAAGTCGTCGAGCGAGACTGTGACCTTCAACTCGCGGCCATCGGGCTCTTGGCCGGTGAACTCATACCACACGACCCCGAACGGTGCGCGGTCGTGCAGCCGCGTCTCGAATGTGCCCGAAACTTCCAGCGGGCCCTGCAAGTGCGGAATCCTCGCACGAAACGTCCCACTGCGGCACTCGCACGTGATCTGGCCCAGCTTCTTGTGGTCGATCATCAGCGGATCGAGCTTCTGCTCGTCAGCGGCCGGGCCGACCAGATAGATCCAGGCTTGCGACGCGAACGGCTTGCCCTCCAGCTTGTCGAGCGTCCGCGCATTGCCTTGTTCGGGCTGGTCGAAGCGGCTCCAACCGCGCACGATGTGCTCGCCAGGAGTTTCGCCCGCCGTCAGATATTTTTCGGGGATCAAGAGCTTATTGATCACGCGCCGCTCGGGTCGCCCCTCTTTGGAAAAGGTGTCGTCAAGTTCGATCCAGCGGCAGGGCTGGCCGTCTTCGGTCGCGGCGCCGACCGACGACATCCGCAGCCAGCCAGCGACAGACTCCTTGCGCTTATTGCGTTTTTCCTTGTAGCCTTCGACCTTGAAGGTGGCCCAAGTGGCATCGTCGGGCAATTGGCGGATCAACCCGTCGGCGTGAGCGGCGCTGGTGGCGATCGCAGTCATCGTCGCGAAGAGCGCGAATAGGATGCGTGTGGCGTGCATGAAGTGGCTCCTTGAATAAACGGATCGCAAGGTAATCGGGCCTTTCACACCTTATTAAACCGAACCGCGGAATAGGTTACACGCCAACTGGTCGAACCAGCCGCGCAATCTGCTCACACGTGACCGGCTCGATCACGCCCCGCTCGCAGATGATCGCCTTAATGAGCCGGGCGGGAGTCACATCGAAGGCCGGATTATAAACCTGCACGCCGTCGGGCGCTGTTTGCCGGCCGAAACCATGCGTGATTTCCCGCGCAGACCGCTGTTCGATCGGAATCTCGTCGCCGCTGGCCAGCGACAGATCGAAGGTGCTCGTGGGCGCGGCCACATAAAACGGTATCTCGTGCGCCGCGGCCAGCAGCGCGACGCCGTAGGTGCCGATCTTATTGGCGGTGTCGCCGTTGGCCGCGATGCGGTCGGCCCCAACCACCACCGCCTGCACGCGGCCTTCGCGCATCACCTGGGCCGCCATCGAGTCGCAGATCAACGTCACATCGATGCCGCGCTGCCGCAGCTCCCAAGCGGTCAGCCGGGCACCTTGCAAGAGCGGGCGAGTTTCGTCGGCATAGACGTGCAACCGCTTGCCGGCGTCTTGCGCCGCGAAAAATACGGCCAGCGCCGTGCCGTATTCGGCGGTGGCCAGTCCGCCGGCGTTGCAGTGGGTGAGCACGCCTTGCCCGTCGGCCAGCAGCGCCGCCCCATGCCGGCCGATGGCATGGCACATGGCGCGGTCTTCTTCGTGAATCGCTTGGGCTTCTTCCAAGAGCCGTTCGGCCAATGCTTGGGGCGTCTTTTTCTCGGCCCATTCGCGCCCTGCGCGCCGCATTCGCTCGATCGCCCAGAACAGGTTGACCGCGGTCGGCCGGCTGGTGGCGAGGTAATCGGCTGCTTCTTGAAGCCGTTGCAAGGCCGCTTCTCGCAAATCGGGTTGCTCATTCCCGCCGCTCGTTGTGCGGACTGCCAGGCACACTCCATACGCGGCGGCGATCCCAATCGCCGGCGCGCCGCGAACTCGAAGGCTGCGAATCGCTTCAAAGACCGTCTCGATGTCTCGGCAATCGAGATAGACGGTTTCGGTGGGCAGCCGAGTCTGATCGATCAGCCGCAAATGGCCCTCGACCCCACCGATCCACTCAACGCTGGCGATCGTGGCCATATTGGAGGTAGCAGGACCGACCACGCTCATGATTTCGCCTTAACATTTTGGCAGCTTCGGCATTTGTAGCACTCGGTCATGCTATCAAGCAGCGGACTCAAGCCGCAACCATATGCTGCACTACGTCACGCGGCCGCGAATGCGGCAATGTGGGACAGTCCAAATAGAACACAGTCTCGGTTGCAAATCCGCATCGGGCTTGTCATCTTGGTAGCCATCAGACGAATTTATATTCGTGTGATTCGTGGTTGCTCTTCCCTCCAC
>DATFDL010000422.1:0-3022 GCA_035252155.1 Pirellulales bacterium | reverse complement strand
GAACTGGGCCGAGCCGCTGAAGCCGCTGGCGAACGTGGCGGTAAGGGCGTCGGTGCCGCTGCCGCCGGGCGCGGGAACGATCACGCTGGGTGCGGCAGCCGCCAGCGTCAGGTCGGGGTTCACGGTGATCCCGAGCGTCTTGGTTGCCGGCTGGTAGTTGACGTCTCCACTATAAGTAGCGGTGATATAACTTGTGCCCACCGGCAACTTCGAGGCTGTAAATTGGACTTGGCCGCTGCCGATCGGCACGGAGCCCAAGAAGCCTTGGATGCCCGAAAACATGACGGTCCCGCTCATCGGCGCGGGCCCGCTTTGGCTCGGAGTAACTTTGGCCGTGAACGTGACACTCCCGTTCTGATTGATCGTCGTCGCCGAACTCGAAAGAGCCATCACCGTCGGAATTTGGACATCAATGTTTCCCGGCGGTGCGGTCGCGGGAGCATAATTCGGATCTCCGCTGTAGGCGACCGTGATGCTGTTCAGGCCGACGTTCAGCGCCGACGCCGGAATATTGAGAGTGGTCAGCGACGAAATGTAGCCGTTCGCCACGCTGGTTGCACCGCTCACCGGCACCGGGCTGCCCACGGTCTTGCCTCCGTTCTGGATCGTGAACGTTCCCGTCGGCCCGGCGCCGTGGCTCTGCGTGTTGATCGTGACGTCGCAGAAACCGTTCACGCCGACGCTGATGTTCGTCGAGAAATTGAGCGACAGCGAGGTCGGTCCGGGCGTGATGGTGAAGCTCACCGGCGGCGACGTGCCGGCGTTGAAACTGGCATCGCCCGAATACTGCGCCGTCAGAGCGTCCGTGCCGCCGGGCAGGAGAAACGTGCCGTTCGGCGTGGCCGCGGTGCCTTCGCTATTGAGGGGGATGGCGCTGCCGAAGGCCTGGCCATTGACCGAGAACGTGACCGTACCGGTGGGCACGCCCTGTTTCGACGCCCCGGCGACGTCGGCGCGCAAATAGGCGAACTGGCCGTAAGGCTGCGAGGTGATGGCGATGGGGTTGCCGTTGGCATCCGCGGTCAACACTTGCGCGGTGGTGTTGCTGGCCTCGGGCGCGACCGTGACCGTGACGGGAGCGGAGTCGGCGGGCGCGAAAACTCCGTCGCCGGGATAGTGCGCATGCACCGCGTAGGTGCCGCCGGGGAGATCCGAAGTCGTTCCGCTTACCGCGCCCGAGGCGAGGGAAAAGGTCGCGGCCTCCTGCCCGCTGGCGGCCAGCAAAGACACCAGCCCCGTTGGCGTGCCGCCGCCCGTGTTCTGCGCCGCCACGCCGATGGTGACCGCGACCGGCGCGCCGTGGGTGATGCCGCTGGTCGGGTTCAGCGTCAGCGTCGCCTTGGCGGGCGCGAACGTCACCGCGGACCACGCATTCACCAGGTTATCGATGTTGGCCGAGCCTAGCCCCGTCGCCAGGTCGAAGCCGGCGGCGGCGTTGAAACCCGAGAGCACGCCATATTGGTCGGTCGGCCCCTTGGTGGTGCAGTTCGGCGTCCCCGTCGAGCACGGCTGCGCGATCGTGCCCACGGTAATGTCAGGGAAGATGCAAGTCGCGCCCGGCGGCAGGTTGGCCGCGCAGCCGCTCGCGGGCTGCTGCGAGGCCAAATGATAGAGCACGTAGTGAGGGTCGCCTTGCGCCACGCCCAGCTTTTGATCCACGAGAAGCTGGATCGCCGCCCACGCCGGCGCCGAAGCCGACGTTCCGCCCGCTGCCAAGAACTGCGAGTACTGGCCGCCTTGACAATAGCCTTGGGCATCGAACTCGCAAAGAATATAGAACACGTTCTCCAGGCCGTCGCCGGCAAAGAGCGAAACATCGGGCAGGTCGCGCCGGCCATCGTTGCCCGGTTGCCAGGCGGGCTTGGCATAGCCGCCGGTGCAACTGGTCAAGGCCAGCCCGTCGGAAGTCGTGCAATTGCTGGCGCCGCCGCTGCCGCCCATCACGCCGAGCTTATATTGCAGAAGCTGCGCGTTGTTGCAGTTGGTCTCCGGATCGGTCGAGTTGGTGACCAGCTCCCATAGGGAATTGGTGCAGGAATCGTTCCACGTGATCTCGGGGATATAGCTCTTGGCCGAGGCCTGGGTGGTCGCGTTGTTGGTGGAACTCCAATAGGTCGAACCATTATTGAAATCTTGAAAATCCGTGCCCCCCACGGCCACGGCGTTGGGTGGCGACGCCACACCGCTGACGCTCAGGCCATGAGTCGCCGCGATTTGCCCGGAATCGCAAACCGCCGAGCCGGCATCGCCCGCCGCCACGAACACGCTGATGCCTTCCGCCGCCGCTTGTTGCCAAAGCTGGTCGTAAAACTGGTTTCCGGCCGTGCCCATCGCCAACTCGCACGCGCCATAGCTGACGCTCATCACCGGGGCGAGGTCGTTATCCACGATGTACTCGGACGATAGATCGATGCCGGAGGTCGTATCCGTCGAAGCGGACACGACGAAATCGATGGCGGCTCCGCGCGCGATGCCGCCCGCCCACTCCAGGTCCAGGTCGGATTCGGTTTCATCACCTGGCACGATTCCCGGCGTTGGTCCGTTGTGAATGACGTTGATGACCGGCGCCGGCATCCCGAACATGCTGCGAAAGTTCGTGATGTCGACCGTATTGACGTCGCTTTCGCCGACAATCGCCAAGGTCCAGCCGGTGCCGTCAATGCCCGCGTTCCATAGCGGCAGCAGGTTGTAAATCGTCGCGAAATCGTACGGCCCCAGGCCATAACAAGGGAAGGTTTGGCTGCCGCCGCCGGAGCATTGGGTCGTGAAGGCGGGCTGTACCGGTGTCGCCAGCGCGCTGTCGCGCTGCTTCTTGAAAACCCCCGCCACCACATGCTGCGGATGGCGCGGAAAATCGTTGAGGCTGACGATGCCGGCCACCGCCGGCGCCAGCGCCGCCGGAATCGCGGGATCGCCGGCATTCGCCCAGTGCGCCCGGCCGCGCACGACATAGCGATGGATCTCGGTGTGGAAGGCGGCGGCGACTTTTCCCGCGTCGCCGGAGAACTCGATCACGTTCCCG
>DATFDL010000421.1:0-4012 GCA_035252155.1 Pirellulales bacterium | reverse complement strand
GGTGCCACGGCATCCGCCGCGGCGGACGCCGTGCGGGTCGCCCAGGTGGACATGTCGGCACGGCGTCCGTCGCGGCGGTGTCGTTCAAACTCAAGGCGATGCCACAGGCGCCGCGACGGATGCCGTGGCACCCAACGATCGGCGTCGTCAACGGCGCTTCGTCAATCCGCCTCGGTGACTTCGTGCAGCCGGTCGACCTCCGGGGCCGTCAAGGTTTGTTTTGCCCCGCCGGGCCAGCGGATTTCGACGCGATCGACGGCGCCGGAGTCGCCCAACCCAAAGTGCAATGTCTTAGACGACTGGGCCAGATACCCGCCAGTCGATTGTGCGTGCCGCAGCATCACCTTGTCGCCGGCATACAGCGCAACGACCGCTCCGGCCGCATCGCGGTTGCTCCGCGTTCCCCTCAATCGAAAAGCAATGTAGTGCGCGTGGGGAAACTGGTTTTGCAGATAGCTGGGATGGTCGTTGAAGTTGTTGACGATCAGGTCCAGCCGGCCATCGCCGTCGAAGTCGGCCGTCGCCGCGCCGCGCGCGCTGCGAGGAGCTTGTTGGCCCCCGATGGTTTCGGGCAGGTACTGCCCGCCGGCGGGCGGCTCGATTCCTTCCGT
This sequence comes from Pirellulales bacterium, assembly GCA_035252155.1. Lineage (GTDB taxonomy): Bacteria > Planctomycetota > Planctomycetia > Pirellulales > JAICIG01 > JAICLL01. The sequence goes on along the minus strand of DATFDL010000421.1, from coordinate 3,401 downwards.
GTCGGCAAGATCGGCGAACGAACCGTCGCCCTGGTTCATCATCAACGCCGACGGCCAATAAAAAAACGGATAGCCCATACCTGATGGTATCAGGGCATCGATGTCGCCGTCGTTGTCGGAATCGCCGACGGCCACGCCCCACGGCCAGAAAGTCTCCATATGCGACGGCCTCTCGCGACGGTCGTTTCTCCAGCTCGGCGGGCTGGCGGTCGGCGGGCTGAGCATGGTCGATTTGCTGCGGGCCGAAGCGGCCACCGGCAGCTCGCACAAAGCCGTGATCATGGTCTATCTGACCGGCGGACTGGCCCATCAAGACTCGTTCGACCTCAAGCCCGCCGCTCCGGCCGAAGTGCGCGGCGAATTCAACCCCATCGCCACCAACGTGCCGGGCATCGAGATCTGCGAACTGCTGCCCAAAACCGCGGCAATCATGGAGAAACTGGCGATCATCAGGTCGATCGTCGGATTGCGCGACGAACATTCGAGCTTCCAAAACCTGACGGGCTATTTGATGAACGAGGCCCGCCGCGACGGCCGGCCCAATTTCGGCTCGGTGGTCGCCCGACTGCAAGGCTCGCTCGACGGCGCCGTGCCGCCATTTGTCGATCTCTTTCCCACCATGCAGCACCGGCCCTACAACAGCCCCGGGCCGGGCATCCTCGGCCACGCTTACGCGGGCGTGAAGGCCGACGGCGAAGATCTGGCCAACATGACGCTTCGCTCGCTTTCGCCCGAACAGCTCGGCGGCCGCCGCCGGCTGCTGGCCAGCTTCGATGATTGGCGGCGGGAGGTCGAAGCGGCCGATGTCGAAAAGATGGACACCGCCTATCAGCGGGCCTTCGATGTGCTGACCTCCAGCAAGCTGGTCGAGGCGATGAACGTCGAGCGCGAAGACGCCGCGGTGCGCGACCGCTACGGCCGCGGCTCGCCCAAGCATCAAGGCGACGGCGCGCCGCTCTTGAACGATCATCTGCTGATGGCCCGGCGGCTGGTCGAGGCGGGCGTGCGGTGCGTCACGGTGGCCTACGGCTTTTGGGACACGCACGGGAACAACTTTGGGCATTTGAAGAAAAACCTGCCGCAGTTCGATCAGGGCGTTTCGGCCTTGGTCGAAGATCTGCACCAGCGCGGGCTCGCCCGCGACGTGACGCTTATCGTGTGGGGTGAATTCGGCCGCACGCCCAAGATCAACAAAGACGCCGGCCGCGATCACTGGCCGGCAGTCAACGGCGCGCTCTTGGCCGGCGGCGGCCTGCGCACCGGGCAGGCGATCGGCTCGACCGACAAGCTGGGCGGGTATGCCCTCGACCGCCCGATCCACTACCAAGACGTCCTGGCGACGCTCTACCACGCCGTCGGCATCGATCCGCACTCGTTTGTGAAAGACCGCACCGACCGCCCCGTGCCGCTCCTGCCATCGACGACGCAGCCGATCGCGGAGCTGGTCTAATTCTAGTTGCCGTATGACGGCTGCCCGTGAATTAGGCAGGGGGGCTTTCTATTCCCGATGCCTGTGATTCGGAGACCTTGAACAGTTCTGGGACATTGGAGTGCCCTTGAGACACGTATCGCTCTAGCCAGTGCTGGCCACACTGCCGGCAGCGAAACCAGTCCTCCCATCGCATGCCGTCGAGACGGATTTCAATCAAAGTCGCCTTGAGCGTCGGCATGTCATCGACCGATGCCATCTGAATCCGTTTCGGCAATCCAGCACACACGCACATGTCTCCATTCTAGCGTCGGCAGCACGCTTGGCGCCAAGCCGGAACGAGCGATAATTCAGGCGTCACGCGACGGCGCTAAAGCTGCGCACACCGATCGGCTCTGGCGTGACAAGCAAGACCGAAAGGAAGCCCAGTCAGCGAATGCTGGACGGGCTTTTTTTATTTGCCAGCGCGAGACCCTCGCACCGAGCAGACCACCCGAGGACGAGTGGGCCTATTGGCATTTGCCATCGAGCGATTCGCTCTCTCACTTCGGTCGTGAGCAGGTCGTCGACGTATCTGGAGAACCGCGGAGGGAATGACTACGATTCATGCCACCGATGACACTCAAGCGGGATTTGGGTTCGCAACATTGTTGACATCAGTTTAGAATAAACTAAACTACAATGGCTAAGATTGTGCGCCCCACCTTAATTGTGGCCAGCGGTGCGTGGGGTACTGTCGAGTTCGCGGTGCTGCAATCTGGCAGGATTCCCGCAAAGGTGTTCTTCGACGTCGACTGCAAACAGATTCGCGAAAAGGGCGCGGATGAAGCACAAGCAACTGCACAAGCGAGGTTTGTAAATTTGTTTCAGCACATGGCAAATTATGGCCCTGCTGAGATGCCCGACAAGCGATTTAAGAAAGAAATGGGCAACCTTTGGGCCTTCAGGCATGAGGTCGCGAACATCCAGATACGATTTCCCTGCTTTCGCGACGGAAACGCATGGATTGTTACGCACGGCTTTGCCAAGCCGGGTGCCCAGAAGGGGCTAGGGGACTGGCCGCCAAGCGAAGTGTACCGCGCGCAGTCGATCGAAGCCGAGTATCGACAAAGAAAACAGAGACCAGGAAAGAAGAACCAATGACCAAGACGCTTGTTGAAGAATATGTTTCAGACCCCCTCAACATGCGCCTCTTTCAGCAGGAGCGCGCCATCTTCGAGGTTACCCAGAAACTTGAAGAGGCAATGAAGAAACTGGGCGTTAGCCGCGCCGAGCTAGCAGCTCGCCTAGGAAAGACAAAAGGCTGGATTTCGCAAATGCTTGATGGAGAGGCAAACAAGACTGTGCGCACGGTCGCGGATGCATTTGCGGTGCTTGGGCTCGCATACCACTCATCATATGGGCCTATTCAGGTCAGTAATGCATCAACGACGACAGGAGTTCCCCCTGCTCGCATCGAGGCAGTTTCTGGGAGCACTCCGACAGTTCGCGTCGATACAAAACTGCAACGATTGGCCTCAACGAGCGTAAATCGCGTGGAGTCAATTCAGTTCAGGACAGCTGGTTAAGTGCGATGGCAAAGAAACGGCCACGAAGACAAAGACCGAAGCGCGGCCCGTACATTGCTGCGGCCGTCTTTTGCGAATCGGTGATCGAGGGCAAGGATAACTGCTTGACCCCCGTGCGGATAATCGACAGTATTACCGCCGCAATTGATCCATCCGCTCCACCAGATTTTCCTTCAAAAGAAAACCGCTTGTCTGTCGGGGTTTGGTCCGTGGTGATTCTCAAAAGCGGAGATTCTCCCGGCGAACACTCAGTTCGCCTCGTTGTCGAATCGCCATCAGGAACGAAGAAAACTGGTTACGAGCAGGTTTTGACCTTATCGGAGCCGGCGCACGGCGGCATCAACTTACGAATCTACCAGACGATCGGGGTGGTTGACGGCGGCCTTTTTTGGGTTCATGTTCTC
>DATFDL010000420.1:0-2174 GCA_035252155.1 Pirellulales bacterium | reverse complement strand
CGTCTCGTGAACGGCTCCCAGGAGCGGTAATGCTTGTCGAAGCCGCGAAATCCCCTCGTCCGTGACGCGAGTGCCTCGCAGGTTCACCATCCGGAGCGCAGGATATCGTTCGAGCGCGGTGAGATCGGAGTCGTCGATGGGCACGTCGGCCAGGTCGAGTGCCCAGAGCCGGGGCGACGATGCTAGCTTCGCCAGTCCCTTGCCCGAAATATTCGTGCCGGATAAATCGATTGCTTCCAAGCTCGGTACTTTGGCGAGCTCCGCCAGGCCATCGTCAGTGACGCGTGAGTGCGAAACGCTCAGACTCGTCAGGCCCGGCAACGCGGCGATGTCGCTCAGTGTCTCGTCGGTAACTCCCGGGCCAGTCAATGCGAGCAGTGTCAGCCATCGACGCCTTGCCGGTGGCCGCAGCAACCGTCCGAGGCCTGGTGGAACGTTGTTGATCGAAAGGGACCATAGTCCCGGCAACTGCTGGAAGAGATGCTCAATTCGCTCGGCGTCGGCGGGGTCGACGCTCTCGGTCCGTCGCAAGTAGACTACCTCCACGTCCGCCAAAAAGTCGTACACGGGCAAATAGTCTTCCATTTTGCGCGCCCACCGCGGAACGCGACCCGGTACCCAATCAAAACCCAGCGATTCGAGTTCGGCGATCGTTTGTCGATGGCGGTAGAGCGGCAAAAACGCGACGATGATTGCCGTTACGATAGGAACGGTCAGTGCGGTGATAAGGAACATCCTTCCCAATGCGTGCCGGCGGCTGGGCGTCGAGGCAGCGGCCGGCCGCGGCGCATCCCAGATGAGGGTGGCAAAGGAAATCGCGGCCACGGCCATGAGGAGCACCGCGCCGAGCGGCGGGGCGCTGTTTGAATAAGCCCGTACCACGTTGGCCGCCCAATACCAGAGCGCGAAGAGGACGATGATGAGGTTCGCCGCCAGCGCCATTCCATGCCGATTGCGGACGGCGAAGCCCCTATGTTTTGCAAAGGCGAAAAGAGTTAGAGCCGCCGCCAGCGGCACGCACCAAAAAAGAGGAGGCCAGGGGGCTTTCATTCCCAGTCGCCCGCCCGGCAAAAGGCCCTGGTTGCCCATGTACGCCAGACACGAACCGGCCGCGAGCGTGGCGGCGTTCGCCACTACGGCCAAGGGCAAGAGCAGGTAAAACATCCAATGGCGAAGGCGAGGCGAAATGCTTACGACGCCGATCGCCAGCGCGGCCATCACCATACAGGCCGCCGCCATGCCCGCCACGCTGTGCCAGGCGCCGATCAAGCGGCACACAACTAATGCCAGCGCCGCGGCGATAAACATTCTGGCGCGCAGCTTGTTCGGCGCCGCCAGCGGCGATGCAGTCTTGAATGAGTCGGCGGTCGCAGTGGCAGGATCCATCGGGCTTTCGAACGAGCCGGGTGAATATATCGGGCGCGTTCTCACGGGTCGAGCTTGTTCGCTTCGTTGTCGCTGCGGTACTATGATGGATCATAGCATCACTTGTCGCCGCCAACCACAAGCGGTCTCGCAGATCTCCGCAATCGTCCTTGGGCGATGAAACCCGACCAGAAACTTATCGACGACCTTTACTGGCAAAAGGTGCGAGCGGCGCAGGCCATGTCGCCCGAAGAAAAACTGCTGGCCGGCCCTCGGCTCTTCGAGCGATCGTGCCGGATCATGCTCGACGGCATCCGCTCGGAATTTCCCGAGGCCAGTGAAGAACGCGTGCAAGAAATCTTGCGCGAGCGTCTGGCGCTGCTCCGCCGCCTGCGAGGGCGGCAATGACGGGCGATGAAGCTGTTGTCGCGATGGTTGATGCGCTCGACGCGTCCGGCATCGCCTACATGCTTGTCGGTTCGCTGGCCACGAATTTCTACGGCGTGCCGCGGGCTACGGAAGACGCCGACTTTGTGATCGAGCTCGGCGGAGTTCCATTGTCCGAAGTTATGGCGCGGCTCGGCTCGGATTTTCGGCTCGATCGTCAAGGCTCGTTTGAAACAATCACGATGACCCGACGCCATTTGGTACACGTCGCGTCGTCTCCCTTTACGATCGAATTGTTTTATCTTAGCGACGATGTGCACGACCAGGAGCGGTTTCGCAGGCGCCGGCCCGTGACGTTGTTCGGTCGGCAAGTGTCGCTGTCGACCGCCGAAGACATGATTGTGACGAAGCTTCGTTGGGCG
>DATFDL010000419.1:0-3459 GCA_035252155.1 Pirellulales bacterium | reverse complement strand
TGCGAAGAGCCTGACACCGATATCCCAAACCGTCGCCATCGAAATTGTCCGCGCAATACCAATCGACACGATCAAAAGTGCTGAACCCTGAACCCTGAACCCTGAACCCTCCCGCGAACCCTGAACCCTCCCGCGAACCCTGAACCCTCCCGCGAACCCTGAGCCCTCCCGCGAACCCTGAGCCCTCCCGCGAACCCTGAACCCTCCCGCGAACCCTGAACCCTCGCGTCACCTGAAGGTTCCCGCGAACGCCTTTTATTCCCGCGCCTCTTCAAACGCCAGCAGCATCAACGCGGCGCGGCCGGGGGCGGCGTCGATCCGCCGGGCGTTGACGATCACCTTTTTACGACCCACACGCGGAAAATCGTGCTCGACTTCAAAACCGTCGAACTCGGGACTTTTCGGCAGTCCGTCTTCGAGCAACGTCCGCAGCCCTGGAATGTCCCATTGGTGGTTGCCTAAGTCGTAAACGCGGCGGCCCACCGTCTCTTCCGGCGTGGTGGCGAATATCCGGCAGAAGGCCCGGTTGACCGTCTGCACGCGCAAACCTTCGTCGAGCACCAACAGCCCTTCGCGCACGGCTTGCACGATGGCCGTGGTGTATTCGTGCGCCCGCTGCAAGTCGAGCTCGCGGTGCTTGGCGGCGCTGACATCCAACAGCGCCAGCACCGCCCCTTCGATGCGGTTGTCGATGCCGGAGTAGGGTCGAATGCGCAGGGCGAACCAATTGCCCTCGCGGTCTTGCAGCTCGCGCTCCAGCGGCGAGACCTGGTCGATCACTTGCCGGATCCAGCCTTCCAGCTCGGTGGAGTTGATGTTCGGCTGAATGTGCCCGATCGGCCGCCCGACGTCGGTGGAGATGAGATTGAAGAGCTTTTCGGCGGCGGGCGTGAAGCGGCGGACGCACAGGGCGCGGTCGACCATCACCACCGCCAACTGCACGCTACCCAACAGGTTGAACAAGTCGCTGTTGACGCGGCTCAGCTCGTCGTTGCGACTGTGCAGTTCTTCGTTGAGCGTGTTCAGCTCTTCGTTGGTGCTTTGCAGCTCTTCCTTGGCGGTGTCGAGCTCTTCGTTGGTGCTTTGCAGCTCCTCATTGCTCGAGAGCACTTCTTCGTTGGCCGACTGCAGCTCTTCGTTGGTGATTTCGAGGTCCTGAATGGTGGCCTGCAAATACTCGCGGCTGGCCGCCAGCTCGCGGCGGAGCTGATCGAGCTCTTCGTCGCGCGAGGTCTCGTCAGGCGGAGGCGGCGGCGCGACCCTGACGCCGGCCGCCGATTCTTGCTCGGTGACGTCTTCAAACAGCATCAAATAATGCGGCGGCTCGTCGGCCACCACCAGCGGAATGATTTCCAGGTTGACGTTCCGCCCATGGCCGTTGAACGAGATGTGCAGGCCTTCTTTTCGCACGGGGGCCTGCGACTTGCGCACCTCGCGCAGCGCCGTTTGCACGGCGTGCAGCAAACCGGGCCGCACCATCTTCAGCACGTGCAGGTTCACTTCGCCCGGGGCCGGCTCCAGGAAATGCCCGGTCTGGCCGCGGAACTGCACGATCTGAAACTGCTCGTTGAGCACCACGCCGGGCGGCGCGTATTTGCTCAGCAGGAGCTGATTCGCCTCTTGCTGCACGGTCTTGCGCTGCAAATGCTCGCGGGCCGCCTTGCCGACGCCGACCGTGGGCGGCGCCACATAGGCCCCTTCGCCATACAGCGGCTCGGCCGGGAGGGGCCGCCCGTGGCGCTTGGCATACAAACGGTGTTTCTTGTCGACCAGGCTGAACAGATCGTTTTGCAGCCCCACCGTCTCGGCGGCGCCGAGCATCAAAAAACCTCCCGGCGTCAGGGCGTAGTGAAACGTCGACAGCAGCCGCTTTTGCAGCGGCTGGTCGATGTAGATCAGCACGTTGCGACAGATGACGAGATCGACCCTTGAGAAAGGCGGGTCGCGTGTCAGGTCGTGCCGGGCGAAGATGCACAGGTCGCGCACCCGCTTGTTGATGCGGTGCTTGCCGTCGACCGGCGTGAAATAGCGGCGCAACAGGTCGGGCGGCACGGGCTGCACCGCATGGTCGGTGTAAAGCCCGGCCCGCGCCAGGTCGATGGCCGCATTGCTGATGTCGGTGGCGAAGATCTGGATCGGCGTCTCGTCGGCTCGGGCGCCCAAGAACTCCAACAGGCTGATGGCCACCGAGTAAGGCTCTTCGCCCGACGAGCAGCCGGGAATCCAGATGCGCAGCGGCTCGCTGGCCTGGCGGTCTTCCACCAGCTTGGGAAAGGCCTTTTCGGCCAGCAGCTTGAACGAATCGGGCTCGCGAAAGAAGAACGTCACGTGGATCAAGATGTCTTGATAGAGCAGATTGATCTCGTGCGGCTGCTTCTGCAGAAGTTCGAGATATTGCGAGACCTTGGTGAAGCGGTGCAGGGCCATCCGACGCATCAAGCGGCGCTCGATGGTGGGCCGCTTGTAGTGCGAAAAATCGACGCCGCTGGCGGTGCGCAAGAGGGCGAAGACTCGCTGCAGGTCTTCGTCTTTAGGGCGCGACTCGGGGCGGGCCCGCGGCGGTCCTTCGGCGGCGACATACGGATGGCGGACAATCTCGGCCAGCGCGCCGGCCAGCTCGCGGGGCGGCAAAATCAGGTCGGCCCCGCCGATCAGGGCCGCGGCCCTCGGCATCTCGTCGCGCTGCGCGCTGCCGGGCGTTTGGGCCAGCGCCATGCCCCCAGCCTCTTTGATGTGCCGCAGCCCGGCCGCGCCGTCGGAGCCGGTGCCCGAGAGCACCACGCCCACCGCGCGCGGGCCCGCCTCTTCTGCCAGCGACGCGAAGAGCCGGTCGATCGGCGTAAAGAGCCCTCCTTCGCTGCTGCGTGACGTCAGCCGCAGTTTGCCGCCGGCGACTTCGATGTAAACATCGGGCGGAATGGCGTAGACATGGTTTGGCTCTAGCGGCATGCCATCGGCCGCCTGCACGACGGGCATGGTGGTCTTTCGCGACAGCAGCTCGCCCAGCATGCTTTTGCGCGTGGGCAGCAAGTGCAGCACAAAGATGACCGCCATGCCGGCGTCGGCCGGCAGATTTTCGAGCAGTTGATTGAAGGCTTCGAGTCCGCCCGCCGACCCGCCCACGCCGACCACGAGCATGCCGGGCGGGGCATCGGGGGCGCCGTCGGTTTCAGGGGTATCGTCACGCTCAGTCATACAAGTGCGGAATGCGGAATGCGGAGTGCGGTGTTCGTTATACTTCACCAAGCCGGGAATGCGACATCCGACGCCCGTGTGGCACAGCCGCCCCCGGCTGTGAGGTGGTCGCCAAAGGCGACCGCGAGACAGCCGAGGGCGGCTGTCCCACATTGCCGCCTTCACGCCCGCGTGAAGTAGCGACGTCTGTAGGGAACGGACTCCGTGCCGTTCCGTGAACTGCGGTGGGGGTCATCCCGCCCGTTGACGGAGCGCGCCGAGGAG
>DATFDL010000418.1:0-21519 GCA_035252155.1 Pirellulales bacterium | reverse complement strand
CGATTCGAAAAAAACGCACGCTCGAGGTACGGAGACCGGGTACCGTGTTCCGCTTTTGAAATACCGCTTGACAGGCCAAGAAAAGACATGTCTGATTTTTCCGAAAACCGAGACATTGTCTGATTTCTGCCATTTGAATTGAGACATGTCTGATTTTCGCTGGTGTGCGGCATGCTGGGCTGCTCCTGCGGCCTGGAAAGGAAGAAAATGCGCCTCTCCCTGTGTTGTAAGGCCCAACTGGCTCGGTCGGTTTTCACCGGGAAATTCGCATCTCGCCCTCGTGCGTGACTGCTTTAACCTATGTGGGCAAGCAAGTTGGGAGATTTTTTCTAGGAACATCGTGAGCGGCGCCGACGAGAGGGAATCGCGGGTTGAGAAGGCGTTGCGCCCAAGGCGCCGACGCCGGTGTTGGCCGCGAGCGCAAGAAAACGCCCTGCTAACTTGAGATGCGGCCCGCCGCCGAACCGTTCCGTTTTCAATCGGGATCAAATCGCGCGTTCACGGGTCCGACCGGGTCAGATTAGCCCGCGGCCTAGGCATTCCAGCTTTCCGGCCCGCTTCCGGTCACGCAGAATGCGACGAATCCCACGGTCGGGCACTGCTCTTGAAGCTGCGCCAACCAGATGCGGTGCGAGTGGCTCGAACCGCACGACATGGGCGCCATCAGCGCGGATTTGTGAGATGCCGTTGGCGACCGACTTCCACTGCCTGCCGTGATAGCCGGCAATCTCCTGCTCGGACCAATACATGGGCGTCGTTTTGTTGGCCACCAACTCGCGGATGCGGCTCGCGCCTATTTGCGTAGCATCGGTCGCTCCTTTTGACACCTGTTAAATAGGGCCTATGCACGCGGCAATCCTAGTGTTCGACTTCGTTGTCGGGCAGCCGCTGCGGCGGGCCCGCAATGTACGAAAGGAGAGCGGATATGCGAAGTTTGCCAAATGAGAACGTCGCTGAGCAAGCAACGCGTGACAAACGTTCCGCGATTGCCAATCTGGTTCGGCTAGAATTCTTCGATGAGCGAGGTGAAACCGGTGCTGTCGAGTACCGCCGCCGTGAAGATCTCGACGTGCCAGCGCCGGCCTTGGAGTTGGCAACGGTCGTTGGTGCCCGCAAGACCAATCAGCGCAAGGCGGCGTAGGTCAATTTTGGCGACCGGCCGGAGGTTGTGTCCGTCCGGTCGCCGTTACTGTTTTTGTGCGTAGCAAGTTTCCTGGTTTACGACACTTATTTGGTAGAGGTGCAGACGCGCCAGAACCGAGCCGATCATGTGCAACCAGTTGAGCATTACGCGAACCATCACGGCCCTGGAAGCGATGGCATCCTATTTCGTCGAAGTGCTGGGCGGACGACTTTACACGAACTATCCGCCGCCCTCGCCGATCATCACGATCAATCCAAGGGGCCGTACCAATGCCATAGGTTGGTTTTCGGGGAATCGCTGGAACTCCGGCTCATTGGGCCGAGTAGCCGAAATCAATATTTGCCCGGAGCAGCTCGCCAAGGGCCGCGACCTGCTCAGCGCCGTACTGCTGCACGAGCTGGTGCACCATGCCAACTGGCTGGATGGCATCCGCGACTGCTCGCCGACCCAATACCACAACAAGGCTTTCAAGGCTCGCTGTCAGCGGATTGATCTTATTTGCGAATTCGAGAATCGTCGATACGGGTGGTCGCGGACAATGTTGTCGCCGGAATTGGCCTTCGTCGTCGATGCCATGCCGTTTGACAACGCGGCGTTTAGCATGTTTCGTATCGACGAACCGCAGCGGCGGGTCGGCTCTCCGCTGCGCAAATGGTCGTGCCACTGCGGCAACATTTGGTCGGCGAGGACCATTGATCTCTCTTGCCGTCGTTGCGGGCAGGCATTGGTGAAAGTGCTAAAAGCCCGCGCGGCATGATTTGAACAAGGTGGTCGATTCTTTGTAGCAGGCGATGCGCGGCTCGGCACTAGCCTAGAGTGGCCCAAAACGTTGTAGCGCATGGGAACGAGCAGACAGCAAAACTCGACGATCTTCGGCACGGCGAGAGCGGCGGTCGTCGGTTCGACCGATAGCTGGCTGGCGCGAGGTCCGATGCGTTGCTTTCGCACCATGAGTGCTGCGGCCGCCCGGCGCCACGTAGTATCGGCCTCGCGGTCGACGGCGGTTTTCGACGGTGGCGCCGTCGAGATCAACGAATTCGGGCACGACGTGCGCATGTTGGCCCCGCGATTGGGCCGTGAATTGGTCCAGGGCCGTCCGACCAGCGTCGCGTACGTCGTTGTTCAAGGCGACGCCGAGCTACAGGTCTTCAACGTCGGACGCCGACGGCCGATCCGCGAGCGGTTGAAAGCTGGGAGCATCGCCGTTGTCGACGCCAACGTGGTGCACCGCCTCCGTTGGTTGTCGGGCGAGGGACTCGCCTACGCCATTGGCGGTGATGCTGCTCCACGTACCCGGTCACCGCAGCACGCCGCGCTGCCTGCTTTCGTTACGTCGCGATCGTGCCCGGTTAGCCAGCCTATGCCCGCCCGCGCTCTTGTCACCGCGGATCCAGACGACGCAGCCAGCTCGTTGCGAGGGCGGTCCGCGGCTTAGGCAGTGGCCCAACTACCGCGGCGTCCTTATTAAGGACCGGGCCGCGGTGCGGAAAAGACGCCGCACACGCTCGACTCGCTCGTATTGCAACCACCTTGTCGCGATGGGCACCAGTAGAATCAACCAGTTACCACCGCCAAGAGTAAAAGCAGCGCGGCGAGGAAGGTTTTCTTCCCAATCGTCCTCGTCGCTTCTGAAGAAGAGTGCGCGTAGTCGTGCGTCGTCTTTGGGATCAATCACTACCACACTTGCATCGTTCGGTAGCTCCAATTTCACGTCGGCGAACGCGACGCGATCCTTTAGCAAGAGATTTGCGTACGGCGATGTAACCATGCGATAAAACGCGCCGTCCGGTTCGAGTTTCCATACCGCTACCGCCTCCAAGTCAAAGCAATTGCTGAGCCGCTCCGCCACCGCCTGTATTAGCGCGACTTCGTCCAAGCCCCGGGCATTTTTTTGTCCAGTCAGCCGTTGAAGGAGGTACTTACGGACCTCGCCCCTGACGCGAGCCTGTTCTCGTCTGTTCACGCTCCTGGCGGCGGAAGCGGCTGTGGCCGTGATGTCGTCGATGAACGCTCGATCGCAATGCGTCAGCGCGCCCGGGTTGCGACGGCAGACAAACAACGTTCCAATACAGTGCTCGTCTACGATCATCGGCGCGCAATAGCCGCTACGAAACCGATGTACAAAGGCGACAACAGGCGGATCGGCTCTGTTGAATGGCATTAAGGATTCGTCGTCGTAATCGTCATAGCGAAACGCACTGCCCGTCTCCCACACGCGACCCGCAATGCCCTGATTTCGGCGGCGAAACAATGGCACCTCATCCCATTCCCCGTCGTCAGAAGCGCCGATTCGCAGCAGGGCCTCCGCCTCGCCTCCCCAGGACGTCCGAAATAGTCTTGTCACCAGGGCGATTGAGGTGGTGTTCTTCCCCAGCCCCTGGGCGATGCAGCGAATTATCGCATCGACGAATTCTTCCTGGCTGCTAGCCGCGCTCATGGAAGTTGCGAACTGACGACGCGCGGCGTCTCGCCGCTTCTGTTCGCTCGTGAATACTTTTGCGGCCAACCGCGCCGCGCAAGCGCTCACTAAGGTTTGATCGTAACTGCTAAAGCCATTTGGGGTTCCTTCTCGCGTTGAACCGCAGGCGAAGCGAACGACTCCCAAGACCTCTTCGCCGACGGAAACGGGTGCCGCCAAGTACGATAAGTCAGTCCTTGTGCGCGTTGGCGCATCGTACAATTTGTCCTCCCATCGGGGCGGGTCGTGCGGATCAATTGCCAATAATTCCGCACGGTCAGACAGATCGGCGATTCGGACGGTTCGGTTCTTAGCGAGCACCCAACCAGTTACCCCTTGCCTGATCGCATACCAGTTGTCATCACCAGACCATTCCGGGTGTTGCAGGCTGAACTCCAGATGGAACAGCCCGGTGTCGCGGCGGCGCATGAAGATTGCCGCCTGTTGGACGTTGAGGAGCAAGGTGAGATTTTTCAAGAATGCCCGATAGTCGAGGCCGTCCGGGGAGGCGGAATCGACGAGGCGATCGACGATTTCCATCAGCGAGTCGATTTGTGCCGCACGAAGCGCTGTGGCGTGTTGCTCAACCAGCCGCTCCAGCACAACCATCGTTCCCGGCGTGCAACGTCCCGGCTCTTCCCAGTCGATCGACAGAACTCCGAGCACATGGCCACAGTGCCTGATCAAGATGGTCGCATGCGATCGCGCCTCCGGCGGAACAGGCTCGTAATGCACGACATTGCTTCCGAACGCCTCATAAAGCTGCACGGTATCAAGCAGGGCGTAATTCTGTCGCGTCCGGATAGCGAACGTCGCGGCTGCGGTCTCGTCGGCCAGCGGCTTTGCGCCCTTCAAAAACCAGTCGGGGTATGCTGTCGGGCCTCCCGCGTAGCCAACGACAACGAGCGTCTTTTCCTCAGCTTGAATCACGCGGACGGCCGCACGATAAGCGCCGGTGTTTCGCATGGCCTCGCGCGCTAACTGATCGGCGATGTCAGCCAATGCCAACGAAGGTTGTGCGCCAGCCGTGCCCTCGCTACGAACGGGGCAGCGGGCAAGTTTTCCGGCAAGCGTCTCGGCAAGATCTCCCATGGGTTCCGCCAGGCACGCGGACCGCTCCCAGCCGAGCAAGAAGCCGAGCTCATCCTCAATCCGCGCGGCCAGGCACTCAACCAACCGTACATCGGCATCGTCAAAATGCCGCGGCGCATTCGAGTGCAGGCAGAGCACCGCGCAAACGCGCCCCCGCGACCTTAACGGAACCTTGATACACGACTTGATCGATTCCAAGTGCTGTCGATAGGTTTCGGCGCGTTCCCGGCCATAAATCGCCTCGAGTTTAGAAGACGCTTCAAGCGCTTCAAAATAATGGCAGTTCGTGCTGGTATCATGCACGACCTGAGTTTTGCCGCTTCGCAGCGCTTCGCCGGTGATTCCGGTCCATGCCGGTAAGCGGTAAGGGACCGCTTCAACCGCGGTGCCAGAGGGAATGACGCGAACGAAATCGCAATCGCCGTCGCGGTAAGCAATCAACGCTGAGAACAGATCGTGATGGCCCGGGCGGTCGAGCGCTCTGCTGCAAAATTCCATCGCGCTTCGCAGACGTTCATAAATGTCTCTACCTGCGCCCATCTTTTCCTCCAGCCGCGCCAGGAACCAATTCTGCATTTCGGTCGCCGCGGTGGGGTCGACGGTCACAGGCCTGTTCGCGGTCAGGCGAAAAACTCGCAGCGGTCCCGCTTCACATGAAGGGGGAAATGAATAGCGCCGGTCGTAGCCCACCAGCCGCAACGCGTCGGATACATGGCGAACAGCCACGATAAGCATGCCCTCACGCGCCAGCTCCGCCACCCGGTCTGGCACTGTCTCAAACGATTCGTTCAAAAAATCCTTCCAGCCGACATCGTTCAGCGGCGTGACGTTAAAGTCTGGCGCGGATGTGAAGAAATCGTCGACATTATCGAGCGGGACCACGGTCATCTTGACATGGCCCGGTAAGACGCGCTGTTGTTCGGGCCCGAGGTATTCGCATGCGTTGTCGTGGCAATAAACTTCTTTATGAAGCATTTCAAAGCGTTGTGCTTGCCCATGGCCGCCGCGAATCAGGCGAAGTTTGTCCACGATCCTTTCGACGCGCCGAACGTCAAGCGTCATTGGATCGACGACGCCCGTAAAAACGACCCACGCTCCCGGCGGTGTCTGCGTTACGCAGCCCACCAGTCCCGCCGTCAAAGCCAGGGAATAACATTCGCCTCGAATGGCAGGTGCCGGATAGGCCCAAGGCGAGCAAGACTCTGGCATCTTGTCCCGCTCATATTCGCAGAGCCGCACAGAAATCCCAGCATCACGAGGTAAAAGCGCCGCCAAGCCCAACCGCTCGTAAAGCTCTTTGAGCCGGTCGGTGGATAATGGACCAAACTTGCTCTCAAGGTGCGTGCCGCACTGCGTAATCTCCAAATGCATGAGCATGTGCGGAGGATTCGTCTTCATGGCTTTCGCGAAGCTTTTCGGGTCGCTATTAAACGCCGCGGGATCGGGCAAAAGACCGGATCCGACGACCGCGAAAGCAACGACCGTTGGCTGGCGATTCCACAACCGGCCGAGCATGTCGGGCGGCAGCTCGCTCTTGACAAACTCCGTTTCGAGGTCGCCGTGTGCCCCGCGTCCAAGCGAAGTACGCTCGGAACGCCAATGGCGGTCTCGCGGGATGTAGACCTCAGCACCAAGCAGTGCTAGGTCGCCATCAGCGGTGGCCTTATCTGCTGGGATCCGCAAGCGATACTCCCAGCGTCCTTGCGAGGCAGACCTGCATTCCGCGGTAGCGCGAACTCGCTCGATCCTGCCCGTTCGCTGTGACGATCTGACCCACAAGGTAACGTCGGCCTCCATTTCGGGTCCGGGTGAGCAGATGTGTCGTTCGTCCGGCAACGCCACCTTCTCGATTGCCCCGTGGTGAACCTGAGCTTCGCAGCCCACGACACTGGCGGCTTGCACGGTCGCGAACCAGGCGTCAAACTCGAGCAACGCGATTGCACCGAGAGCTTCTAAACGACCGTTGTACCGGTCCGTGGCGAGCGCGGCCGCGGTCCGCCACGAAGTGGCGGGCCAAAGGTCGCCATCGGCTACCGCCGGAGAGCGCCCTGCTCCCATTTCGTCTCTCGTTGGCTGCGGTGCCACGGCGACGCCCGCAGCAATGCCCGGCGCGACCAACGGATTCAACTGATTGCCGGGGCAAATCTCCGCTCCACCTATGCGGCTGCAGCCCCATCCTGCGAGTGAATCCAGCGCATTGCCAGCGTTCATCTCCACTAGGCGCATGAGCTTTCGGTGCCGCTTACTGCAATCGGGGCAAACGTCCAGGTGGAATGCTACGCGCTCGCGATCACGAGGCGAGAGAAGATTGGGGTAACCCTTTATCTCGTCGCGACTAAGGCAAGGAGAAAAATAATCAGCGAAAAGTCTAGCAAGGCTCATGGCGAATTCTCCTCGTCAAGGGATCTAAAATACCGTTTGAGAGCGTTCGCTACTCGATCGCGCGCGGCCTGATCGTCGCAGCCGAGCTTTTCACTGATTGCGTCGTAGGCCGTTTTGCCGAGTGCACTAGTGGCTGAGGTGAAGTCACTATACCTCAGCACGCCATCAGAAGTCTGGAAAGCGGCTAGCAGTATTTCTTTCTGAGCGCGCGACAGCCGATCGAACGCGGCCTGTTTTGCGAACTCCCGATTCAAGAACAGAAAATATCGCTGGCGGTGCCGACCTACCTCCTCCCGGGCTGCGTCCACCGACAAGTTAAACTGCTTTCCGATCTGCTCGTATGTCTCGCGAATCTGTTTCGTGATCTTTTGGTCATATTGCTTGGCAATCGCGTCTAAATCGCCGAAACGGGCAAGTAGCATCTCCCGCTCGCGCGAAGAGAGTCGATCAAAGGCGCGCTTCTGGGCCTCGCTAAGAATCGCTGTCGCGATCTCCTTAAACCGTTCGAGTGCACGATATCCTCTCTGTTTTGCGGCGGATGCGGTGATGCCCAATTCTTTCGCGATTGCCTTGTACTGCGCATTCACGTCGGAGCCGGGCGATTCAACTGGCCAATCCCGCTGCTGTGCGTTCCGGCTTGCCATCTTCGCCGCTCCTTCAAAACGCAACGCCAGGATTTCTTGATCGGATCCTTTAAGCTCGCAAAAGGCTAATTCCAATGCCTTGGACAGCGAGTCGACGGAAGAAGTCTCAGGGCGATTATGGAGCCTCCCGGCGCCATCGGTGGTGTCGGCAGTTAAACGGCCATTAAGGACACGTTCCTCGAGCTTGCTGCGACTGCGGCGCTCTCGTTTTCTTTGCCTGATAAGCTCTTTTTCCTGGCGGTTTATGATCGTCCAACACCAACCCTCCAAATTGGTGGTCGGGGGGCGTCGTTTGACAAAAATTGAATCCGACGCCTTACCGAGACACGCAGCCACGAATGTGGCGCCATCGAGGTCAGGATCATCGGATCGTCGGCGGCCCGCTAGCCGCTCTATCGTAACCTCGGCCGCTGCAAGACAGGCTACGTCACTGCACCAGTCCAAGGGATCGTATTGTCGCGCGGCGAGCCTGGGGGCTTCGTCACGCGCTCTGATCAAACACTTGGCCATCAGAGGATCCACATCGTGTTCATCCACGCCAAGGCTGCGCCATTTTTCAGGCGCATAATGTCTGATCGCGCTTAGGGCGACATGGGCCTTGCACACGAACCCGGGTCTGCGCAGACGCGGATCGAGTTTGTCGAAGCATGAAGTAATAGTTGAGCATTCCTTCACAAAGGTTCCCTGCGCGGTTGAACTTAGGCGGAGCCGAATCGCAAGCGGGGGCACCATTTGCGCGACAACCTCGTCAACGACATGCCTCATAGACCAGTGATGGACATCTCCGTTCGGCCCCGCGCCATTAGTAATCGCATCGGCCGCGCGAGACCGGCACCTTTCGATCAATGCTCTCTGTTCTCGTCTGCTGTAGCCCAGCTTGCCGCCGCAAACACCAGCAAGCCAAGTGACATTTCTGGGAACCTGCAACGTGGAAGACAAATGGCACCTCCTCCGATGGCGCCCCCATACCACGGACAACAGTGACGCCCTGACGGCGCGTGGCGCCGGGTTGTCGAGCACGCAATGCTCGGCATGTCTCGACGATGGTGCGGCGAGCATCCGCTCCCATGTTTGGTGTCAACACAACACCGCGCAGTCGTCGATTACCCGTCTGTCTTCCTTTCCAGCAGTCAACGCGGTTCACAGCGTCGGGATAACTACAATGATGTCTCAGAATAATAGTGGCTAGTTGGCGGCGGCTAGCAACAGCAACCACGAATTTTTTGCGAAGCGCCTCGGCATTTTGCGATCGACTCACCATGCAATTATCGGAGGAGGCTGCGGGCTCTCAGGAACTATGGTCGTCGTTCGCTCGATCTGTTTCCGACGTAAGGACTTGCGCCTGAACGTCCGACGCATAGGACGATCCGCGATACCGGGCTCGCCGTGATATAATCACCGGGGGGGGGCCGCGGGGCAGAGGAGCCGTGCCGCCCAGCGTAAGTCCACGCTGGCGTGGCCGCCCAATTTACCCGCAGATATAAATCATGGGCGCGCAGGGCTCGGGAGCAGTCTCGGTCGGTTGCTTCGTGCGGTGAATGGCGTCGTAAGCCTCGTGGCGATGGACTGCTACGTCGGGGGGAGACTCCACACCAAGCCGCACTTTGTCGCCGCGAATGGCGACGACAACCACGGTAATGTCGCCGTTGATCACGAGCGATTCATTGACTTGCCGCGAAATCACAAGCATGACTCATCCTGGCTCCTGAAAGACACCTCATAACCCCCAAAAACAATCTCGCTCGCCCGACGGGACCGCGCCGCTGATCCAGTCCGCCCACCGCGCCGTAATTCTACGGACCAACCGGCACTCGGCCAGAGCGGGGACGCTCGCGGCAAGCTTAAGAACTTGCTGGCGTCGCCGCTCGGCGGTGAAGCGATAGCGAGGCGGAAGAAGACGTGCTCCCAGCAAGAGGCTGCGAGCCGACCCCATCGGGTTGCCCATGCTGGTCTGCACCCAACGGGCCTGGCGCAATAGCGACCTCACCTTCCGCTGGCCAGGCACAAGCTTGGCACGGGCGAGCCAGGTGAAATC
Source organism: Pirellulales bacterium (assembly GCA_035252155.1). Taxonomy (GTDB): domain Bacteria; phylum Planctomycetota; class Planctomycetia; order Pirellulales; family JAICIG01; genus JAICLL01. The sequence goes on along the minus strand of DATFDL010000418.1, from coordinate 11,764 downwards.
GGCCAGGTCGCCCTCGTAACCATTCGCCCGCTGCAATTCTTCCGCTTCGTCGAGCGCGGCGAGGGCGCGCGCTGGTTCGCCAAATTGCCGGTAGATTTCCGCAAGCATGCCGAGCACCCGGCCCTGGATGCGCAGATTGCCGGTCCACGTCGCGTTTGCCCGCAGTTGTTCTAACACATCACGCGCCGCGGCGAGCCGCCCTTCAACCAGGAGCCAGGCCGCATGGTGCTCATGCACGGCCGGTGGAAACGGGGCCGCGGGGTCGCTCGGCAGCAGTGCCAAACCGCGCGTCGCCCAGGCAGCCAGATCGGGCCGGGGCGCGAGGCCCGAAAAACGCGCGACCAACATATAGTCGGTGGCGAGCGAGATGTCGAGTCCCTCGCGCGACCTCAGCCGGTCGAGGTAGGTCGTGCCATTCAACATTCCACGGCGCGTCTCTACGAAGGCCCGATACCGCAGATAGTTCTGGCGGGCGGCCGGCAATTCCTCAGCGCCCAAAGCTTCAAGGCTGTCGAGCATCTCCCGTGCGTCATGGTATCTGCCAGATTCATACGCCGCGAAGACCGACGCCAGGCGCTCTAGCATGTCGTGCGCCGGCGGCCTGTTCAGCGCACGCAATTCGCCGGTCAGTCGGCGAATTCCGCGGTACGCCAGATCGTCGCCCGCTGCCCGCTGACCTTGCCAGGGACCGAACTCACTGGCAAATGGGTCGTCTAATTCCCGATAACGACGCCGTTCCAGATCGTGCACGCCGGACCAATCAAGCATCATGGTGCCGACGCCTGAGTACTCCTTGATGAATTGTGCACGTGGGCGGGCGCGGGTGATCGTGTCGGGCACATAGGGCTCGCTCTCGCACCCCGGTGGCGTCGCCGTTCCGACACGATGCTCCAGCACACCCACGCGTTCGAGTTCGGCAAACACCGACGGCTGGCTGGCAAACGCATGATAAGAATGATCGATTAAGGCAAGCTGCGAGCACAGTTCCTTATTGCCGGGCACGTCTCGCCAACCATGCCCGAGTTGCTTTAGCACTTCCGAAAACAGGGCATGCTTGATCCACGGATCGAGGCGAGCTGAGAGCCACTCCTGGTCGTCGCGCTCAAACGCAAGGAGCATTGCCTCCCAGTCGTCGAGCAACCGTCCGATCCATTCGGGCGGATGGGGCAAGGAATCGGCATAGCGGCGCGCGCCATCCAAATCACGCGTTGCACCTCCGCGACGACGGCGGCGACGCGCAGCCGCTCGCCCGCCCTTGCCAGGCGATTATAGTTGTGCGTGATCTTTACCCAGGGGTTGTCGCCATTGGTCGGCAGCGATGGCAGACGGTGCACAAGACTGCGGTCGAAGTCGATGGCCTTCAGCGCCAACGCGGTGGCGCCATAATGAATTGCGCAATTCCACTGCGAAGAGTGGCCATCGCCCAACAGAAGGTGGTAACGATAGCGATTGGGGCTCGCGCCCATGTGGTGCTCCTCGCGCCCCAGTGAGTGCAAGGCCCGGTCGTGAGTGGTGTGGCCGCCGGCGTCGAGCGTCATGTAGTTTGCCCGCACACCGGCCAAAAAGTCGCCGCTTGCATAGTCCACCCCTCCCGCCCCGCCGTAAACGCGCGTGCTCAAAAACGGCAGGATCTCAGGGCCAAAAGATCGTGGATGCCGGTCGACCAGGTAGTTCTCATGGCTTCCCCACGTCGCCTGGTTCCTCGCCATTAAGAGTCCACCGTGAACATTGTTGGTCAACAGCAATCGCGTTCCGGTGTTGGCGAGCAGTTCCGTGGCGCGGGCGGCCAACATGTTCGCCTGCTCGGTTAGCAGTGCAAACTCATACGGTGAGCCGCACTCGCGCAGCGCCAGCTCAATGTGCTGTCCGGCGTCGATATACACCCGGCCGTAAGGCGTGAAGATTCCCGACGGGCCAGGCAAACTCGGAACGAGTCGCCCCACGGCCTCGACGAAGGCCTGCGCCGCCAAGCCATTGGCTTCGCGGTCGCAGTCGCCTTCGACGGCCGTGAGACACTCAAAGTCGCTCGACATCAGGATGGCAGCCGCCATGTGTGGCCTATTCTCCTGGCGCTTGACGGCGGCGTTCGAGCTCCCTCTCAGCGCTAGCCGTCCTCTTGCCGCTTTCGACGGTGTCGCGCGCGACATGGGCGAACGCGGGCGCGAATTCCGTCGCGCCCGAGCTCTTTCGGGCGAGGCGGTTGGCCGATGGTTTGGGTCGGCCCCCAGCAATGGTTTTGCACAGCATGTTCAATCTCCCATAGGCTAAGACACGGTCAATTACCGGTCAGGCAAACGTCCACCCAACTCACCAGCAATCAACCAACTACACGACGTTCCAGAGTTTGCAACTGCCGTCGTCGCCTGCGGCGCCGTGGTCGGTTCGCTTTCACGCTCCCCGCTCACCGCCGCCGACTCCACCGGTTTCTCGCCATCTGATAACTCCAGCGCCCTCTTGCGCCGAAGTTGTTGCAAAATCTGCTCTAACGAGCGCCAACGAGGGCGTGCATCAACAGTCATGCGGTCCTCCGATTACATTGACGGCAATTCAGTCCGATTCGGTGCCGGGACAATGATGGTAGCCGCCGACCCACGTGGGACGCGGTGGGATTCCATGGAAAACTTTCAACCTCCTGGAGAATCAGCCGTGGCACACGACAACGATGCAATCGAGGCTCACCGTCTTACGGCCCTTCGCCATGACGCTGAGACGTTCCATCAAGTAGGCCTTCTTGACGTTGTCACGCAGGAACGAAACCGGCTCGAGGCCGCGGTTGTCGCCGGTTGTCGCGCTCATCCAAACGCCCGGGTCGGCCCAGATCTGTTTGAGTGGCAGGTCTGCACGCGGCTTGGACGTGCTCGCTTTCAAACACACCGCGACCAGCGCGGCCAGTGCATTATGGTTCTGAATATGAACCTCGTCGTCATCGAAAAGCACATAGCCGACTTCGAGCGGCTTTCGATGACGAAGCCCGATCGTGATCGTGCCCGGACCGCCTTGGGCAAATCGTTTGCCGTTGATAAAAACTTTCTTTACCGTGATTTCATCGGGGTCCCACAGTCGTGGCGGGTCGTGGATCGTGCCCCTGACTTCAAGCAGCACCTCCATGCTCCGCGGGTCGTTGGAGGCCTGCGTTATTGCCTCTTGCAGTTCCGAATCACAATATTCCGAAGTCGCCCACTGCGCCGCGGCATAGGTTCCCAGACTCGTCGACCCGGCCAGAACGACGATGGCCACATCCTTTGCTCCGTGGCGGACGATAAAGCGTTGCACGACGGCGTAATCTTCGCGTCGCGTGCGTTGCGCCTCGCGGCGCTGCTGGCTTTTGAACTTGATCGCCCCGGCATTCGGGCGATTCTGCTGAATGTGGTGAAAGACCTCAGCCGACTTCTTGCTGACCGGCTGGCCTCGCATCCCCAACGTGTCTTCCGGCAACTCGAACACTCGGTCCTTGGGAATGTCGTCGATTAAGCTGCACGCCTTGAAGGAAGCCGGCCGGCCCACGAAGCAAATTGCTCGCAAGTTTCCCACGTCGAGCGGTCGCCAGTCAGGATCTTTCAGATCGACCAGTTGGAACCGCGTCGCTGGACAGCTCGCCTTGCTCAGATTGCGCGACAGCTCGTTCAGCGCCAAAACGTCGGGCACCTTTTCGTGATCCGCCACGGCTACGACAGCCGAGGGTGTCTTCTCCGAAAACGGCTTCCACAACAAATGGCGGAAAGACCTGTCCTGCTGCGGTTGGCCAGCGCGGGCAGTCGCCCATTCCCGCAGCCAACCCATTACCGCTAAACCAAGTGTGCGCGTTGGAAGGTCGGCTTCATCCGCCAAGCTCCGGTACAGGTCGAGCCACTCGCCGGGCGCAAAGGTGCGCGGCTTGTTGAGCAGTTTCTTAAATGCCTCTTGTCGCTTCAGCGGTTCATCGGGCAACTTGAACATTGTTCATTTCTCCCATCGGCCCTTCGTCGACCGTCTCCAGTCTAGCCAATGTCCTGATGAGAAGCCGTCGGCACCGGTGAGCAGGCCCTGCCGCTGTTGCCGGCGCCTTGGACGCGCCGCCAGGCTGTAGCGATTGGCCGCCGAGCGTCGCCCTATTGAAAAGTGCAAGTCGTGCCAAGCATTGCTACATGGCGAGGCCCGCCGCGAACGAAATCTCGATCAAAGCGGGAACCGCTCGCCAGGGAAACGGGATTGTGGTCAGCCGCCTGGATCTTCTGGTCCGTCCGCGCCGCGACGGTTGCCGCTGCGCCCTGTCGGCCCTCACCTACCCTCTCCCGGAGGGAGAGGAATTTATCGGCTTCGTGCGCCAAAGCTGCCGCTTTAGTTTGGGAAAGAGCTTTAGCGCATTTTCTCGCATGATCTGTCGGCCGATGCGCAGAGCTTGCTCTTCGCGCAATTCGCGGCGTTCGACTTTTTCGGCCAAGGCTTCGGCCAGGCACTGGCGGGTGAACTCGGTGGCGGCGTAAATGCCCTCGGCCTGGACTGTGTCGGCGCCCCACATGATGCGGTCGGAAGGAATGACCTCCAGCCATTCCTGGTAGGCCCGTTTGGCCATCGTGTAGCTCAGAGTCGGCAGCCAGACCGAATCGATCCAGACGTTTTTGTGACGCATGGCGATCACGCCCGTCTCGCCGATCCAGGGAAAGCCGCCATGAAACAAGACGAATTTTGTTTTGGGATTCGACTCGATCAAGTCGACTAGCAGCATGGGATTCGAGCCTTGCACGCGGGCTTGCCCTGTGTGGATCTGGAACGGCAGATCGTGCTTGGCGCTCAATTCGACAATCCGCCAAAACAGGTAGTCTTCAAAATCCTGCCGCTCGGCAGGCGATAGCTCGCCGCGGGGCCGACCAAAGGCCGCCTCGGCCCGCTCGCGGGGCACATTTTCAAATCGCAGCGTCCGTTCGTAGGCGAGCGTCGATTTCAAGCAGGCCGCGTCGGCCGCCACGGCTTGGGCAAAAATGGCGTCTATGACCGCCAGGTAGTCGTCGAGCGTTTTGAGCGGCAAATCATGCTGCTCGGCGAAGACGTACGGGCTGTCGAGCGGGTTGGTGAATTCGCCGCGGTGCGTGCCTTTGACCATCGAAGTGACGTTCAGCACAGGCACCGAGAACCTGTATTCGCGCTGGAACTGCAGCCGCGCCCAATAGGGATCGATGAACATCAGCTCGATGTTCGCCCGGCGAGTAATCACCTCTTCCAGCCACGTTCGGTCGCGATAATGGGCGACGATCTGGTCGTTCAGCTTGCGGGCCTGTTCGTCGCTCATCGTCTCGAAATCGACGCCATACAAATCGCGAAAGGCGGGCAGCAGGTAGCGATAAAAGCTGGTCGCCCGAGCGTCGTCGAAGTCGTGCCTCGCCGTCTTCCACCAAGCATCGAACGAGCCGCCCTTGGGCCAGGCCGAAAGGCGATTGGTCCAGGGATAGTAGCTGCCTTGCCAAATGCTGTGCAGCGTCATCGCGGGACCGCGATCGGTCTCGTCCTTGAACGGAATCTCGCCGAACGCTCGCAGGTGATCGTGAGTGTCGATGGCGGGAACCGCGTCGAGCGATTTCTTGATTCGCCCATAAAGCGGCGACGTTTTGATGTCGGCCGCGGCGGCCTTGGCGGCGACCGCCAGCAGAAACGCTAACAAAAGTCGTTGAGCCATTGATTGCTCCAATGCTACGGTGGCCGGGGCAGAAGCTGGCCGGTTTAGCGCCGAGTTTTCTATAACCGCGTTGTCGGCCAGCGATGCCCCGGTGGTAACGTCACCGGGGCATCGCCGCGACCTCGTCGATGCTTTGGTTCCAGGCCGTTCGCGCGGCTCTGCCCCAGCCACCGGGTACCGTCTTGTTGCGCAAGCGAGGACGCCTACGCTATGCGCGTGCGCCGCCGCAGCGCTCCAGGGCCAGGTTTTGCAACGCTTTCAAATCGACCTTGCCGGTTCCCAGCACCGGAATCTCCGCGACTTCGCAAAAGCTGTCGGGCGAGGGAATCCAGAGGTTCGGCAGCCCGGCCTGCGAGAGCTCTTTGCAAATCTGCTCGGGCGATTTTTCGAGCGGCGTGTGGAGCACCACCAGCCGTTCACCTTTGCGCGGGTCGGGCACGGCCGACACCGCCACCTTCAGCTCGTCTTCGCCGGCGCCGATGATTCGCTGAATCGTTTCTTCGATCTTGAGGTGCGGCACCATCTCGCCGCCGAGTTTCGAGAAACGGCTCTCGCGACCGGTGATGCGAATAAACCCCTCGGAGTCGATGGCCGCGATGTCGCCGGTCTTATACCAGCCGTCGTGGATGACCTCGGCCGTTTTTTCGGGGCGGCCCAGGTAGCCGAGCATCACGTTCGGTCCCTTGACCCAGAGCATTCCCGGCTGATCGACGCCTAGCTCGGCGCCGGTTTCCGAATCGACGATTTTGGCGGTTACGTTCGGCAACGGACGGCCGACGGTGCCCTCCTTGGCCATCACGCGGCCGGCGGCGGCGCGGCTGGGTGGAATGTTGACGGCCGCGACAGGCGACAGCTCGGTGGCGCCGTAGCCCTCGACCGGGCGCACTCCGAACTTCCCCTCGAACGCGTCGCACAACTCTTTGGGCAGTTTTTCGGCGCCCGCCAGCACGACTTCGAGCGCGGCAAATTCTTCGGGCTGGCACCGCTTCAGGTAAAACCGCAAAAACGTGGGCGTGGCGATCATGATCGTCGCCCGGTGCTTGCCGCACATTTCGCCCACGTGCCGCGCATCGCGCGGATCGTAGTGATACACCGCCTTGGGCGGCAGCATCAGCATGGTCCAGAGCGTCGTGGTGTAGCCGAACGAGTGAAAGAACGGCAGAATACCGGCCAGTACGTCCTGGTCGTTCAGCCGCACGAGCTGATCGAACGCTTCGATGTTCGAGCCGACGTTGCGGTGCGTGAGCATCACGCCCTTGGGGTCGCCCGTCGAGCCGGAAGTGAAGATCACCGTCAGCACGTCGTCGGGCGAGACGCGAGTGAGACCCAAGCGGCGTTCGAGCAGTGCAATCGGGCAGACGTAGGTTTGCAGGGCCGTCACCAACTTATCGGCCAGCGTCACCTTATCGCGGAATTCTTCGAGATAAATCGCCTCGGCATCGAGTGCATATCCCAATTTGTCCATCACGCGGCGGCTGGTGAGCACGTGACGAATGCCGGCCTGCCGGATGCACGAGTTCATCACCTCGGCCGAGACCGTGTAGTTGAGATTGACGGCGATCCGCCCGGCCAGGCCGACCGCGGCGTTGGCCAGCGCGCCGCCGGCTGAAGGGGGCAGAATCAGCCCGACGTGCAGCTCGTTGTCGGCGAGCACCTCGCGGAGCAAGATCCTTCGCAAAATCAGCGAGCGCATCATCAATGCCCCGCCGGTCATCTCTTGGCCGCTGGTATCGGCAACCTTCGAGCGGCGGAGGCTGCGGCGGCACGTGCGGAGCATCGCCCGCGGCAAGCTCAGGGGCGCGGCTTGACGTTGTTCCACGGCTTGGGCTCCTTGGTCGGCTGCTGGGCGGCACGTGCGACCCGCGAAGCTAGGATACTGTGCGGAGGCCATCCTCCTCAACGGGTGGCTGGGGCAGAGTGTAACGATGCCCCGGCGCACACGGACCGGGGCATCGGCAAGCCTCTGCCCAGCCACCCCCGGCCATCGTCAAAACCCGCATTCAGACTGAACTCTTGAAGCACGCCGTGGCCCTTGCACGATAATCGAGATACGAGGCGAGCCGCTTGCCGGTTCCTCAATCTTGGAGGTGCGACGGTGGAACTCAATCGCAACCACTACTTCATGGCGGGCATCGTGTTGCTCTTGCTGGGCATTCAGTTCCGCCTGGTCGATTCGTATGTCTTGAACGAACACAGCACGCGAATGCTCAACTCCCAGTCGAGTGGCAGTGCTCTGCGCAACAATCCGGTGATGGCCGCCGCGACCGGCTCAACCCGCAAAGTCGTCAAACCGCCTGAATGGGCTGGTTGGGCCTTGATGTCGATCGGTGCGGTGTTGATTCTTCACAGCCTGGCGATGAAGGGGCCGGGGGCCCCTGCAGGCTGATGAGTAATCCGGGATAGAGAGGGGCAAAAGCCGGCCACAAGGGCCGGGGCTGCACGCGGAGGCAGAAGGTGCGACGCGAACTCGATCCGACGATGGAGAATTCTGCTGGATCCCGACGCCTCGCCGGCGCAGGTTGGTCGCGCGCCCGGCGGTGCGGCGTGGGGCTGGCCTTGGCGGCGGTGGCGAGCCTTTCCGGGCTGGCGGCGCAACCGTCTGAGCAACGCGCCAGTCGGACCGACGACAAGGCGACGAGGCGACGAGGCGAAGAGGTGAACGAAGAAATCGCCCCCTCGCCTCTTTGCCCCCTCGCCCACTCGACGAACCGCAAAGGACCCCAGACCGATACGCCCTCCGCCGCCTCGAAGAACATGCTCCACCGCGAGGGCACCAAGCTCAAGGACGAGCCCGGACGCTTCGCCCTGGTAGGCACTCGCATCAATTTTGTCACTTCGGCCGGGATCCAATACGTCTGTCTTGAAAACCTCAATCTCGAACGGGTCGCCCGGATCATGGGCAGCACGCCCGACACCGTCGAATGGGTGATTTCGGGCACGGTCACGGAATACCAGGGTTCTAATTATTTGCTCATCGAGCGGTCGACCCGCAAGCTGATCGCCGCCCAGGGCCGCCGCGGTTATTAGGTTGCTTGACAGGGCGCCGGCAGGCCATAATGATAGGCACGTGCTGTTCAGGCAGTTGCGTGCCGCCTGGCTCGTCTTGGGGCGCGGCGACTGCGGCCCGCGGTTCATCTTGTGGAGTACGCCTTTCATGGCTGCGCATCGCCGGTTGGAAGTTTCCGAGATGGGCGACGTCACCGTGGTCCGGTTCGTCGACCGAAAAATCCTGGACGAGGCCAGCATTCAAGAGCTAGGCAACGAACTGTTCCAGCTCGTCGAACAAGAGCAGCGCGGCAAACTGGTGCTCAACTTTTCCAAGGTCGATTTTCTTTCCAGCGCCGCCTTGGGCAAGTTGATCACGCTCGACAAGAAGGTCAAGTCGCGTTCGGGCAAGCTCAAGCTCTGCAATATCCGTCCCGAGATTTATGAAGTCTTCGCCATCACCAAGTTGAACAAACTGTTCGACATCAAGGACGACGAAGCGGAAGCCCTCGCCGCCTTCTAGCGGGCACGTCATTTTCGTTTTTGTCGAGTCGCCGGCGCCATGTCAGACGAACGTTGGACCTGGAAGACCGAGCAGGTCATTCCCAGCGAAACCGGCGCCGGCCAGCGCCTGCTCGACGATCTGCTGACGCAACTGGCCGAGCACCAGTGGAGCGAGCACGAAGTACACAGTGTCCATCTGGCGCTCGAAGAAGCGCTGGTCAACGCCATTCGTCACGGCAACCGGTCTGATCCGAGTAAACGCGTCCATGTGTTGTGCAAGCTGGCGCCTGAGCGGCTCTGGGTTGAGATTCGCGACGAGGGCGCCGGCTTCAATCCCGACGACGTGCCCGACTGCACCGATCCCGAGCGGCTGGAAATTCCCTCGGGCCGCGGAATCATGCTGATGCGGGCATTCATGTCGCGCGTCGAGTACAACGAGCTTGGCAACTGCGTGGTGATGGAGAAGCAGCGCGTGCAAAGGGCGGCGACGTAGGGTTCAATAGGGTTCAGGGTTCAGCAATTTTGTGAGCGCCGAATCGCTTGTGCGTAGCGAAGAGCTTGAAACCGATATCCTAAACCTTCGCAACCACTAACCCCCTGCGCGAACCAAGCAACCCCGAATGAAAATGCTGAACCCTGAACCCTGAACCCTTTGGCGGACTCGTTTCACTCGGCCCACCCTACGGTTTCCGGTTGCGATACAACGACGGATCGACGGTGCTGACCATGCGTTCAATGTCCACGTCGCCGCCCAGAAACTGCCGCACGCGCTGGGCATGTTCAACAGGTTGTGCCAGCAGCGCCTTGTAGCTGATCCGCAGCAGCTCGATGTTCGCTTGCCGAGCGAGCCATTCCTGCAGGCGATTCAAATGCACCGTGTAGGCGCCTTTGATTTGATCGCGCGGCGCGGCGGGCTTGCCCAACCGATCGAGCATCTTCTCTTGCGACGCCAGCATCTCATCGAAATCGCGCTCCATAAAGATGATCCGATACCGCTCGCTCGATGGTAGATCGTAGAGAAGCTGCGAGATCATCTTGAACGCCTTGCCCCGCGTCTCGGGCAGCCACGAGGCGTCGCGCTTGATGCTTTTGACCCGCTCGAACTCGTAATAGCCCTTGGGATTGTCGGTGTCGGCCGTGCGGATGCCGTCGGTGACCACCGCCACGCCGCCGTTGTCGAGCATCTGCATCATGAGCGAGGTGCCCGACCGCGGCAAACCCGAGACGATAATGATGTGCGCGTTCATGGTCATCACATGTTGACGTTGAACAGCCCGCGAAAGGCGAAACCTGCGACCATCGAGACGGCGAACCAATAAACAACCCACGAGTCGGCGCCGCTGGTCCACGACGACCGCGTGGGGTAATCGATGGCGATCGAGCGGATCGACGAATCGGCGGCAAAGGGCCGCTCGGCGGGATACATCAGCGCATCGCTCCAGCTCCAGCCGGGCCGCAGCGCGCTGATCCGCATCAAGCGATCGCCCACGGCGAATTGTTTTTCGGCCGTTTGCCCGCCGACTTGAAGCATCAGGCGATGTTCGCCCGGCTGGCGCGCCTCGATGCTCCAGCAAACCTCGCGTTTGCTCGGCACGCGCACGGGGCCGATGGCGACGGCAAAGGCGTCGGTCGGCTTTAATTGTACGTCGGGCAGCGGAACGGCGTCTTCGTTGAGCGTCATTGTTACTAAAGCGGCTTCGCCCACGCGCAGCGGACGCCCCTGATACCAGAGCGAGAGCTGGCCGAGCATCAAAAGCACCGGCACGACCATCACCAGCATCGGCACGATTGCCAGCACCATGAGCCGCAGCGCGGCGGCCATGATACGGCCCTGGGCGCCGAGCGTCACCGCAGGGTTTTCTTTGAACAGCTTGAGCGCCAGCAGGTTGGCCTTAATGTCGTCCTTTACCCGCTTGATGGCTCGTTGGTTCGACGTGTATTTGAAAACGATCAGCAGCCCCACGCCCGTGATGATTGCCACGAACGTGGCCGAAAGCCAGCCGGGCAGCACGCCCAACGGCGCGAGCAACAGACCGCCGACGGCGTTTGCCAGGGCGTTGAGCCAAACGACCAGTTGCGTGATCAAAAATATCACTCGATGTATCCCAGGCCGCGAAGCTGGTCGGAAACCTGGGCCTCGGCATCGTCGGTTGGGACCTTTTTCAGTTCGTTTTCGATGCAGTGCGCGATGAATTCATCGACAGTACTGTAGCCGGCGGCCGAGGCCGCACGTTGTGCCCGGTCGTACAGGCCCGGGTCGATTTTGATCTTCGACATAGTCGGTTTCCTAACAGTGTTTGTGGTCGATGTAGGGTGGGCCGAGTGAAACGAGTCCCCATCAAGGGTTCAGGGTTCAGCATTCTCATTCGGGGTTGCTTGGTTCGCGCAGATGGTTAACGGTTGTGAATGTTTAGGATATCGGTTTCAAGCTCTTCGCTAAGCATAAGCGATTCGGCGTTCACAAAAATGCTGAACCCTGAACCCTGAACCCTCTTGCACTGCGGCTCGACGTCGCGCCGCCCCTCACGGAACGCCACGGAGGCAATCCTGTTCGGCACGGATTTTGCGCCATTCAGGCAATCAGTATTGGGTTTAATCGATGCGGCGGTTTGGCATGTCTTTTGC